>JAHFOF010000002.1 GCA_023266935.1 bacterium | reverse complement strand
TCTATGGTTTGTATCCCTAAGCGTTTGAGCGCTTTCTCTTGGGTCGGCAAAATCCTAAAGGCACTAGAGAGATTGTCATTTAAATTCATATACCCATTCTACACTTTTCTATTTGGTATGATTAATCTATGAAAAACAAACTTTGGTTTAGGGCGAAGATGTATGGTTGGGGGTGGTACCCGGTTTCCTGGCAAGGCTGGGTTATAATCTTGCTGTATGTTCTCGCTCTATTAAAGGTTGGGATGTATTTTAATGTTTGGTCTCATTCTGGGAGCGATTTTCTTATCAACTTTGGATTTTATTTTATTATTCTCTCCATCCCATTAATTATTATTTGTTATTTGAAAGGCGAGAAGCCGAAGTGGAGGTGGGGGAGATGATTAAGCTGACGACGAAGTTGTGAAGATTATTTTAGATAGCTGTCAAAATATATGGCGTGGCACGTATATCCGCCGGGGTTTTTCTGTAAATAATCTTGATGATATTCCTCTGCGGGGTAAAACTTTCCTAGTGGTTCGAGTGTGGTCACCACAGGGTCCTTCCAGCGTTTGGATTCATTTACCAGCACAATAAAATCCTCGGCTTCCTTCTTTTCTTCATTGCTCCCATAAAAAATAGCTGAACGATAGGAAGTGCCTCGGTCATTACCCTGCTGATTCAAGGTCGTGGGGTTATGAATCTGAAAGAAAAAATCCAACAATTTTTTATGGGAGGTTTCGAGCGGGTCGTATTCTATTTCTACTGCTTCTGCATGACCCTCATGGTTCTCGTATGTTGGGTTAATGACCGCTCCGCCGGTGTAGCCGGTCGTAGTGTTCACCACTCCGGGTTGTTTTCTGATTAAATCCTCCAGTCCCCAAAAACAACCACCTGCCAATACTATTTTTTTAATCATATTATTTTGCATAATTTTTTACTCACCGACTACGGTTCAATCCATAAAACACTCGCACGGCTTGGCTCTTAAAATTATTCTTTGCTCGGCTACGGTGTTTATGAAAACTTTCTGACCACCCACACCCTTGGCCAGCCGTTTATCCAGTGGAGTGTGGTGCTTGTATCCCCGCTTCATGAACTCCTTCACCAAGGCCTCGTGCCTCTCGTAGAGTGCGCGCTCTTTGCCCACCCAGCGCAAGGTCTCCGGATGCCTTGAATATCCACCCTTCGCCTTGTGTTTGGTCAGAATGTTCCACAACCCATGAAGCTCGCGATGTTCGGCGAGTAGATGTTTCCTACACAAATGTTTTGGATGAATGTCCCAAACGCGCATAATTTTTTATTTTATTTCCTTTGTATGTTTGTATAAACCGAGTTTGATTTGATTCATATAAGTAGGATCATTGCATCACCTTAACATCATTATACAATTCCTTGAGATGAACATCTGATATGTCTAGAATTGGCTCGTACATAAAAGAATTCAGGTGTATATTTTCAGGAGTTATCAAATTAACTCTCTCTAGAATTTTAACTTTCTCTAGTTCTGTATTCCCAAACTCTACATTATATCTATCAAAAAATTCTCTAGTTTGATTTTTATTTGCATAATTCTTATCTGTTAGTTTGCTTAGCATGAACTTTTCGGCCTTGAGTCTTATTGCAATAGAAAGAATTATTTTATTTTCAAGATTTATTCCTTCTGGATCTAATAAACAAACTTCAGCCAATGAAAATATCAAATCTATAATTTTATCGTTTGGTTTCAATAGATTTAAGTTTGATTGTTTTGGAAAAAATTTTTTATATATACTTTCTACATCTATTTTGGTTATTGAATCTGTATCTGATTTTATATGTAGAAGAGACGTCAGTTTAAGATAGTCCTGATCATCCTCTCCAACTATATAATTAATAATATTTCTTGAAAAAGCTATAGATGCTATAAATTTTTTATCCTCGTTCAAATGATCCATCCAGTAATTAAAAGGGTTGAAATATTCTGCTTTGACTAGATTCACGCCGCTGAGAGTTTTTTCAACCATTAAAACTTTTGTATCTCGAGATAGATTAAGCCTACTCTGTATAGTTCTAAAGAAATCAAAATTGTGAGTTAGAATAATCTGATTAAATATATTAATATTAGAAATTTCTTTTAAATATTCTATGATTGCATACTTGTTTTTATAATCAAAAGAATCAGCGATATCATCCACAATAAAAAGTGTTTCTTGTCCCGTTTCAATTCTCCCTTCAAATTCAAAAATTACGTTAAGTATATATAAAGCATGCTTTTCTCCAGTACTTAATATCGTAACTAACTCGGCTTGTTCAATTGGAGTCTCAGAAATAAAATCCTTAAAAACAAATGATATAAATGGAGCCACTTGCTTTAAGATAACGTCCTCTTGGTTTGCTATTTCTAACTTAAATGGTACAAAAAATCTTTTGTTAAAAATATCAACCACCTTTCTCCATCGAGTTATTTCCAATTTTGCTTGAGCAATTATATTTTTTAAATTTTCTTTAGCTTCTTCATATTCTGTAATCAGATTTATATATAAATCTTTGTGAGTTTTAAAATATGATAACCATATTTTTTTCTTAAGTTCTTCAATTTCAAGTAGTTCTAGAATAATACCCGTATTATTTGTTAAAAATTCTCTGAAACTACGTAACTCTTCATTTTTAGTAAGAATTTTATCTATGTTTTCAAAGGAAGCTAATAATTCTGTATTGTTTAAAATAATATTTTTCTCTTGTTCTATAATCCTATCGAATTCTTCTTTGTTATTAACTCTTTGATCTTCGCTTTGACCATGTAACGAAATGAAATGTTCCGCTTCAAAAAAACCATTATCCTTTAAATTTTTTGAAACTGCAGATGCGTTATTATGATTAAAAACACCTTTTTTGAAATAGGTAGATGATTCAATTAATTCATTGTATTTTGTTATATAACTAGAAATATTTTCTTTGACATTTTCCATGTTCAAAAAATTTAAAACTTTTTCGTTAAAAATTTCCTTATAAGATACTTGAGAATATACTGGTTCAGATAAATCTGCCACATAGGGTTTAATAGTTTCTAAAACATCGAAAAAATTACCCTCTTCCCCGGTAAAAGAAATAGAAATTTCTTCCTCTAACGAAGATTTCAGACCAGACATTTTAGATATTTTCTTAAATAATTTTTCTTTTGCTTCATCAATCTTTATATAAATATTTTCATAATCGTTTTTTAATCTCTTATTTACAAGAAGAGTGGAAATTCTAGACGAAACGAAGTATTCGTTATATGGTTCGATTACGAAAATTTCTTCTGGAGAAAGATCAACATTGTTCTCTTTTTTTATATCACGCACATTTGGTCTACGAAACACCCTATCCGTAGTTAATAAAACTTTACTTATATCTTTAAAAGTATTAGCAAATGAAGTCTTCATCGTTCCATTTGGAGAATAAATGGCATAAACGTTTCCATTTAAAAAATCAAAATCCTTTTTTAATTTTGTTATTCCATAACAATTTTCTAGATTAATATTTACTTGCTTCATATTTTCATACATCTAAAAATATTTCTGATATTCTGATTGAAATATTTCCCCTTAGAATCTGAGTTTACTAATTCATGATATATATATTCTGGAACATCTAAATATTGATATATTGAATTATTTTTAAACTCTATTTCCAAAGTACCAGAATGGTAACCTACTGATAGCAGATCCGATGATTTAACTCCTTGCCTTAACATTTTATTATTTTGGAATGGGTAATCCCAACTTCTGAAGCGGTAGATATTTAAAATAATACTGACATCCAACTGAAATTATATAATCCCGTACATCTTTATATGTTGGATGATTAAACCATTCGCTTAATATATAAATGTATTCAACTTCAATATTGAGCGGGGCCATAAGTTTGGCATATTGTTTTCTTTTAAAATCGCATGTTTGAAGCTTTTCATCAACAGAGCCTGCGACTTTTTGAAATTTAACTTCAATAACAAATAGAGTGTTGTTCACGATTACATATAAAGCTTCATCTGGAAGTAATTTTTTTGAAATTATTTTTTTATAATCTACTTTTTTTGATTCTAAGAATTTATACAAACCATTCTTTTTATAGCTCCTTGCGACTTCTTTTCCGTCATAAAAAATAATATTTTCTTTTATTTTGTATCCTTTTTGATTTTTAAGAAGTGACAGGATATCCGTTTCCTTTTCAAAATTCAAACCCGTTATGGTGTTCCCTCCTCCTTTACCTTTTTCTATCATATTTTTGCTCTTTTATTTCTAATATTTTTATCTAATTCTTCAAATCTTTTTATTGAAACATCTAAAAATTTCTTATCTAAATCAATACCAATAAATTTTCTACCGAATAAATGTGCAGCAATCCCAGTGGTAGAACTACCTGTAAATGGATCCAGCACGATATCCCCTTTATTAGTACTAGCAAGAACAACCCGTTTTAGCAAATCTTCTGGTTTTTGGGTTGGATGCTTTCCAAATTTCTTTTCAATTGGTTTTGGTGTTCCCATTGACCAAACCGAGCGCATTTGGAGCCCCGGCTTTTTCAATGCGTCTTCTGGCCAAGTACCATTTTTCATTAAATCGTAATTGAAAATATGTTTTGCTTTTTTGTCTTTTCTCGCCCAAACAAGGGTTTCGTGGCTTGCGGTAAAAAAACGACAACTTAAATTCGGTGATGCATTTGGTTTAAACCACGCAATATCATTGAGCACGTGGAATCCAGCAACTTGAAGTGCAAAACCACATTGATAGATTGAATGGTATGTTCCACTAATCCAAAGTGTGCCGGAGGGTTTAAGAACACGTCTAACTGCTCGAATCCACTCGAGATGAAACTCAAAATCCTTTTTTAAACCGTTGCTTTTGTCCCATTCTCCCTTATTTACACTTACCATTTTTCCAGCGTGTACGGTAAAACCTCCGTTTGAAAGTAAATATGGAGGATCAGCAAAGACCATATCAACAGAATTTTCTGGTATTTCTTTTAGAATATCCAAACAATCAGCTTGGTATAGTTTAAAATTATCTTTTTTATAATAGGGTTTTGCCATAAATTTATTTATTCAAATACGTTATCGTCAGTTGCAACACCGTTGCGAAAGAGACCCAGAGGAGATAAGGGATGTTGGCGTAAATAATCCACAGGAGCCCGCCTTCACTTCCCAATAAGTGAATTCGGGTAAACGCCCAGATGAGGGTGCCGAGGACGAGGAGGATGTCGATGGAGGCGAGGAGGTTGTTTTTGAGCCCGAATTGAAAATAGGTGAAGGAGAAGTTGAAGATGAGGTTGAGGACAAATGGCAGAGCGACGACCCATGAAAGTTTCCCTGTATACGCTTTATAAAATACCGCTCCATAGGTCACCGCGATGATGGTATAAAGCACCGACCATACTGGGCCAAAGAGCCAAGAGGGCGGTGCCCAAGTGGGCTTGATTAAAGTGCTGTACCAGTTGTATGTATTGTTCTGCATGGTGTGTTAAAAGCTATTTTTGTATTCTAACACTTTCCATGAATTAAGGCGCAGGAGAATGGACGATTTCAGGTTTTTCTTTGGCGACATTAAGAGTTCATAAAAGAACTCTGTAATGCTCGATTTCCTGCTTTAATACCTAAATTATACATCTCTAAAAGTAATTTGGCATCTGTTGTTCGTGACCGAACTAAAACATCTTTGTCTTGAGTAATAAGTAAAGAATTAGAATCACATTTTATTTTTTCTATATCTTTTGCCAATTTATCTTCTGCAGTAGCATATAAATTATAAAGTGCGGGGTCATCAAACATCCACTGCATAAACTTCCCTTCAAGAATATTTTTAGCTCTATAACGAAATTTCCTATCAATTTGTCCGTTCATGACAATAATTATTTTTTCGGTAGGGTGCTTTTGTCTCAAGTAATCAAAGCCGACAATATCGATAATAGCGGCATCAATATATTTCTTGTTGTCAATCATAGAAATTTCATGAACATAAGGAAATGCATTAACACCGGCCCTGAGTATTTCTAAAATATCGGGGCGACGTGCATCAATATATTTTATGTCGTGAGTATCTAAATCAAAAAGTTTTACATTTAAAGGTATCTCCTGTGAAATTATTTTTTGAGTATCAAGACTTTTTTCATCTTTTACAACCTTCATTAAATATTCAATATTTAGGGCGTCATGCAACTCATCTTGTGGGACAGTCTTGATAAATTCGTCTTGAAAACGTTGCCACACGCCAATGAAAAAATCTTTGCGGGATATAAATTTTTTTCTTAAATCTTCCCAGTAGATAGACGCCCCTAACTCAGTTTGTTTTGCGAGAAAATATGCCCCGGTCATCACTCCAGCAGATGCGCCATAAACAACACTTATTTTTGGATAAAGATTATTATTTTCAAATGCTTTGGCAACTCCTACTCCGAATACTCCCCGCATTGTGCCACCAGTAAAATATATTACAAATTTATCTTTATCCATATAGTTTTAATGCGGAGACGGAGGGATTCGAACCCTCGAAGCCCTTTAAGAGGCTTGCCTCTTTAGCAAAGAGGTACGTTAGACCACTCTGACACGTCTCCAATCCTATGAAATTAACACATTTTTGACCTTTTTTCTAATGCGCCAAGGCGACGAATAAAATCTTTTTTGCTCCAACTTCTTTTAAAGCACGATTCGCTTCTTTGAAAGTTGAACCAGATGTGGTGACATCATCCAACAGGATAATACATCGACCACGAATTTTTTCTGACTCACACACGGACATAGAATTATTTAAATTTTCCAATCTTTCGCGTTTGGTCGCATGAGTGCGCGCCTGACTGTCAGTATGGACAAGTTTAATAAGTAACGAAGGTGTATAAGTGAATAAGTTTTCTGGTTCAAGTTTCAGCATTTCTTCACAAAGTATTTCTGTCTGATTCCACCCGCGTTCTCTCCTGCGTTGGTTTGAGATGGGCATGGGGATCAATATTGGATTAATAAATTTTTCAAACAGGGCTCGTTCAGCCAGTTCGTGTCGAAGGATATCTAGGAGAATCTCAGCGAACCGACTGCCGATTTTTCTGTTACCTTTATATTTCAACTCCCAAATCATCGAACGAACATTCTCGTCTTTATAATCAAACAACACGACCAATCGTTCATCTTCTATTTCTCGAGCCGGGGGCAGTTTCTTCAAAAGTTCACCGATGGGCATCGATTCGAGTTCGAAAATCGTATCACTTTTAGGAAAAATAAAATCCAAACAATACGCGCCGAATGTTTTTAGGTTCATAGAAATGTTATAATTCTATTATGTCATTTTTCTCTAATCTTTTTACCAAGAAAGAAGAAGGTTCTGTCCTCGGCATAGACATCGGTTCTTCGGCCATAAAAATAGTTCAGTTAAAAAGAAAGAACGGTCAAGCCGTCCTCGAAACTTATGGTGAATTGGCTCTGGGCCCATACGCCGGAGCGACTGTTGGCCAAGCGACCGTTTTACCCCCAGACAAAATTGCCACGGCTCTAAAAGATTTGATGAAAGAGAAAGAAGTGAACATCACCACCAAAAAATGTGGGATTTCTATTCCTTTCGCTTCGTCCCTCTTATCAGTAATAGAGATTCCTCAAGTTTCATCTAAACAACTCGAGACCATGGTTCCGCTCGAAGCTCGCAAATATATTCCCGTACCAATTTCTGAAGTGATGCTCGATTGGTCGGTCATCCCCAAAACAGAAGTAAAGATGGAAGACAAACCAGAAGGCGAACAACCCCAAACCACTTTACCCAAGATTGATGTGATGATCGTGGCCATCCATAAAGACACTATCGCTCGATACAACTCTGTGGTGACCGGAGCAGGACTCGATGCAAGCTTTTTTGAGATAGAAATATTCAGCACGATGCGAGCTGTACTCGACGAAGCCCTTGCTCCGGTGATGATTATGGATTTCGGTGCAGCTTCGACCAAACTTTATATTGTTGAAAGGGGAGTGATCAAAGCCTCGCACACGGTGAACCGCGGTTCACAAGACATCACCCAAACCCTCTCTAAATCTCTCACTCTCCCTTTGGATAAAGCCGAAACGATGAAAAGGTCTGTGGGCCTCGTAGGAACAGACCAAAAATTTACCGATGTGATCGTGCTTACCCTTGATTATATTTTCGCTGAAGCGAACAGAGCCTTACTTTCGTTCGAAAAGAAATTTAATAAAACAGTTTCTAAAGTTATCCTCGTCGGTGGGGGAGCGGCGCTGAAAGGTCTCTCAGATTTGGCTAAAAATAATTTTAATACTGAGACTGTAGCTGGAAATCCGTTCGGCAAAGTAGCTACTCCCGCATTCCTTGAGAAAGTTTTGAACGAAACGGGTCCTGAATTCGCTGTGGCTATCGGCATCGCTTTGAGGGAACTCCAAGAATCAGAGTAAGTTTGATACCTTTGAGTTATAAACACATCTCGCCTCGTTTTATTTGCAGGCTTGGCATATAATTATAAGGAGAAATCCTAATGGATCCGAAATTTCAATCATCATTTATACCTAAAGGCCCAGTGACGACCTCGGGCGTAGCCAGTCTTGCCGAAAAGAAAAAAGGCCGAGGATTTTTCGGCTTTTTAGCTACGGTTATTTTCATTTTGGCCATAGTGACTGCTCTGGCTGTCTTTGGTTATAACCTTTATCTCTCCTCAAACATCGCGAAGATGGGGAGCGACCTCACTACCGCTCGAGCTTCGCTTGACCCAGATGTCATAAACCAAATTTCTCGTTTAAATTCACGCATTATCTCTACCCAAGAATTAATATCCAAACACACCATCCTTTCTCCGTTCTTTGATTTCCTCGAAAGTTCAACTTTAAAATCTTTGCGTTGGACGAGTTTCAAATATGCGACAACCAAAGACGGACTCTCTCTCATCATGGAAGGTCAAGCTCGTGGTTACTCGGCCCTCGCCCTCCAAGCAGAAATCTTTAACAAAACAAAATACATCAAATCACCACTTTTCTCTAACCTCATTTTGGATGACAAAGGCAATGTCACCTTCGCCTTCTTTGCTACACTCGATCCGTCCATAGTGTCCTATAAAAAATCCTTAGAGAGCACCCCAGCGATAATGGTTCCAGTGGTTTCAACTTCGACTTCAACTTCTATCGTTTCTACCCCTATCGTTTCAACTTCAACAGCTACTTCAACTAAAAAACAATGATATGAAAGGCTCCACTGCATTTATCCTAATACTCATCTCTGCCGGACTGCTTTATGTTTTTATCTTGCCTCAATACAACAAAATCGGCGCACTCAAAGACTCTCAAACTCAATACCAAAACATCCTAGAAAATGTTTCTGCTCTCGAAGCCAAGCGCGACGAACTTTTAGTCAAATACCAAAACATTCCCAAACAACGAATCGACGATCTTTCTAAAGTTCTCCCAGACAACGTTGATACGGTCAGCTTGGCTATGAATCTTGATTCTATTGCCAGCAAATATGGCATCTCGCTCAAAAGTATTCAGACGGTTAAAGAAAATGTGAACAACTCTTCGACCATAGTAGTTGGAGCTTCTACAAAAACATACGATTCTATATCTTTTGTTTTTAGTTTTGTTTCGACTTACCCAAATTTTCGCAAGTTTATGTCTGATATAGAACGCAGTCTCCGCATCACAGATATCCAAGCTGTTTCGTTCCAATCAACTCTCAATGGATTTTATGAATATCAAATTACTATAAAGACCTATTGGTTAAAATAATATGAAAGCTATCCAAAATAATAAAGGTTTGATCATCGCGATTGTGATTTTTATCATCGCGATTCTGGCTTACAATTTTTTCCTTAAACCAACTCAAACAACGATTAATCAAGGTCTGGCCACAGAGGGAGTGGGCAACGATGTCGTGGCTTTATATAAAAGTTTACAATCAGCCACCCTCGACCAGAGTCTGTTCAGCTCTCAAATATACAGAGGTCTCATGGATTTTAGCGCGGCTATACCAACACAGCCCACAGGCAGACAAAATCCATTTGATATCATAGGCCAATAAACAAACTATGAGCATCCTCGATACTCTAGTAGAGAAAAAAGTCCTCAAACCGGCTGATGCGAAAAATATTATCGCCGAAGCCGAAAGCTCTGGCCTTTCTCTTGAACAAGTTTTGGTTTCTAGAGGAATTTCCCCAGAAGCTATTTTAGAGAGCAAGGGTTCTAGTTTGGATATTCCCACCAAAGATTTAAAAGGCACAGCCATTCCAGGCAAAATCCTTCAATATATCCCAGAAGAATCCGCCAGACACTATAAAGTCATACCTATTCAAGTAAAAGATGGAGTGCTCGAAGTGGGCATCGTGGATCCAAATGATATAGAAGCCAAAGATGCGTTGAATTTTATTTCTTCGAGGATTGGACTACCTTATAAACTTTTTCTTATCACCGAAGAAGATTTCAACAGAATTATAGAATCTTATAAAGGTATTTCTGGAGAAGTGAGCAAGGCCCTTTCTGATTTGGAAACAGAGCTTTCAGAAAAAGACAACATTATAGCCAAGGAAAAAACCGATGATGGCAGTGTGAAGCTCGAACAAAAAATTGTTGAAGATGCTCCAGTAACAAAAATTGTCGCCACTATCCTTTCTTATGCTTCGGATGGTAACGCTTCGGACATACACATCGAACCGATGTTAGATGACATCAGAGTCCGTTTCCGTGTAGATGGTGTTTTAAATACTTCGATAGTGCTTCCGACCAAAGTGCATTCGGCGGTAGTCGCTCGTATAAAAATTATGTCGAACATGCGTTTGGACGAGAAACGCAAACCTCAGGACGGAAGATTCTCAACCAAAATTGATGATCGAAGAATAGATTTTCGTGTTTCTACTTTCCCAACATACTATGGAGAAAAGGTGGTGATGCGTATTTTGGATCAAGCCAAGGGAGTGAAATCTTTGGACGATATTGGCCTTTCAGAACTAAATCTTTCTCTCATTCGTTCAGCTATCAAAAGACCTTTCGGATTAATTTTGATTTCGGGGCCAACTGGTTCAGGGAAATCTACCACTCTATATTCGATGTTGAATGAAGTAGATAAAGATCACAAAAACGTTCTTTCTCTTGAAGACCCAATCGAATACAACATGAAAGGGGTTTCTCAATCTCAAGTTCAGCCAGAGATAGACTATACCTTTGCCACAGGTCTTCGTACCACCCTTAGACAAGATCCGGACATCATCATGGTTGGGGAGATTAGAGACAAAGAAACAGCCCAACTCGCTGTTCAAGCCGCTCTTACCGGTCACCTTGTCCTTTCTACTATTCACACCAACAATGCATTGGGAGTTATCCCTCGTTTAATAGACATGGGCGTCGATCCATTCTTGATTGCCCCAACTCTTATCTTGGCCATCGCTCAACGTTTGGTTCGAACTCTTCCAAAGGATGGAGGTAAACCTGTCCCAGTGGTTGATAGTTTGAAACTCATGCTCGAGAAAAATTTTGCTGATTTACCCGATGAGTTTAAAAAGAAAATTGAATTTGGAAAAGAAGTTTACCAAATTCAGCCGACCAAAGAATTCCCAAATGGTACCATCGGTCGTGTGGCGGTGATGGAAGTGCTCGCGATGGACAAGGAAGTTGAAGCCGTTATCCTCAAAGATCCTACAGAACAAGCTCTGCTTAAAGTGGCTCGTTCGAGAGGTATGTTGACGATGAAAGAAGACGCTATTATCAAAGCTTTCAACAGGATTATTCCTATTGAAGAAGTAAATACGCTATAATAGATACATTAATTTATGGCAGTTCAAGATATTTTAAATGCACTCGTCGATATAGTAGACAAAGAAGGAGCTTCTGACCTGCACCTTTCTGAAGGTCGTCCAGCGGTTATTAGAGTAGCTGGGTTTCTTATTCCTCTTTTAAAGATTCCTTCTCCTTCGAAGGAAGATATGGAAGGATTCCTCTCCATTCTCTTGACTCCAGAAAATTTAAAAGAATTAAAAGAGAAAAAAGAAGTCAACTTTGCTTATAGCCACAAAGTCAAAGATCGTTTTCGTGGCAACGCCTTTACCGAACTCGGCAAAATCTCCATTGCTCTGCGTTTAGTTCCTCAAAGCATAAAAACTTTCGCTGAACTTAATCTTCCTCCGATTCTAGAATCATTCGCAATGCGTCAACAAGGGTTTTTCCTAGTAGTGGGTCCAGCGGGGCAGGGGAAATCTACCACTCTCGCGACAATGGTTGAGGCCATAAACCAACAACGCCTCGAACACGTTGTGACCATCGAAGATCCAATCGAATATATTTTTGAACCGAAGAAATCTTTGATTGATCAACGAGAAGTGAAGACAGATACTCCGGATTTCCACACTGCACTTTGGGGAGTGTTCAGACAAGATGCCGATGTGGTGATGATCGGAGAAATGCGAGAACCAGATACTATAGCCACAGCGGTAACTGCAGCTGAAACTGGGCACCTTATCCTTTCTACCCTCCACACCAATACTGCTTCTCAAACTGTGAATCGTATTATAGATTCATTCCCCGCAGACCAACAAGATCAGATACGCATTCAACTCTCTACTTCACTATTAGGAATCTTTTCTCAGCGACTCATCCCGAGAATTTCTGGAGGATTGATTCCTGCCTATGAACTTCTCATCAACAATAATGCGGTGGGGAATCTCATCAGAGAAAAGAGAACTCACGAGATTGATTCGGTCATAGAAACCAGTTCAGCAGAAGGGATGATAGATTTGAATCGTTCTCTCGCTACCCTCGTTCGGGCAGGAGAGATTACTGCAGAAAATGCGATTCTATTTTCAAATAATCCAAAAACTTTGGAACGAATGATTTAATATTTTATGCTTTATATATACAAAGCCCTAGAAAACAATGGTGCCAAGAAAGAGGGCACCATCGAAGCTGTCTCCATGGAGGTGGCTGTTGATTCGCTCCAAAAACGCGGACTGATTATTACCGAAATAGATCCGGCCGAGAAGGAATCATGGATGACTAATTTTTCTATTGGTGCGAAAGTTTCGAACAAAGATATCGTCGTCCTCTCGAGGCAGATGTCCACTCTTTTCAATGCTCAGGTTTCGGCGTTGAAAATTTTTTCACTCCTTTCGAGTGAAATAGAAAACCAATTTCTTCGTCGAGCCCTCACAGAAGTAGCTGATGATTTACAAGCAGGAAGTTCGATCTCAAAAGCTCTGGCCAAACATCCAGATATTTTCTCTGATTTTTATGTGAACATGGTCAAAGCCGGTGAAGAAACAGGAAAATTAAATGAAACCTTTGCTTACCTCGCGGATCACCTTGATCGTACTTATGAAGTTGTTTCCAAAGCCAAGAATGCCCTTATTTATCCTTCTTTCGTTATCGGAGTGTTTTTTGCGGTGATGATATTGATGTTTACGGTAATCATTCCTAAAATTAGTATTATTCTTCTTGACTCTGGTCAACCGGTGCCGTTTTATACGGCCATAGTTTTTGCCATCTCAAATCTTTTTGTAAATTATGGGATATTTATTTTGATCGGTTTGGTAGTGGTTGTTTTCTTTATGGTTCGTTTCCTGCGAACCCCAGAGGGCAAGAAAGCCTTTGCTCGATTAAAATTGAGTATCCCTTATATCGGAGATCTTTATAGAAAACTTTATCTCTCTATTATTTCTGGCAATATGAACACGATGGTTCTCTCTGGTATCCCTATGGTTCGGGCGATTGAAGTGACCGCTTCGGTGGTCGGTAACGATGTTTACAAAGAAATACTGGATAACAGTGTGGTGGCAGTTAAAAGCGGAAGCTCATTTTCTCAATCTCTCGCCGAATATCCAGAAATTCCAGGATTGTTGGTTCAAATGATTAGAGTGGGAGAAGAAACGGGGGAGCTTGGTAGTATTTTGAAAACCATGGCCCACTTTTATGAACGAGAAGTTATAAATGCTGTTGATACCCTCGTCGGTTTGATCGAACCTGTGATGATTGTCCTTTTGGGGCTTGGGGTTGGTACACTCCTCGCTTCGGTGCTTATCCCTATCTACAACATCGCCAACGCAGCTTAGCTGTTATCCACAGATATTAGGGTCTATAGGCAGTTTGGGTATATAATTTACGAGTTAAGTAAAAATTAAAATAATCATGTTATCAAACAAAAAAGGTTTTACCCTCATCGAACTCCTTGTGGTTATCGCTATTATCGGAGTTCTTTCGTCAGTGGTTCTTGCATCGCTTAACTCTGCTCGTGGTAAGGGAAATGACTCAAAGGTTAAGGCTCAACTTTCTTCAGCTCGTGGATCAGCTGAAATTTATTATGGGAACAATGGTGGCTACAGTGTAGCTAATGACTGTGCAACAGGTATGTTTGCAGATGTCACTTCTGGTATGTACCAGTACACTTTGGCTACTAACTATCCAACGGGAGTAACTCTCGTTTGTCATTCAACAGCGACTGCGTTCAAGATGTCTGGAAACCTTCCATTTGAAGGAGGACATTGGTGTGTTGACTCTCTTGGTGCCTCAAGAAAAGTAGCTGATGCTCCTGCATCGGATGCGACTCCTTGTCTTCAAAACTAAAATCAATTTGGTTTTCAAAAAAGCCCCGAATCGGGGCTTTTTTGCTATAATTAATTCGTGATTATATTATTTCTCTTTGTTTTCGGACTTATCGTTGGGAGTTTTCTTAATGTGCTAGGTCTTAGATGGAATTCGGGCGTGACTATTGGGGGCAGGTCTTTTTGTGTTGCTTGCCATAAACAACTTCGTTGGTGGGAATTAATCCCCGTGATTAGTTTTATTGGTTTGAATGGCAAATGTAGTGGATGCAAAACCAAAATTTCTTGGCAGTATCCACTGGTTGAATTGTGGACCGCATTTCTTTTTATTTCTATCTCCAGTTATCTCGCTTTAATTGTTTTTTGTATTTATGTGGTCATCACCATTTATGACGCTCGACACAAAGTTATCCCTGATGCCTTGTCTTATTCAGCTTTGATTATCGCTTTGATTTATAGATTCTCGCTTGGAAATTCTACGACACTTGATTGGCTTGCTGGGCCCATCTTGTTTGGTTTTTTCGGTTTAATCTGGTTAATTTCTAGAGGTCGAGCCATGGGGCTGGGTGATGCGAAGCTCGCGTTATCCATCGGAGTGCTTTTAGGAGCTCCGAATGCTTTCTCAACCCTAGTGTTGGCATTCGTGATTGGAAGTGTAGTTAGTTTGGGTTATATGTTTATTGTCTGGGCGTTTAGTCCTTTGTTCAAAGGGGTAAAAAAGCTTACAATGAAGAGCGAGATACCGTTTGCACCGTTTTTAATTGTGGGCGCATGGCTAAGTCTCATTTTAAATCTCGATTTATTTCATGTCCTCTCTTTATTTAAATAAAAAGTCTTTGATTCTCCGTCGAACGGGCTTTACTCTTATTGAATTGATGATGTCTATTGGTATTATGCTGGTAATTACTTCTATTGTTTTATTTAATCAGTCTTCTTATTCAGAAAGTATTTCCATTGCTAATTTGGCTAACGACATCAGCCTTTCTATTCGCCAAGCTCAGATATATGGGGTGAGTGTGAAGGAATTGCAAACGGGTTCAGGAGATTTCACTAGTGCTTATGGGGTTGATTTTAATATTTCTGAGACAGGTTCAAATAGTTCTTATCTTTTCTTCGCTGATCGAGGAGTTTCAAAGAATGGATATTATGATGGGACTTGGGATTGTCCAGTTGGAGGTTCTTCTGAATGTTTAGAGAAAATAAATACTTCATACGGGAATACCATTAATCAACTTTGTCTTTTGTATAGCAACGGTACTAAAGATTGTACGGTAAAGCGTGTTGATATTACCTTTCTTCGTCCGAGCACTTCAGCTACGATGGTTTTTTTTAATGCTGGTGGGGGTATCATTAATGCGTTTGGTGTATTGGGAGCAGAGATAGATCTTTTATCCGTAGCGGCTACGCATTCGGTGACGGTTTATACCACTGGACAAATATCAGTTAAATGAAAATAAAATTTTTAAAACCAAAGAATGAAAAAAGCCTGCCTGCCGGCAGGCAGGGATTTACTCTTATTGAAATGATGACTTCCCTCACGGTTTTTATGGTGGTGATGATGATTAGTATGGGCGCGCTTCTGGGAATCTTTGATGCGAATAAAAAAGCCGAATCAGCGAAGACTGTGATGGATAATCTAAACTTTGCTGTGGAAACGATGACCAGAGAAATTCGTTTTGGTAGAAACTACCATTGTGGTTCTACTGGTTCTTTGTCTCTTCCTCAAAATTGTTCACTTGGAGATTCTTTCATTAGTTTCCTGTCGAGTGAAGGAGTGCAAACTGTATATAGATTAAACGGTTCATCTATGGAAAAATCAGTGGACGGAGGAAATACTTATGTGGCAGTCACTGCACCAGAAATAAATATCAGTAGCCTCACATTTTATGTTATCGGGGCGAATTCTTATCCAGCTGACACACTACAACCGAAGGCTTTGATCAAGATTAGTGGAGATGCTGGAACCAAATCTAATACCCGAACGAGTTTTACCTTGGAATCCATGGCCTCCCAAAGATTAATAGACAACTAGTATGAAAAAATCCCTGCACAACGGCTTTACTTTAATTGAAACTTTAGTAGCTATTACTATTCTTATTACTATCATTACGGCTGCTTTCAGTGCAGCTCAAAGTGGTATTTCTCTGTCTACTCTTTCTAGGGATCAGATTATCGCTTTCTATTTGGCCGGTGAAGGAGTAGAACAAATCAGAAATATGCGAGATGAAAACGGTCTAAAAAAGCAAAATTGGTTGACCGGATTTGCTTCTACTTCCAATGACCCATGCTATTTTGGTAAAACTTGTACTATTGATGCAGTTAATAATCAGGTCCTCGCTTGTTCAGGAGACTTCGGAAGTTGTGCGATCTTGAAAGAGGATAGTGGGACGGGTTTTTATGGATATACAGCCTCGTGGGCCAACACACCGTTCAGAAGAGAAATCCAACTCGAGCAAATAAATGCCAATGAAATTTCAGTTACGGTTAGAATGAGTTGGAGTCAAGGCCTTTTGTCTAGACAATTTCAGATTAGAGAGAATATTTTAAATTGGCACTAAAATGAAAAACACAAAAAACAAAGGGTTCACTCTTTTTATAGCTGTTGTTATCACTGCTACTCTCCTTTTGGTTTCTATGGGCATTGCTTCGATAACTATCAAAGAAAGTTTCTTGGCTTCATCCAGTCGAGAATCTCAATATGCTTTTTATGCTGCTGATACTGGAGCCGAGTGTGCCATCTATTGGGATGTGAAGAACGGCACGGGTTTAAGCGCCTTCGCCACCTCGACTACTTCAATTATAAATTGTAACCAAGATATCAATAACTCACCAAATCCAACTCCAACTACAGTTGGAGGAAACAGTGAATCTAATTTTTCTGTGACCTTTAATCCAGAACCATATTGTGCCAAGGTGAAAGTTACTAAAAATGAGGATAACACTACCATTATTGAATCTTTGGGCTACAATACCTGCGATGCTTCTAACTCTCGCAGGGTAGAGAGAGCCGTTCGAGTCAGCTATTAGTATCGGTAAAATGCCTAAAATATCAAAAGAAATCCATGAGCGAGTCAAAAAACTTCGCGAGATGATTGATTATCATCGGCATCTTTATCACACCTTAGACAAACCAGAAATCCCAGACAGCGTGTATGATTCACTCTTTCAAGAATTAGAAAATTTGGAAGAAAAGTATCCTGAGCTCGTGGTTCTGGATTCGCCCAGTTTGCGCATAGGAGGCACTCCTCTAAAAGAATTCACCAAAGTTGAACATTCGGTTCCTCAATGGTCGTTCAACGATGCCTTTAGTGAAGAAGATATCCGAGCATTTGATACAAGAGTAAAAAAGATTTTATTTGAAACTTATAAAAAAGAAATTAATCCAGAATATGTAGTCGAATTAAAAATTGACGGTTTGAAAGTAGTTTTGACTTATGAAAACGGATATCTCACCACAGCAGCGACACGGGGAGATGGACGAGTCGGAGAAAATGTCACTAGCAATGTTCGAACTATTAAATCTGTACCTTTAAAATTAAAAAAACCGGTTTCGATTATTGTTGAAGGAGAGATTTGGATGGGCAAATCAATTTTAGAAGAAATAAATAAACGAAGAAAGAAAAACGGAGAAGAATTGTTTGCTAACCCCAGAAACGTAGCCGCTGGTTCTATACGACAACTTGATCCAAAAGTCACCGCTTCTAGGGAATTGGATTCGTTTATTTATGATATAGCCAAATTTGATGGAAATTTCCCCCAAAAACAAGAAGACGAACTCAGATTTATAGACACTCTTGGTTTCAAAACAAATCCTCACCACGAATTAGTTAAAAATATTGGTGAAGTGATTTCTTTTTGGGAAAAATGGGAAAAGAAAAAAGAAAAGGAAGATTATTTGATCGACGGCATAGTGGTCAAAGTGAACAACAGAGAGTATCAAGATGTTCTGGGTTATACGGGTAAAGCTCCTCGGTTCGGTATTGCCTTTAAATTCACCGCAGAGCAAGTGACTACGATTGTTGAAGATATCACTCTCCAAATTGGACGCACGGGTGTGCTTACTCCTGTGGCTCATCTTCGTCCAGTTTTAGTCGCTGGGTCGACGGTTTCTAGAGCCACACTTCACAACGAAGATGAGATAAAAAGGTTGGATGTTCGAATCGGAGACACTGTCGTTCTTCAAAAGGCCGGAGATGTCATCCCCGACATCGTCAGTGTGGTGAAGGAGCTTCGTTCAGGTAAAGAAAAAATGTTCAAGTTTCCAACCCACTTCGCTCTCTGTGGAGGAGATGGGCGAGTAGAAAGGATTCCCGGACAAGTGGCTTATAGATGCGTGAACAAAAATTCATTTGCTCAACAAAAACGCAAACTGTATCACTTTGTTTCTAAACACGTGTTTGATATAGATGGTTGTGGACCAAGAGTGGTTGATGCTTTGCTTGAGGCAGGATTGATTTCAAATTTTGATGATATCTTTTCTTTAAAACGAGGAGACCTTGAATCATTGCCGAGGTTTGGAGAAAAATCAGTGGAAAATCTTTTGAACTCAATAGAGAAAGCGAAGGATGTGACATTGGCGCGGTTCATCGCGGGACTTTCTATAGGACAAGTTGGGGAAGAGACGGCTATTGACCTTGCTAATTATTTTAAAACTGCAGAAAAGTTTGAGGGGGCAACGTTTGATGAACTTCAAAACCTAAATGGAGTAGGGCCAATAGTGGCAGAGTCGGTGATAGAGTGGTTTAAAGATAAAGAAAACAAAAAACTTTTTGGAAACCTTCTCAAACAAGTTCACATCAAATCTGTGCAAGGTCAGACCTTGCACAAAAAATTGGCTGGTAAAACTTTCGTGCTTACTGGTTCGCTTGAGTCAATGAGTCGAGATGAAGCCAAGGATAAAATCCGCGCTTTGGGTGGGGAAATATCAAGCTCTGTTTCAAAAAACACAAGCTTTGTGGTTGCTGGTTCTGAGGCAGGAGAAAAACTGGCTAAGGCTGAACAATTGGGAGTCAAAATTTTGAATGAAAAGGAGTTTCTAAATATGCTAGGATAACCATATGAATAAGGCAGAAGTGCTTAAATTGGCCAAGCTGGCGCGCATAGAAATCTCTGATGCAGAAGCGGAGGAACTTTCGACCGAATTCGAAGCCATTTTAGGCTATGTTGGGGAAATTAAACAAGTCTCAAAGTTAGAAAGTCTGAAAGATAAAAATTCAGAAGATTATGCTTTAAAAAACGTTTTGCGTGCAGATGAAAACGCTCATGATTCTGGTATTCATACAGAAAAAATTTTGGAAAATGCTCCAGCTCGAGAAGGTGATTATATAAAAGTGAAGAAAATTCTATGATTGACCTTTCAACACTTACTATTCAGTCGGCCAGAGAAGCTCTGAAAGCCAAAAAGTTTTCATCTAGAGAATTAACTCAAGCTTGTATTGATGCAGTTAAGGATAAGGATGGAAACATTCATGCCTTCCTAGAAATTTTTAAAAATGTTTTGGATCAAGCAGATGAAGCAGACAAGAAAATCAAAGAGGGAATTGATTTACCTCTCCTCGGTATCCCAATCGCCCTGAAAGACAACATCACTGTCGCCGGAGAACATGCGAGCGCGAGTTCAAAAATTCTTGAAAATTTTGTTTCTCCGACGAATTCTACAGCAGTGAATAAACTTCAAGAAGCTGGAGCAATTATTTTTGGAAGAACGAATTGTGATGAATTTGCGATGGGTTCTTCTACAGAAAACAGCGCCTTCGGTCCTACCAAAAATCCACTGGATCAAACTCGTGTTTCTGGGGGTTCTTCTGGTGGTTCGGCAGCCGCTGTGGCTGGAGGAATGGTCCTCGGAGCCCTAGGTTCAGATACGGGGGGTTCTATCAGACAACCTGCCTCATTCTGTGGTTTGGTGGGGTTCAAGCCCACATATGGGCGAATTTCTCGTTCGGGACTTATGGCCATGACTTCTTCATTTGACCAGATTGGTCCATTTTCTAAGACTGTTGAAGATGCTGAATTAATATATGAAGTTTTAAGAGGCCCTGATTCACTAGACAGCACAACCATCACCGAAGAAATTTATCCCAAACAAAAGAATTTTGATAAAACCATCGGAGTGCCGAGGATGTTTATAAACAAAGCCAGTGAAAATACAAAGAAGAATGTGGAGGAAGCTATAAAAAGATTTGAATCTCTCGGATACAAGGTCATAGACCTCGAATTTCCGACTATAGAATACTCATTGGCTGTTTATTATGTTATCGTGCCAGCAGAAATTTCTTCAAACATGGCCCGGTTTGATGGAGTGAAATATGGACTTCGAGTGGGAGGAGAAAATGGGATAGATGATTATTTTAAAACTCGCGGAGTTGGATTTGGTAAAGAGGTTCGTCGAAGAATTATTCTCGGCACATATGTGCTTTCTTCTGGATACTATGATGCGTATTATGGGACGGCTGAAAATGTTCGGAGTTTGATTAGAAAAGAATTTAGGGAAGCGTTTAAAAAAGTGGATTTGATTTTGCTCCCAACTACTCCGTCTAGTGCCTTTAAATTTGGAGAGAGGTCGTCTCCGCTTGATATGTATCTTGAAGATATTTTTACCGTGCCTGCGAATGTGACGGGGTGTCCGTGTATTACTCTCCCTTTCGGAAAGGAAAACGATTTGCCTTTGGGTATAGAATTAATAGGAGATCTTGGTCGAGAGGATAATATTTTCAAAGCTAGCAAAGAATTTTATGGATAAAGACAAAAAGAAAGCAGTTGGCCCAGATAGAATGATAGAGGTTTTGGTTCTAGTCCTCATGGTGTTTTTTATCTGGCTGGTTATTTCTCGTATCCAACAACTTCTAGCTTTTTATACTGGTGACACGTTTTCTATGATTTGGTCTGCGGTGGTGGATTATTTTTTGACTTACCTATGGCCGATTATAAAAATCTTGTCGGTGGTTGTGGGGGTTCTCTGTCTTGTAGGGATTTATTATAATTCTAAAAAATTAAAGGAGATTGAGAAGACAGAAGAAACCACATTTGGCAAACCAGAAACATTATCAGGTGAAGCTGAATTGGAAGTAAAGAATTTAAGGTGGGAAAATATCCAAAGACTTATTAATTCAACGAACGAATCAGATTGGAGACAGGCGATACTCGAAGCAGATATCATGCTCGACGAACTTCTCACTGCATCAGGACACCACGAAGGTTCAATAGGGGACAAACTGCAGTCGGTTGAACCAAGTGATTTCCTTTCCCTCCAATCTGCTTGGGATGCTCATAAGATCAGAAATCGCATTGCTCATGATGGTGCAAGTTTTCAGTTGAATGACCGCGAGGCAAAAGGAACCATCGCCCAATACGAGGCAGTGTTTAAAGAGTTTAAGGTTATTTAATGCGCGGGTCAGCCTCGTCTATAGACTATGGCCGAGGGTGTATGAGGTTGGAATTAGGTTAAAGATTTAGCAATACGCTTGACTATATAATAATTGTGTGATATCATATAAAAAGTCAGTTCTCAACTACAACTTCAGACAAAAGGAGCCTCTATGTGGGAAAGGATTCAAGTGATGGACGATGTCCAAAACTTCCAGGATTCCAGGTCCTTCTCGCATCGCTTGAAGGTTCCTGGTGGCTGGCTTGTTCGGACGGTTGCTCTTGCTGGAGGTGCACACGTGAGTCATATGTTCGTTCCAGACAAGAAACACACCTGGAAGCTCGAAGTTGCATCAGTTGGTCGATCGGTTTGAGCCCCAAGCAGAGAAGCCTCATAGCTTACCTGCGTGGGGCTTTTCTGTTTTAAATTATGGAAGCGCGGGCTAGTGTATGAAGTTGGAACTGGATTTCTTAATGCCAACCAATCTTTTACCCTGCCAGTATTCATATAAAGGGCCAAACAGCAATCCAGCCAAAAACCAGAATATTAGTTCTTCTATTGGTATTCCCGTTATTCTAACGCCACTTAAAGATGAAAGATAAGTGTGATCTATCCATTGGGGAGAAATGAGCATGATGAAGTAGTAATCTAACATGGCAATTAACATAGTTAGTATTCCAGATAAGATTCCGTTCATTAACAAATCTCTTCTTATAATAAATACACCCGTAGAAACCAAAATTAAGGACAATACACAGGACCAAAAAGATGTTAGCCCTACACCCCAGAATAAAAAAGTAATAAGCTGGATTAAGAGCAGAAGCGGCAACAAAAAATTATGAGGATGAAGTTTTCTTTTATAATATTTCTTTTTAAATACCACCTCATATATAACCGCCTCAATTCCACCAATAGCAAACCCGAGCAGAATATCCTCAATACCAACTCTAGTACCAGTTATCGTTAACGGCCTCCACCAATCTTTTGTCCAAAAGTAATACGAAGTGACAAAGCTTCCGAATGCCATCAGAGAACTCATCCAGAGCATTTCCTTTCTTAAATCACTGCGCTGAAAATAAAGAACGAGCCATGCAATTCCTATGGGAACAAGACCGACGAGATAAACAAACTTCAGAGGTATCATTCTTTGAATTATACCAAGTTTTGCGCGGCTGATGGGTGGTCTGATCACACATAATCCCGTGGTCGGGATTTGCGCGACCCCGGCTCGGCCCGTCGGCCTGCGCCCTCAGCACCCAACGAAATGTCGTTTAGACATTTCTTCAGCTCGGCAAAGGTATAAAAAAACCAGAATAAATCTGGACTTTTTTAACCTAGCGCGGGCTAGTGTATGAAGTGAGAACTAAACTCCAGTTTCACTATTCACATACTCAGGAACTTCATTTGCCATGAGAATATTTGCATCAGGAAAAAGAACCTTCAAATCATCAATTATTGGATAAAGCTTCGCATTTACCACATAGGCTCCAGCGTTAATAACTAAACCGATTTCATTAAAGATAGGTTTGCCGTTTTCATTCAACACAGCGAGCGTGGTGTCTGCGTGTGAAAGAACTAAAAAATCGCCATCCTTTGCGGCATCATAATAACCACTATCAACAAGGGTGGCAATAGAACCTTTTATACTTTTATTTTGGATAACATTAATCAGCGCCGCAAGATTTTTTTCTGCGTCGCCTCTGAAAATTCCATGTCCCCAAAATCTTTTTAGTGTTTCTTTAGGAAACTTATTCAAGTGGTGTTCAATGGAACTTCCATTAAATCTAATTGCCTCTCGATCTTCTTCGGGAAGTGCAGCGCGGATATTTATCAATTCGTCTTCATGATCTTCCATGAGTTTTCGAGCCATTTGAAGGGATTGTTCAAATGGTATAAAACCTTCGGTTTCATATTGTCCTGGTACTTTTTCCATATAATTGAGTGTATCATTTCTAACGTCTCATTTCTCTACAGAAAAAGACCCGTATTTCTAAGGGTCTTTTCAGATGCGCGGATGATGGGTGGTCTGATCACACATAATCCCGTGGTCGGGATTTGCGCGACCCCGGCTCGGCCCGTCGGCCTGCGCCCTCAGCACCCAACGAAATGTCATTTAAACATTTCTTCAGCTCGGCAAAGGTATAAAAAAGACCAGAATAAATCTGGACTTTTTGGTTTGGCGCGGCTGATGGGTGCTGACCCCACGGCCTCTCCCGTGACAGGGGAGTGCTCTACCGTTGAGCTACAGCCGCAATTTATTTTTCAGAAACCTTCGTCCCGCAGCAGTTTTTAGGTACACTTCTCTTGCTCGGGCTTTTTCGAAGGAGTCATATTCTTCAGTATAAACAATTTTCAACCCACTCATTTTTGAAGTTGTAATTGTTTCTCCTCTTTTATGTTCACTGAAACGTCTTGCAAGGTTATTTGTAAGTCCTTTGTAAAACTTACCCTTTTCGTCTTGTAAAACGTATACAATGTGCATATTGATCTACCGTTGAGCCCCGCCCGTACCGAAGGTGCTTCGGCACGTTCGGGCGGGTACAGCCGCAAATGTTTCTTACCGATACAAAGTAGCAGATTTTTGGTTCTTTATCAATTTGTGCCGATGGGTGGAATCGAACCACCGTCTAAGGCTTATGAGTCCTTCGTTCTAACCATTGAACTACACCGGCAATAAACAACACTATAATATTAAATCTTGCTTTTGGGAATATAAAGACGTATAATATGAAGAATAGCGGGTTGGAGGAGCAGTACCTCGACAGGCTCATAACCTGTAGGCATCCGTGCAAATCGGATACCCGCAACACTTAGATCTCTAATTAAAGCTTAATTGATAAAGCTTATTTGATGTATTATTATTCGGAGACGTTTATTCGTGCCAACATAGCTCAGCTGGTAGAGCACTTCCATGGTAAGGAAGAGGTCATCGGTTCGATCCCGATTGTTGGCTCCGTATTTGGTATGATTACTTAATGCCAAAGTAGCTCAGTTGGTAGAGCAACCCCTTCGTAAGGGGTAGGTCGCCAGTTCGATCCTGGCCTTTGGCTCCGCATGAAAATAGACATTACAAAAAAAGAATCGGGGTCTATGACTCCAGAATCAAGAATATATGTGTATGCCACTGAGATGGTCAGTAGTTACTATTCTCTTTTAGATCTTAAAAACAAGAAAGTTTTGACAATAATTGGTTCAGGAGATCAGATATTAAATGCATATTTTTATGGAGCAGAAAGTGTTACGGGTTTTGATATAAATACCAGATCGCCATTTTTTGTGGATTTAAAGATTCAAGCAATAAAAAATTTGGATTACGGGGTATTTTTAGGGTTTTTTGGTGATACTCATGCAAATGGAAATTTAGATCATAATACATATTTAAAATTTAGAAATAGTTTGCAGGATAATACAAAAACTTTTTTCGATAAGATTTATGGGGAAGCGACAGGAGGTAATATTGTAAAATCAGAGTATTTCAGGGATCGAGCTTTTCTTAAACCTAACATATCAGATATAAATGCATATTTGATAAATGAAGACTCTTACTTAAAAATGAGACGCATTCTCCTTGATGTTGGGCCACAATATATTGTTGGAAACATAATAGATATTGCCCCAAGTTTTCTAACAGAAAATTATGATGTAATTAATATGTCTAATGTATTTAATTATTTTGTTGGCAGAAAAGATGAAAGAACGGCCGATATGTTAGATTTACTTAAGGTATTATATAAAACTATGACTCCTGATGGATTGTTGTTTTACTATTCTTATTCACCCACAATATACAGTGAAGGCACTGTACCTCCAGCATCAAGACCTGAAACAACAAAACGAGTTAGAGATTTGGGATTATTTGAGATAGAAGAAAAATCATTTATTGGAACAAATGGTGTTCATGAAGATAAAATAACAATATTGAAGAAAAAACAGCATGACAATTTCAAATAATGAAATAGATAAGAAAATTCAGGAACTAGAAGCGGAGATGAGCTCGGCGGATTTTTGGTTGGACAAAGATAAGGCCCAAGCGATTATTCGAGAAATTCAAAATTTAAAAGATGAAAAGGAAGGAGGAGGAAAGTATGACAAGGGCAGTGCAGTGATGACTATATTTTCTGGAGCTGGTGGAGATGACGCTGAAGATTTCTCTAGGATACTTTTAGAAATGTATATGAAATATATAGAGAAGAAAGGTTGGAGTTTTAAAACTCTGCACAAAAATACGAATGACCATGGTGGATACAGAAACATCACGATTGAGATTGACCTGCCTGCCGGCAGGCAGGAGGCAAAAGGTCCATACGGGACATTGAAGAATGAATCCGGCGTGCATCGACTCGTGCGTATCTCTCCATTTAGTGCCAAGGATTTGCGACACACATCTTTCTCTATGGTTGAAGTGATACCCGAATTTGAAACACCAGATGAACTAAAGATTCCTCCAGAAGAAATTCGAGTTGAGACTTCTAAATCATCTGGTCCGGGTGGACAAAATGTGAACAAACGAGAGACAGCCGTGCGTGTGGTCCACATCCCCACGAACCTCGCCGTGCATGTAGAGACAGAACGCAGTCAAGCGCAGAATAAAGAGAAAGCTCTCATGATGCTTTCGGCCAAACTTTATAAACTTCGAGACGAAGAGAGGAAGGCGAAAGAAAAGGGGATGTATATTTCTAAAACAACGCAGATTGAATGGGGAAACCAAATCCGTTCGTACGTTCTGCATCCATACAAAATGGTCAAAGACCACCGAACCAACGTTGAAACTTCTCAAATAGAAAAAGTCCTAAATGGTGATTTGGATGAATTTATAGAGGCTGAAAAAGAGCTATAAATAAAGCTGTTTTGATGTCCTTATAATCTCCTTGACTTTTTCCTCAAAAGGTGTATGATTAAAGAAGAAGTAGAAGTACCTTGTTATGGCGACATTCCGTCGTCCTCTAGCAACCTGGCTCCCAGTCTAAGGAGAAATTCTTATGGCACAGGACAAGCTAGCAGGAATCGTTCGGGCACTTGTTGGTGTTCCACAGGAACGACTCGTTCCAGTTCAGCGTGTTGTGAACAAGTTGAACAAGGACGTAGAGAACGCCGATGAGTTCCATCGTGATCTGTCGGTGTTCGTGAATTCGTGGAAACCGGACAAGCCGGTCAGCTACGAAAGAGTCACCGTTGACCGCGCCACCCCATTCAACCCAGTCGAATTCATCGGTTCGGGTTGGTCGATCGCGGAACAAGATGAGCGTTCAATCGCTCTCTTCGAGGTCAATCTTGGGTCCATTCGTTTCGAGCACATGCTCAAGTCAAGTGAGTCGTGGGTCAAAGGCGAGGACAAGCTTCAACGCCTGAAGAACGCAGGCCACATCCGTCTGGATGCGAAGGTCTTGCAGACTCTCTGGGAGAACAAGCACCTCATCCCCGAGCAGTGGAAGGAGAAGACGAACGGCAACACAACCTCCATCTACTTCGATGGAACTGTCCTTCGGCGCCCGGATGGCCGCCGGTATGTCCTCTGCCTGTGCTGGCGCGATGGTCGGTGGGATTGGAGCTGCAGCTGGCTCGGCAGCGTGTGGAGCGCCCACGGCCCGTCTGTTGTTCTCGCAAGTTAGTGATTTAATAGATTCCGCAAAGTATCGCGGAATCTTTTTCTTATAAAATTCTTGGCTCAGGGAGATAAAATATGATAAAATTGAACAATGATTTTCTTTGATAAAGTCTCCAAGGTATATCCGGATTCTTCCGTTGCTCTCGAGGATGTTACTTTCTCTATAGAACCAAAAGAATTTGTCTCTATCGTCGGTCAATCTGGTGCAGGCAAGACCACTTTACTTAAAATGTTTCTAGCCGAAGAGAAACCGACGAAAGGTCGGGTTTTTTATGAATCAATTGATGTTCATTCTCTTCACAAACAAGATATAAACAAATTTCGTCAACGAGTAGGGATGATTTTTCAAGATTTTCGTCTTCTCCCAGACAGAACGGTTTATGAAAACATCGCCTTCACTATGGAGGCCGCAGGTCGAAGTGACGAAGAGATAGAAGCCGATGTGCCTCACGTCCTCGACCTCGTCGGATTAGCAGACAAGGTTTGGAATTTTCCCCACGAACTTTCTGGAGGAGAGAAACAACGCGTGGCTATTGCCCGGGCGATTGTGAACAACCCAGACATCATCATCGCTGATGAACCAACGGGGAACCTTGATCCAGTGAACACTCATGATATCGTGCAAATTTTAAAAAGAATAAACGATTTGGGCACAACAGTTATCCTGACCACTCACAACAAAGGGGTGATAGACTCCTTGGGCAAGAGAGTGATAGCCATGGATAAAGGCAGGATTATTAGAGATGATAAGGAGGGCAAATATTTTAGTTAAAACATGAAAGCCAATTTTCAAACAAAATTAAAACGAGTTTCAAGGACCGGGCTTTTTAATTTTTGGAGAAACGGCACGGTTTCACTCGCTTCAGTTTTGATTATGATGGTCACTCTCGTGGTCATCGGATTTATTTTGTTTGGTAGTGCTATCCTCAACACATCTCTCACCGAACTTCGAAGCAAGGTTGATATCAATGTGACCTTTATCCCAAATGCCCAAGAATCAGACATTTTGCACATAAAAAAATCCCTAGAATCTTTGCCCGAAGTTTCTTTGGTCACTTATGTTTCTCGCGAACAATCTTTAGAAGCTTTTAAACAAAGGCATGCAGATGACCAATCAATCCTCGCTGCGTTGGGGGAGTTAAACGATAACCCACTCGGTGCCGTCTTAAATGTGAAGGCGAAGGACCCTTCACAGTACGGTTCTGTGGCCGATTATCTCCAAGGCCAAAATATTTTGAGTGCGAATAATCTCACTATCGTTGACCACATAAACTATTATCAGAACAAAACAGCCATAGATAAATTAATAAAAATTATCAACACGGCCCACACTCTCGGGTTTGCTATTACCCTCGCGTTCATCGCTCTTTCTTTACTCGTTTCTTTTAATACCGTTCGTCTCACCATATATATGTCTAAAGAAGAGATAGGGGTGATGCGTCTCGTTGGAGCTTCTACGACTTATATCCAAGGGCCGTTCGTGGTTGTGGGAGTTATCTATGGATTGGTCGCAGGTTTACTGACTCTGATTCTCTTTCTCCCTATTACTTATTGGTTAGGGCAGACTACACAGAACTTTTTCATTGGATTGAATTTGTTTAGCTATTACCTTGTTCACTTCCCACAAATATTTATCATTATCGTCGGTTCAGGAGTCCTCCTCGGTGCTGTTTCAAGTTTCCTTGCTATCCGCAGATACCTCAGAGTCTAGTCTTGTTGATAAGCCTGTTTGCTTTATATTCTAAAATTAGGTAAGATACTTACACATTATGACTTATAATAAACGCAAGGAACGGATAGAGGAAATCTTTAATAACTTTCAGTCTTTACGTCGAGCGCTTTTCTTGAAGAAAAAGTTCCGTCCAAACATGCTAGAAATAACTCCTTCGCAGTGGGCAGTGCTTGGTCTCGTGGGTAACCTCAAGGAGACCACAGTGAAGGATGTCGCTCATATTCTGCGGATGTCTTCGCCCGCGGTGTCCCAACTCGTCGAAGCTTTGGTTAAAAATAACTACGTTTCGAAAAAAGTAAACCTTAAAGACCGTAGAGAATCAACCCTCGTCCTTTCGCTCAAGAGCAGAAAACATATGGAAATGATGAAGAAAAAAGCTTTCCAAGATATGACTCATATTCTAAAGGTTCTGAACAACCAAGAGTTTGAACAATTTTATAAACTAAACAAGAAGATAACCGCTAATATTAAATAAAATGAAAAAATTTATTTCCAAAATTAATTTTCCCAAAATAAAGACATATGTTTTAGCCCACAAGGTTATCAGCGTGGTTGTTCTCCTCATAATTATTTTTATTGGATATAAAATAATTTCTGGTTTAGGGAACACAAGTGGGGAAATAAAATATGTTGTGGGTACGGTGGAGAAGGGGAACCTCCTGTCTTCTGTCTCAAGCACAGGAACGGTCTCTTCTTCAGACCAGGTTGATTTAAAAAGCAAAGTTTCTGGAGATATTATCAGCATCGTTGTGAAGAGTGGCCAAGAGGTCAAAAAGGGTGAGGTTATCGCCCGTATAGATTCGACTGATGCTTATAATGCTCTTCGTTCATCTCAAATATCTTTAGAAAAATTGACCCAAGCAGCCGATGAGACAGACATGATTCAAGCTCAAAATTCTCTTTCGGATGCGATTAATTCAGACAGCCAAGCGTATGATAATGGGTTAAATGATGTGGCGAGCGCGTTTCTGGTTGTGCCCGATGTCATCACTGGCTTAGATTCTATGCTCGGCGGACTTGGTGGTTTCCTTTCTTCAAACAATGTTTTGTATTTTGGAGACACAGCCAGACAGTATCGTGACCAAGCGGGAACGTCGTTTAATCTGGCCAAGGATAAATACAATTCTCTCCTTTCTGAATATAAAACCGTTTCTCGAACCAGCGCCTCCAGTTCAGTCGTAGCTTTGGTTTCTCACACTTATGATATGGCCAAAGCTGTTTCCCAAGCATTAAAGGATACTAAAGGTGCTTTGGATTATATTAAAAATCAAAACTCAAATCAGACAGCTTCCCAAATTAGTGCCATGGATTCTGCTAGTACGAATCTAAGTACTTGGACAGACAAAATAAATCCACGTTTGGCTTCTTTGCTCTCAGATAAAAGCGATTTATCTCAATCCTCGGGGAACATTGCAGATAAACAAGCTGTTTTGGCCAAACTTATTCGTGGAGCTGATCCTTTAGATATTGAATCAGCACAATTGGCTGTTGATATAAAATATAAAACTTATTCAGATTACACGATTGTCGCTCCATTCGATGGAGTGATAGGGAGGATTCCGGTTAAGGTTGGTGACAGCGCTTCGAACGGCACGGTTATGGCTACCATTATTACCAAAGAACAAATGGCCGATGTTTCTTTAAACGAAGTTGATGCAGCCAAGGTAAAGGTTGGTGACAAGGCTACTTTGACGTTCGATGCCGTCGAAGGATTGACTCTGACCGGAGTAGTTTCGGATCTTGATTTAGTCGGCACAACAAACCAAGGTGTGGTGAACTATGGAGCTAAAATTGTTTTTGATACAAACGATATTCGGGTTCGTTCGGGCATGAGTACAAGCGCAGAAATAATCACCAACGTTTTGACTGATGTTTTGTATGTTTCTTCAAGTGCGGTGAAGACCGATGACCAAGGTTCGTATGTGTTAGTTTTCAACCCTCCTCTTTCTAATCCGATGAATACAGGCACCCCTTCTGCTGTGCCTCCAACTTCTAAATCAGTAGAAATAGGAGCTTCAAATGATACTTCTACAGAGATAAAATCCGGTCTTTCAGAAGGAGATCAGGTCGTCACTCGAACCATAAATCCAACTACCGCCACCACTCAAGCTCCAAGTATCTTCGGGGCAACCACGGGTGGGGCAAGAACAGGAACTGGAACAGGAAACGTAAGGGTGACTGGAGCAACAGGTCGTTAATCATAAATATGATTGAAGTAAAAAATGTAGGCAAAATTTATACGAATGGTCCCGCACCCTTTGAAGCACTCAAGGATGTTAACTTCAAAATAGACAACGGAGAGTTTGTGGCTATTATGGGTCCGTCTGGTTCGGGTAAATCTACCTTGATGCATATTCTTGGTGCCCTCGACACACCAACTTCAGGGGAATATTTTTTGGACAATAAAGATGTCTCGAAGCTTTCTGATGATGAGCTCGCTGATATCCGAAGAGATAAAATTGGATTTGTTTTTCAGTCGTTTAATCTCTTGCCCCGAACCACAGTCCTTCGCAATGTGATGTTGCCTCTAGTCTATGCTGATGTGAGTAAACATGAGAGGGAAAAACGAGCCGAAGAATCTTTGATTGCTGCAGGATTAGAAGAAGAACATTTTTCTCACCTTTCGAATCAACTTTCTGGAGGACAGATTCAACGTGTGGCTATTGCTAGGGCGCTAGTAAATAATCCAACCCTTATTCTCGCCGATGAACCAACAGGAAATCTGGATACAAAGACTGGAGAAATTGTGCTCGGGACATTTCAAAAACTTAATCGGGATTTTGGACGAACCATTATCCTTATCACCCATGAACATGAGGTGGCTGAACACGCAGACAGAATAATTTTTATTCGAGATGGACGATTGGTTGAAGATTCAAAATCTCATCAAAAAAGAGTAATTCACCATACAAAACATGACCACTAAAGATATCCTTGAAGAAACATATACCGCCCTCTCAGCGAACAAAGTTCGTTCGGTTTTGACTGTTCTAGGTATTGTCATAGGTATAAGCTCTGTGATCGCCATGGTTTCTATTGGTCAAGGAGCTCAAAATGCAATTCAAACTTCTATAGAAGGATTGGGTTCAAATCTTTTAACTATTTATCCTGGTGCAGTTCAACCGGGTAGAGGAATCGTTTCGTCTGGACGAGGGGCAGCTCAAAGTTTAAAGAATGAAGATGTGGATGTTTTAAAGTCTATAGAAGGAGTGTCGGTAGTGGCACCCGAGCTAGATCGGCGATTTCAGATAGTTTCTTCTACGGGTAATAACACAAACTCTACGGTTATAGGAACCCTACCAGAATATGCAGTAGTGAGAAATTTGAATCTGGCTGAGGGTTCCTTCATTACTCCCGGTCAAAATAATTTTAATAAAGTTGCAATCCTTGGACAAACAGCAGCGACAGATTTGTTTGGAGACACCGATCCTATGGGGAAAACAGTAAAAATTAATAATGTGATATTCAGAGTAGTAGGAGTTTTACAAGCCAAGGGTGGTTCTGGGTTTGCGAATCTTGATGACATGATTTTTGTTCCTCTTTCTACTATGCAGAAAGTTCTCGCGGGGGTTGATTATCTTTCTTCTGTAGCTGTGTCTGTGGCTGATAAGGATCAGATGGCTACGATAAAAGATGAAGCGACCAATCTTCTTATCACCAAACATCGAGTGAGTGAAGCCGACTTTTCTATCATCTCTCAAGCCGATATTTTAGGAACACTCAACCAGGTGACTGGAGCTTTCACCATGTTCCTCGCGGCTGTGGCTTCTATCTCTCTTATTGTTGGAGGAATAGGGATTATGAACATGATGCTTACTACTGTGACCGAACGCACAAGAGAAATAGGTTTGAGAAAAGCCATCGGAGCCAAAAGGAAAGATATAAATACACAATTTCTCATCGAGGCAGTGATGCTCACTTTTATTGGTGGTGTCATAGGGGTGATACTCGGTTGGGCAGTGTCGTTCACCATTACTAAACTGGGTATTGTCGAAACCAGCATTTCTCTCTCTTCAGTTCTCTTGGCTTTTGGGGTTTCTGCAGCTATTGGTATAATCTTTGGATATTATCCAGCACGACGTGCAGCGGGGTTAAATCCAATAGAGGCCTTGCGTTATGAATAACCTTGCAGGCTATTATAAAAATCATGAATAATCAAATGAACAAAAAATTAATTGTCGGAGCGATAGTACTTGCAGTAATAGCCTTTTTTATTGGATCAAAAACAGCTGGAACAACGGCAACCACATCGGTTCGTGGAACAAATGGACAAATGTCTGGAACCAGATTTGCTGGTCGGGTAGGTGGGGGATTTGTTTCTGGTAATATTTTATCTAAAGATGACAAGAGTCTAACCATAAAATTGACCGATGGTAGTTCGAGAATTGTTTTCTTCGGCTCCTCAACCCCAATTATAAAAAGTGTTCCTGGTTCGGTTGATGACCTTACTACAAACGAAAGTGTTTCTGTTTCTGGGCCAGCCAACTCTGATGGTACAGTGAACGCATCATCAATCCAAATTCGCCCAGCTCAAAACAAATAGTTAATTTTGTTTTTTGTTTCCAATCCAAATAATAAACAAACTGACAAAGTAAAGAACGAGAGTAAAGATTAATATGTATTCAAAAACTCCGGAGTATCCGTTTATTCCTCGAGGGTCGAAGAATGGATAAGGGTACCAATGAGCGAGTGGTCCACGAACAAAGGTGTAGATTAACCAGACGAAGGGAAAGATCAGCCAGTTGGTGGCTCGTTTGAAGTTAAGGCGGTGTTGATGTTCATATAAGAACCAGCCGATAATCACGACTATGGGCATGACCGCATGAATCATAATATTCACAAATGGAAGCATCATGGGGTATTTCACATTACTAAGAAACATCCAATATCCAAACCCGACGAGAACCATATAAGCTGTTGTGGCTCCGAAAAAACTTTCAGTTTTTATAGAGATAGTTTTCTTGTGGCTTAGTCCAAGATAAAGCAGTATCCCCGTCGCACAAGCGTTCGCGAGGATAGTGAAGAAACTAAAAAATCCGACTATATCGGGTGAATGAACAAACTGAACAAGCAGAGCGCAAAGATTCAATAGTCCAAAAATTATAAAATAAATTTTCATTTAATCCAAAAAGCCAGTATTCCAAACTTTTTTATTTTTTCATCATAGCCTGAATATGATGAATATGCGTGCTTCATTTCAGCCACGGATTTGATTGAAGGCATAATTTTCTTAAATGGAATCTTTTTTACCATTGCGTTTATACTTTTAAAACGAGCTTTTTTAGTAATTTTCTTTTTCAGCCTGTATTTTCCACAAACAAAGACTAAAGTGTCTCCAACTTCAATCGGTTGATATTTTACAGTTGCTGCACGAGTTTCAACTATTTTCAAACCATTCTTAACTTCATCAAAATTCTTCTTATCAACCGCTTTGAATCGGAGAGTATAGTTCTTCATCGTAATAACTATTTCGATTCTGGTATTTCAAATCTAATATAGTTCATATCTTTTAAAAATACCTTACCTGATTCTGGATCTAGTTTCGCTGTTTTTGGATATTGCCCGTAATCAGTACTAAAGAAATACGGAATTTCTCTTTTCCTAACATCTTCTTTTTTTATAATTAATTCGTATACAAGATTAATATCTAAGAATGAGTTTGGATAAATTGTACCAGAAATTATACCTCTGTTATGATTTTCTTCCTCAGGTGCAGAAAATTGTGTCGGAGAATCTGTTTGAACATACAAATGCCAGTATCCCTCGCCTGATTTTAATGGTTTATTCCCATTATTTTTGATTGCAAATTGAAACCTTGCTTTATAATTTTCTCCATCTGCAGTAAGTAGAATGGTATTTCTGTAAAATCCATTTTGTTTTACTACAAAACTAAGATTTGGTGATTTAAAAACGTCAGTATACTGATATACAACCAAACCAACAAGTGCAGATACAACAATACTTGACCAAAAAGAAACCTGAAAGTCATGTCCCAATAAGAAATTTTTTATTATATATATAAATTTCATGTTGCCGGACTTGGACTCGAACCAAGATAACATCCTCCAGAGGGATGTGTCCTACCATTAGACGATCCGGCAGATGGGGACAGAATAGCCCAGAATTGGGCTTTATTCAAGAATATGAAATGAAAAACGCGGAGTCGTAGTGACCTCCGCGTTTGGTACAAATTGTTCAGTGATGACTTATGCTGATTCGAGCACCCCACCACACAAGCGGGAGGGCGGGGGCTACGAGCCACAAGGCACCCGTACCGAATGCGATGTAGAAGTAGAGCCCGATGAACCATAGCGCCACTCCCACATAGTATGTTCGGTTAATGCCTAGTGCGAGCTTGTTCAGCTTGCTTCCGCCAGTCGTGAGCACGACCGGGAGCCATGTCGCGAGGAAGAAGAAGCAAAGCACACCAACAGTAGTCCAATTGATGACTTCGGTGAAGACTGCTCCAGCGATTTGCATCGCAGTGAGCATAAAGTCGGCAATTGGGTCTGCGATGATCCCGAACTTGCTCCGAGCATCGAGCTTGACCGCAAGCCATCCGTCGAACGGATCGGTCGCAAGAGCAATGGCTGAATAGATTGCTGCCGTAGTCCACTCTGCTTGTAGGGCATAGAAGAGGACTACAATCGACAGCACGAAGCGCAGGATTGTCACTGCGTTCGGCATCCACTTGATTGACATGTCTGTGTCCTCGTATGAGTGAAAGAGCACTTGCCACCACTATATCAAATTATTATAATAATGTCAAGCATAAAAAAGGAAGCATTGCTGCTTCCTGTGGGGAAACTTTATGAGGCTCCGACTCCTGCCATGCGCAGGAAATCGAGTTTGGCCTCGAAAGAGGTCTCGGTTGGGGTGGAAGGGGCTGATCCCTTCTGGGGCGTGGGAAAGGGGGCAGTACCCGAGGGTTTGCTCGGAGACTCCGATCGGCTGACCAAGACAGGTTCCATCGCATGACCTTATCAGAGGTGAACGGATAGTTGAAGCGTATTTCAGCTATCTCTATACTCAATGTATCATATTTTTTGATATAATAAAGACGTTAAAATATTTTAAATTTATGGCCAAAGGAAATACCCATCCCAAAAAAGAAAAAAAGAAAGCAAAGAAGGCGAAATAAAAATTTGTATGGAAATCAGAGAACTTTGGAAAAAGCATCCTTTATATAAACAAGGTAAGGTTGAACTTGTTCCGACCGATTGGGTTTGGAAATATTGGGGGAGAGACGTTTCTCCAGAAGCGGATTTGATGGACGGCACGATTGTAGATATGGATACTCTCTGGGAAAATATTTTAGAAGAAGGATTGCATCAACCACTTATAATGCGCGTCGGTTTAAAAAACAAAAAATTTCGCCTAGAAGCTGGCAACCATCGTATTCAACTTTTTCATAAACATGGGGTAAGAATGATTCCGCTTACTGTTCAAGTTCGAGAGGAATGCGGTCCTCACCTGGATGATGTGATGACAGATGCCACACACAATTTTGATATTGGTGATGATTTAAAGATTACTCAAATTACAGATGAATACATGAGACCGGGTGAAGTTTTTAAAGATTTAAGCAGATAAATTTATAGCCCCAAAGATTTTAAAAATATAGCCAGTTCTTCACCTTCGATCTTTTTATATTGATTTGAACCCAATTTACCGAGTTTAATATTCATAATCCGCACTCGCTCCAGATCTTCGACTTCGGCGAACAAGGCCGAACACATCCTGCGGATTTGATGTTTCTTGCCTTCACCTAAAACAATACTAAATTTTTTCTCGCCGAGGATTTGGACTTTACATGGGAGAGTTTTTTCATTTTCAATCTGCACCCCCGGTTCTATTTTATTTTTAAAATTTGCACGCAGTTTTTCTTTCACAGTTACAACATATTCCTTTTCGTGGGTGTGTTTCGGATTTAAAAGTCTGTCGGTGATGCGTCCGTCGTTGGTGAGGATAATCAATCCGTGTGAATCCTTATCAAGTCGTCCAACGGGGAATACTCCAGCGAGGTTGATTGAACCCTTAATATCTTTTTGCCCTGATGTTGGAGCGAGAGTGACTGTGCCAACTGGTTTGTTATAAGCATAGTATTCATAAATTAATGCTTTTTTATTCGCTCTGACTTCTACAGTGTCCGCTTCCTCTACCTTATCTCCAAGGACAGCGAAGCGACCATTTATTAAAACTAGATGTTTCTTGATTAGCTCATCAGCCCCTCGTCTGGTGGAGTGATTTTTCATAGCCAAATATTTATTTATCCTCATGGGGTAGACGTCTTTCATTGATTCAGAGTGTAGCATACAATGGGGTTATGTATTGGTTGCTTTTTCTTGCGGCCTTCGTAGAAGGGCCTATTATCACAGTTATCGCCGGTGCGGGGGTATCCTTGGGCTATCTGGCTTGGTGGCCGGCTTACTTGGTCATAGTATTTGGAGACCTCGTGTCTGATGCTTTGCACTATTATATAGGTCGATGGGGAGGAGAACCTTTTGTTCGTCGTTGGGGTAAATATTTTAGGATAAAAGAAAGTCATGTAGAAAGACTTGAGAAAGTTCTAAATACTCATCCAGGCAAATCAATTCTCTTGGGTAAACTGGCTCATGGAGTTGGGGGAGCATTACTCGTGGCTGCTGGTCTGGTGAAAATGCCTTTTAAAAAATTTATTTATTGGAACACAGTTGGGACGTTGCCTAAAACCCTCGGTCTCCTCATCATTGGGTTTTACTTTGCAAATGCTATTACTCGAATTAAATCCATTATGGATGTTATAGCATCAGTCTTTATTATCCTCGCAGTGCTCTCTATCTTCGCTTGGATATATTTTTACAATAAAAAAGAAGAACAGCCATGACAGAGCATTATTTAGAAACTCAAAACGGCAAAATTTATTATTGGACGGATTCGACGAACTCACCACAGACAAATAAATCAACAATAGTTTTTTTGCACGGACTTTCTTCAAACCACACTACTTGGGATGAAACATTGGCCCTTTATAAATCAGCCGGGTTTAACATCTTGACCATAGATCTGCGCGGTCACGGAGTATCTGATAAAACAAGAAAAAGAAATTTATACAAAATAGGTGTATTAAAGAATGATGTAGTAGAAATCATTAAAAAAGAAGGATTAGAAAAGGCGATTATAGTGGGGTATTCGTATGGTGGATACATCGGTATCGATTTGGCCATAAATAATCCTGACTTAATAGAAAAGTTGGTACTCATCTCGACGAATCATGCTAGCCAGTTTCTGTATCATTGGCTCGGTCCTTTAAATCCAGTTATTCGATTTATTACAAACTTGTTTGGCTGGTTTATGGTTTGGCAAACGAGGAAAAAGTATTATTACTTTAATCCCAAGACAAATGCCGGATACTGGAGGAGTACTTTCTCTGGCTTGGCCACTATGCCCATATCAATAAATTACTGGATGCTCTCCGAGGTTTTTAAGATGGATTATAGAGCCACAATTTATAAAATAAACTGTCCAACCCTTATTGTAGTCGGCGCGGATGATAATTTTATTTCGGATAAAGAAGTGAACGATATGCGAACAAATATTAAAAATTCAGAGACAGTTCGAATCGGCGAGGGTCATTATGTAGCCACACATTATCAACAAAACACAGCCGAAGCAGTGATAAAATTTTTAATCAACAGTTCGATTAACTCACTCTAAAATGAAAATAGCCATTTTCACAGATACATTGTTTCCTCAAATAAACGGAGTAGCTTATGGAGTGTATCATTCGGCTGAATTTTTAACCAAACAAGGACATGAAGTATTGGTCGTGACAGCGATGAGTGAGAAGAATAAAAAAATATTAAAAAAGAATAATAAATTTAAAGTTATCTTTTCTCCGTCCATACCTTTAGGATTTTATCCTGGAGAAAGGATGGCTATGCCTCTAGATCCAATAGTTTTGGCCAAATTAAGAAAATTTAAACCAGACATCATCCATTCTCATACTCCGTTTTCTGTTGGTTGGAGTGCGGTGTTGGCTTCAAAAAAACTCAGAGTACCACTCGTGGGTACTCACCATACTTTCTACGACCATTATTTAAAGTATGTGGCTCTCGACAACTCATTTGGGAAAAATTTGAGTTGGAAGTATACCGTTTGGTACTACAATTTTTGTGATTTGGTTTTATGCCCGTCTCAATCTTTGGCCGATGAACTTATTAAAAACGGGCTAAAAAAACCAACAAAGATTTTTGCGAACGCCATAGATACAGATTTTTTCGTAGAAACTTCTTCTGAAAATAAAAAAATCCTTAAACACAAACTCGGTCTTTCTGATTTTTCTCTCGTTTATGTTGGACGATTGAGCTATGAGAAGAGTGTGGACGTGGTGCTCAGAGCATTTTCTTTAGTTCACAAAGAGAGCCCGGACACAACTCTGCTCATCGGTGGAGATGGACCAGATAGAGACAGGCTTGAGACCTTGGCCAAAGATTTAGAGATTTCAAATAAGGCCAGATTTACAGGTTTTATTAGGGGTAAAGAGTGGCTCGAAGCCTATCAAGCCTCTGACATTTTCATCACTGCTTCCAAGAGTGAAAACATGCCTTTGACTATCCTCGAGGCGATGAGTGCTGGGCTCCCAACAGTAGCTGTGGGAGAAAAGGGTGTATCTGAGATTGTGAAGAAAGAAAGTGGTTTTTTGTCCAAAGCAGATGATGTTTTTGATTTAGCTAAAAATATATTGAAATTAAAAGAAGATAAAAAGTTGTGGAGTGATATGAACCGCGCTTCTCGTGGGTTGGCTTTAGAGTATTCATACGAAAGGGTGGGGAGGGAGTTGGCAGAGATTTATACTGAATTAACGAAGAAAAAGTTAAAGGTTTGTTTGTATCTCGAATTTCTACATTTTAATAAAGGGGCCTTGTTCAAGAATATTGGCACGGGGTTACTTTCTTCATATAAAAATCAGAAAATTATGCTCGAGCATATGAATATTAGTTATACAGAAAAATGGGATGATAGTTGTGATATTTTTCAAACCAACACTCCATGGCTCAAATCACTGTATCTAATGAGGAAAGCTCGAAGGATGAGCAAGCCAATCATTGTTTGGGCTCATGTGACTGCGGAAGATATCAGAGGAGTGTTTAGATTTAGTAGTATCTTTTCGCCGATTATGAAAATATATTTGGCTTATGCCTATAACCAAGCAGACATCATTTTTTGCCCCAGTGAATATACTAGAAAATTAATTATCAACTATAAAATTAATCCTAATAAGATCAGAGTTCAGTCTAATGGTGTAGATTTAAAAAAGTTTTATAAAAGCGAAGAGAAGAGACAAGTTGGACGAAGTGATTATAAACTCGATGGGTTAGTGGTGGGGACGGTGGCCCTAGCTATCCCGCGCAAGGGTATAGATACTTTTTTAAAACTGGCTCAAAAGTTTTTTCCTAATCAGTTCAGATGGTTTGGCAAAATTTATAGTGGAGCACTTGTAGAATCTTTGCCCACAGACTTATCGGCGAACATAAAATTCACCGGGTATGTCAAAGATGTTTTAGAAGCTTTTAATTCTTTAGACATATTCATCTTTCCTTCATACGAAGAGAATCAGGGCATGGTTATTCTAGAGGCCGCAGCGGTCGGGTTACCTATCCTTGTGCGAGATATACCAGTCTATAATGGATGGTTAATCGATGGAGAAAATTGTCTAAAAGCCAAAAACGACGAAGAGTTTGAGATTAAACTTGGGAGGTTACTAGAAGATAAGAATTTAAGAGACAAACTTAGTCGTGGATCGCTTGAATTAGCCCAAAAGGAAAGCATAGAATCACTCTCAAAAAAGCTCATGGGGGTATACGAAGAGGTGCTATAATTATGTCGAATGAAAAATTCACCATTTAAAAATAAAGATTTTCTCACATCAGTCTTTTTTGGTTTTGTTTTACTTTTTGGAAGCTTGCTAGTGAACTTTTATGCTGGTGTTTATGCGAACGAACGCGCTTCAAATTCTGTCACGGATATAGTCCTCTCTAATACACAGGTTTATGATTTAGATCAAATATTTGTTTATGGCACTTGGTTTTTGGTTTTGGTCATTATTGCTCTCTGCGTTCTTCATCCAAAGAGATTGCCTTTTGTTCTCAAATCTATAGCTCTGTTTGTTTTTATTCGTTCGGTTTTTTTAACTTTGACCCATTTGGCTCCATTTCCAAATCAAATAACTATAGATCCGACCAGTCTTCTGCGTTATTTTATGTTTGGAGCTGATTTATTCTTCTCCGGTCATACTGGCCTGCCATTTCTCATGGCCCTACTTTTTTGGGAAGATTTATATTTGAGAATTTTCTTTATTATTTTATCTTTAACTTTCGCCGTTGTTGTCTTGCTTTCTCATCTGCACTACACCATAGACGTGGTTTCAGCTTTCTTCATCACTTATAGTATATTTTGCATTGCGGAGGTTTGGTTCAAAAAAGATCGCATGACATTTTTCCAAGGTGTTTAAACTTTCTAATCTTAATACGCCAAAGAAGATTCAGGATTTTATAAATCAAATACCTTTTAATTTTGAAAAAGACGGTGAGACATATATGTCTCCGACTAAAGCTTTAAAAATTAATAGGGCGCATTGTTTTGAAGGAGCACTCATCGCAGCGTTGGCTCTAGAAAAACAAGGATACAAACCACTTTTACTTGATTTAAAAACCACAGAAGATAAAGATGTGGACCATGTAGTAACTTTGTTTAGAGAAAGATGCCTGCCTGCCGGTAGGCAGGGATACTGGGGAGCCATATCCAAAACCAACCATGCAGTTCTAAGATACAGAGAGCCGATTTATAAAACCATCCGTGAGCTGGCCCTATCTTATTTTCACGAATATTTTTTATCCAATGGAGAAAAAACCTTAAGGAGTTATTCTAAACCCTTCGATTTGTCCAAAATCAAAATAGATTGGAGAAACTCAGAAAAAGATTTGTTTAAATTAGTAGAAATGTTGGACAAATCTCCCCATATAAAGATTATCTCAAACAAACAAATAAAGAATTTACGCAGAGCAGATTTAATAGAGAGGAAAGCAGGGGAAGTAGTTAACGAACTTCCTTCAAAATCGCGCTCATTTGAGTCCCGAAGAAAACGAGGATAGACAACACGAGGAAAATCGCCTTAAACGGCAAAAGAGATAAAACAATCACTCCGAGCATGGAGCCGAGAACAATCGAGACCGGAGCAGTGATTCTGAATATAGAAATAAGACCTGTGTCTGTTTTCCAAACACGTTTGAAGAAGTAGGCTTCGGTGGTGACCTCCACGAAACTTGCGCCTATGCGAGAAACAAAAAGTACAATCATCCATGAGAAAATGTTTGCAGATAAAAATGGCATGATTAAGAGAGACATGCCCATAATAAAAAACCCAACGGTCATAACCTCTTTCTCTCCACTCCAATGCTCGGCCACCTCTTCTGCAGGAAGTTCAAATAAAATAAAAGGTAGAAGCATCACGGTGAAGATTAAACCAATCTGACTCCAGCTGAACATCATTGTGTTGTGCAGATAAATCGGAGTATAAATCACCATCACGGCATAAAAAATTTGCAAAATTAATCTGGCTATAGTGACTCGACGGATATCGATAGATTTAAGCCACAATTTAAATTCAAAAACAGATTTGCCCAACTTTGGTGGTTCAATTTTTAATTTTCTAAATGAGAAAAAGACCACAAAAAGCATGGGTACGAGGAGAAGGGTAGAGGCGAAGTAGAGTAAAGAAAAGTCTCCATCTGGAGTCAAGAACGAAACGAGGAGCGGTCCACAAGCTATGGCTATATTGACTACAGTTAAATCAATACCTCTAACTTCACCAGTTTCGTTTTCCGGAGTGGCATCTTCTAGAAACAAATCAAGACAATAATAAATCATTGGTACTACACTTTCGTGTATTAAGAACATAAAAGCTATTGTGGTTGGGGAATGAGAGATGGCCAAACCAAACACAGCCAATATCTCAAGCAAAATAAAAGCAAACAAGAGCGTGCGATCGCTCATTTTTTTTAAAATTTTGGGGGTAAGGACAAATAGGAAAATGTTTATCGTTGCCCCAAGAATAAACAAGAGACTTACTATGTCTTTGGAGAAAAATCTCTCTAGGTTTGAAGAACCGATATAGATAACCGCTGCATAGTGAAATGAGACAAAAAGTGTCGCGAGATAAATCGGAAATATTTTTCTACTTTTTCTCCTGATATGAGAACGAACTTGCATTTAAATAATTATACCAAACAAAATAAACAAAAAGCCCCGTGAACAAGCGGGCTTTTGCTTGCGACGGGGTTACTAGAACGTGCCGGCCATGTGGACACACATACCACGATCGTTGTAGATGGTTACGTTCGTGCAAGGGTTCTGTTCCACGAAGCCGTTAGCGAAAGCGATGGCTTCTTCGAGAGAATTTTTCTCGCCCTCGATGGACTCTTCGTTGTCATCCAGTGGCCATTCGGTGACCACTTGGAACTTCCCAGGTGAAGCGATTCCGTGGATCATTTTCTCGGGTTTCTCCGATGTGCTCATGTGTTGCTCCAACTGGTGAAGGTTTGTACAACTTAGACTACTTCTAGTATAGCACACTTAATGACCAAATGTCAATAGCATTTTAAACACTCAAGATGACGGGGATAACTATTGGTTTCTTGGCAGTCTTTTGGAAGAGCCAACGAGAGATATCTTCGTTTACAGCATTCTTCGCATAATCAAAATTGATTGGGTTCATACCTACAGTTGTAGATTCAATCGAACGTTTGATGATGTGTCGAGCTTCGTTCAACAGTTCTTGAGATTCTCGGAGATAAATAAATCCTCGACTAATGATGTCTGGAGATTTCTTTAATCGGCCTGTTTGAGTGTTGACCATCGCGATGATGACGAACATCCCATCCTCAGCGAGCATTTTCCTATCACGAATCAATACTTCGGATACATCTCCAACATTGAATCCTTCTACAACCACATCTCCGCTTGGAGCTTTTTCTGAGAGTTTAATAAAGGTTTTACCTCCATCTCGAATTTCAATAATCGAACCGTTGTCTGGCACGATGATGTTTTCTGCCGGTGTGCCGAGAGAGCGAGCGAGTTCTGCGTGTTGCTTTAACATGTAGTGATGTCCGTGCACAGGCATGAAAAATTTATAAGGAATTTGTTTATGAACCCATTCGAGTTCTCCACGTTTGCCGTGTCCACTTGTATGCACATCAGAATCTAGATAAGTGATAATACGTGAATCGTGTCTAAAGAGGTTGTCTTTTAGTTTGGCTATCGCTCGTTCATTGCCGGGGATGACAGATGAGGAAAGGATGATAGTATCTGTGCGGTTGAGTTTAATAAATTTGTGAGTGTTGTTTGACATTCGCATCAAAGCAGCGAATTCTTCACCTTGGGCACCAGTGGCTATCATCAATATTTTGTTTTCGGGGAATTTGGTGATGTCTTCGATCCCGATCACTCCACTTGTATCCACGAGGTTAAGATGTTTGATGATGTCTACGTTGTTTCGCATACTTCGACCTTCTATCACCACTTTCTTGCCATATCTCCTGGCTGTGTTGATGAATTCGATAATGCGTTCGACTTGAGAGGCGAAGGTGGCGATGACTACTCGTCCAGGAGCTTCGGCTACAATTTTGTCTATGTTTTTAAGGATATGAGCTTCGGACGGAGAGAAACCCGGCTTCTCTATACCAGTCGAATCCATGGTGAAGAGTAAAACATTTCTGTCTTTAAACATTTTGTATTGTTCAACTTCTTTTTCTACAGGCACGCCATCTTCGTTTTCTACACGCACATCCCCGGTGTTCACGATATCTCCGAATGGAGTCTCGATAATAATGCCAGTTGAATCAGGGATCGAGTGGGTCAAACCAAAGAACCTCACTTTCAGATTCGGAGTAATGGGAATCGACGCCTTGTCTGCGGTTTCTACAATTCGAAAATTCAATGGAGGAAGATGTGGGAATTCTTCTTGCCTTTTTTTAATCATCAAAGCTCCAAACTCGCGTGTATATATAGGAGGATTGCCGAGGCGAGTGATGAGGTAAGGAATCGCACCTATGTGGTCGAGGTGACCGTGAGTGATAACGAGTGCTCGAATCATGTTTACTCGATCTTCAAGGTATTTTGTATTTGCGAGGATATAATCTACTCCTGGAGTTTCTGCATCGGTGAATTGAATCCCACAATCGACAACGATGATGTCTCCTCCATATTCAATCGCAGTCATGTTTCGTCCAACTTCCTCGACTCCTCCTAAGGGCACAATGCGAATATTACCTGGAGCCAGTGGGGGAATGATGTCGTGCGGTTTTTTCATCGGAATCGGGCGATCATTGTCCCTTCTCATCCCTCTTTGTTTTAGAGAACGAGACATGAGTGGAGAACGCGGAGCATGTGTGCGTGTAGGAGCAGGAGCCACCGCATTTTGTGGGGTCCCGCCAGAGGCGGTGATTGGATTCATTTTATTATTTTTTTATTTTACAAATAGTTTCCAAACTTTATTTGTCTCTATATACCAATCTTTCACTCCGAGGAATCTGTCTTGAGGAGCTGACAGTTCGCCGAGAGAAATATTGTTGACATATTTGGGAACGACATACAAGAAGCTCGGAGAATATAGGAACACTGCTGGGACATCATTTTTAATTTCTGAAACAAATGATTTATAGCTTTGTTCTCTAGTTGAATCGTTCGAGGTGGTTCTCGCTGTGTCGAGCAGTTTGTCTACTTTACTGTTCGCATATAGAGCGATGTTTAATCCTGGAGCATTCCTTTCTGAAGAGTGCCAGAACGGATAAACATCTGCATCTCGACCTATTACTTCTCCGAAAAGTAGTGCGTCGAAGGATCTCGGCCTGATGACATTTTGGTTTAGATCACCCGTTTCAAATACGAGCAAATCTACTTTAACCCCGATTTGCTTGTAGGCATCCACTAATACTTTGCCCACGGCTTTGAGTTCTGGGGTGTCACCGGTAGAGATAGTAAACGACAAAGTTAGTGTAGCACCCTTTGTCTTTTTTTCAAGCATCCCGCTCTGAGTATTTGTAGTCCATCCAGCTTTTTTCAAAATAGTTTTGGCCTGATTCACCCTGTCTTCATAAGAAGAAATGTTCGTTGGATTCGTCCAACTAAATAATCCAGGAGGAAGTGGCCCAGTAATCGGAGTCCCGTATCCATGGAGAACATCTTTTACTATTTGTTCTCGTGGAGTGGCAAGGTCGAGAGCTTGTCGAGTCGTTTTGTCGAGCAGTGTTTTAGAATGGTTGGGGTTAAAGAAAACTCCAAACACTCTGGTGAGAGGAACAGAGACAATGTTCGATCCATTTTTCTTTAAAGCGATGGCTTCTTCTGGAGAGATGCCTCCCATGCTTCCGACTTCACCATTAGAATAAGCATCTAACAAATCTTGTTTATTCGAATAAAATCTAAAGATAAAATGTTCTATATATGCACTGTCTGCAGAAACAAGGTCATAATAGTCGGGAATACCACCAGAGTTTCTTTGAACAGTATTTATTTTGTAGTGGCCAGAACCGACGGGCAGAACATTGAACTGACTAAAAGAAAATTCTTCATCTGAAACATTTTTCCAAATATGCTTTGGTAGTATTCCGATCGTCAGGTTATTCATAAATGGAGTATAAGGTTTCTTTAGAGTGAAAGAGACAGTATGATCATCTATTTTGTTCACCGCCACACCGCTCCAATTTCCGAATAGGGGACTTTTTAGATTAGTGTTTTGAATCTTTTGAATGGTGAACAAGACATCGTCTGCGGTAACCAGAGTTTGGTCTTGAAACTTCGCGTTCGATCTAATATGAACGGTATAAGTTAAACCGTTTGGAGACAAAGAAACATCATCTGCGAGGTCGTTTTCTGTTTGGTTTTCTGAAGTGTTATGAACGAGACCAGAATAAACGAGGGCAGTAAGGTTTTTATCCGCATCAGAGAAGGCGAGTACGGGATTGATGAAACGAGGGGTACCGACCACTCCTTCGGTCAGACTACCTCCACGAAGAGGAACAGAAACGAGAAACGCATTGTTCACTTGCCACAAAAGAGCTACTCCAGATAAGACAAAAATAAAAACAAAAAACCAAAAGACGGCATTCTCGGCAATAGTAAAATGTCGAATCGCATTCCTGACTGGTCGTTCTTTGGGAATGTTGAAACGCTTCACCAAGAGGGAGCGTAGTTCTGAATATTTCATTTAGTAGTGAATTCTATCGAGAGAAAAGTAGATTCATGAAAGCAGTCACGGCGAAGAGAATCGAGACGAGGATGGTGAAATAAAAAAGAAACTTCTCGAAACCTCGGCGAGTATGGTGCATCGAACTCTCTGAACCACTTCCAAAAGCTGAACCGAGTCCGGCTTCAGATTGTTGGAGAAGTACCCCTCCGATGAGGAGGAGGGAGAGGATGATTTGGATATACGGAAGGATTTGAACCATTGCTTTACAGTTCTCCATTATACTAAAAAAAGAAAAACGCGCTACTGGATGGTAACGCGTTTGTTTTTCTTTGGCGCCGACTACTTCGTCGGACACCCACGGGGAAGGCTGGTGATGTTCCAAGCGTTTTCCCTTGGACCGGTGATGTTCGCATCACCGTAGAGGGAGAAGGTGTAGCTTGTCGCACCGAGGGGCTCGTTGTTGTCGAGTCGAAATCCGTCGGCGTTCAGCACTCTTTGGTTGTAACTACCTTCGGGCGGTCGAGGATACTCGACCGAAATCCGAGCGCCGAATGTGAGCTTCTCCGTGACGATTCGATTTTGTCCATCGGTGATGCGCATCCACGAACCGATGCATCCGTTGTAGATGGAGACCATCTCGCTCTTCTTACAGGCTGTGGCGAATACCACGATGAAGCAGGCGAACAGCATCCGCACCAAGGTTTTCATACGCCCTCCCGGGCATAGGTTCATGTTTCAGTCTGTTCGCATTATACACCCATTAAATCTTTTTGTCAAGTTAAATTAACAAAAAGCTCACAATCAAAAATTAGCTTAGTTCCGGTTTTTTTATATAATTACCACTAATCAATGGAAGGTGAACACAAAGAAATTTTAACTTTCAAACTCGGGCCAACATCAAACAATCAAGTTTTGTATTTTTTTGGTGTTAGTCACACCAACAACCCAAAACACCCTCAGTTTGAACAAATTCAAAAACTCTGGACAGAGTTTTTGAATGATTCTAAAGGTGAGAGGATTGTTTTTGTTGAGGGTCGAATACAAAAAACTCTCTCAACTTATGAAGAATCAATTAATCAATACGGCGAAGGAGGAGGAATACAATGGTTGGCAAGACAGTCAGACATAGAGATGCTACGTCCAGAACCAGACGATAGGAAACAACGTGAATTGCTCTGTGGCTTATACGATACAAATGATGTCGCTTATACTATGATTGTTCAGAGCCTTGCCGGATGGTTTCGTCATATTAGACAATCTACGTTCGAAGAAGCTATTAATAAATCGACAGAAAGAGAATCAAAGTTTTCGGACATTTATAAGTTTGTAGTTGATGGATCTTGGTTTTTGAATCAGCATAAAAAAATATTTGGTGAACAATCTCTAGAAGATAAACAATTCCTCGATTTAATATCAGATCCACGAAGAGGTGACACACTAATAAACAACATAGTCTCTAGTCGAACAAAAATCAGGAACGAATTTATATTGTTGGAAATAAAAAAAGCTTGGGAATCACAGAAAAGTGTTTTCATTGTTTATGGTAGTGGACATCTTTCTGCTTTGGAACTGGAGTTAAAGAAATTAATCAACAATAATAATTTATAAACAAAGAAAAAGCCCCGTTCCGCTAGCGGAACGGGGCAAACTTATAACTTCAATTCCTTCGACTTCTCTCAGGACCCTTGGCCTACGGTTTGAGGACGACGTATGCTCCGCCGGGGACTGATGCAGTCTCGAACGAACCATCGGCGCCGACAAACACGACTGACTCTTCGGTGAGCAACTTCGCTCGACGTTCGCCCTGATGCATCCACGACAGCGAGAGGCGAGTGTTGTACTTGCGTTCAAGCTCGCGTACCCGTTTCATGTAGAGGATGTATGCGACGTCCTCGGGCATGATCTTGTCTTCGGTGGCAAACGGACAGCTGGAGCGCATGATGCTCACCCAACTACACGTGTGTCCGAATCCAAGAGCGTGAATGCTTTCGTGTGGAGCAAAAACAAAGAAATTGAAGCCGTTATTGCTCCCGAAACCAACTTGACCAGAAAGATAATCTCCTTGATAAAGTTGGGGTGTATTTCCACTGTATCCAGCATCTGCGTGTACTCCGAGGAGCACTCCACCGTTGGCTCGTACATCGCTCTCGTTTGCAGGAATGAAAACCTGCGTGCAGAAAGCTTTGGTCAGAGAATCCAAGTTGGTGAAACTCTTCGTCGAATCACTCGCTGTGATTGGGCTCGAACTCGTGGTGTGGTCGAGAGCTTCTTTCACTGGCCAGCTTTTGTATCCACCCACAGCGTAAGCCCAACTTCCATTCACTACCTTGCGATAGTAGAAGGGGATGTTGTCTGGAGTCGAACCTGGAGCCGGAGTGTATGCCTTTTCCAAATCTATCGAAATCGCTTTCGACGGACCAGTCGTGGCACACACCGGAGTGTTCGAGACCTTCGAACCCATGATAATGCTTGGGGAAGCGAAGAACTCTGCACTCGTTCGACCGAACGACGGTCGAATGACATTGTCTCCGCGGAATTCCACGGGGACATTGCCCATGCCGACGTATCGAGTGTTGATGCTGTATGAGCCATCAACCCCGACTTGTGTCGAATCCTTGCCATTTCCTTCTCCGTAGATGACCCACGATCCGGCAGGAACATATTCGTTCCCGTTCGCATCGAAGCCGACTACTTTCTTCGTGTCGAGCATCAGGTTGACGACGGACGATCCGCAATTACTCGCGGTCATGCCGGTCGATGAAGTCCCGATGCCACACCACGAATGGGTGCCAACAGGGATATTCGTCGAACACGGAGCATTCTGTCCATCCACCGTGCAAGTGACTGTCACAGTGGCATCCTTCTTGGTGCTCGATGCCGTCACCACGATGGTGATAGGCGCGAAGGGGAAGGTGCTCGGTGTCTGGTTTACAGACGCAGGAGCCACCGCACTCACAGACACCGTTTCGGGTGTCGGGGGAGGTGGCACTACAATTGGTTCGGTGGGCTTTTTGTTACAGCCCGAAGTGAAGAGCACGGAGGTCACAAGAGCGACCACCTGCCCAAGGCGGGAAAGATTGGTACGCATGCGACCTCCAGAATTGAAGTTGACGAGGAACATATTCGGCACATCTATGCCGACCTGTCAATATTATACCATAGTTATGGGTAAAAAGTCAAGTTTTAAACAATCCCCATCTTTATGTGTTAATAACTCTATATATGACCTAGGTATTTTAATGCTACACTTATACGCATAGATTATTTGTCATAAACATTTTATATGCCTCCAAATTTAAACCAAAACCCAATCACCGCCTCTGGCGGGACCCCGCAAAATGCGGTGGCTTCCACCCCTGTTTATACTCCACCTCCTCAAGCTCCAATTTCAACACCACCTCCTCAGAAGGCATCTGATGTTCCTACTCCTCATTCGTATTTAATTTCCATTATTGTTTTGGCGATCATCTTGGGGTTGTTGGCTGGATATTTCTACTACACAAATCGTCCGAACAAATCTTTCACTACTGAAAAGGTCCAAATCACCGATGGAGTCAAACAACTTCCAGCTGGATTCCCAACAGACATTCCTGTGGAAACGAAAAATATTTCTAAATCAGAAGTTCTCGCTTATCCAGACAGAGGAGCAACCTTGTATTCTGTGCAGTACATGTCTTCAAAACAAACAGAAGAACTTTATTCTGCATACAGTAAATATTTATCAACCAACGGATTTACGATTGTGAGTCAATCCAAATCTGCATCATTAATCAGATATCAAGCAATTAAGGATCGAGAAGAACTGAACATCATTATCAATCCAGAATCGGGCGGTACCAAAATCCAATTAGTTTATGTAACCCGCAAATAAAATGAAAAAATACTTATCTTTATTTATTGTCACCTTGGTGTTGTCTGGAGTTGGATTTTCATTTTCTCCATCGAAAGCTTTAGCTTGGTCAGCAAATTTTAGTGCTAGTGATGGGCAAGGAGGTTTTACCGTTGTAGATATGAATGGTTCATCTGCAACAGCACCCACACTGACCACTACTGCGACAAAAATCAGTCTTTATGTTGAAGGCACAGATCCTGTCCCCAATGATTGGGAGGGGGTGGTAGTGGTAAAGGGGTCATCGCCAACAGTTTCTGGTTGGAGTGGAACAGTTCCATTTTGTCACAGTGCATGTTTAACCTTTAAAAACAATATATCCTTGCCCCCGGGCAATTATACGTTTTATGCTCGAACAGAGTTTACTAGTTACCAAGGGACAGATCAAAACCGTGCTTTTCTCTATGGGGTTATCCCAGTCACTATTCTTCAGCCGGTCATCACTCCTCCAACCACGGCTTCTATGGCTGTAAACAATTCCTGCCCGATTGGTTCTGGTTTGATGTCTCCTGATGGAGTTCCTTTGGCCCCAGGACAAACTCAAACATGGACAGAATATCCATCTTCTAGTGGGACCACTTATACTCCTTCATTTACTGCCAATGGTTATACCGTGTCTATTTCTCCTTCAAGTCAGATAGTTTATCCTGGAGATTCTGCTTCGTTTAATATTACCTGTTCACCTAATTCACCAAAATCTATAGCTGTTACCCTTTCGGCTTCAGCCAATCCGTATTCTTGTTCCACTGGCACAACCCTCACTTGGAATTCTGAGAACACCACATCATGTTCGGCTCCCTGGACTAATTCTACAGCAGTATCTGGAAGTCAAAGTGTGACTCCAAATGGAACAACCTTGTATTCAATCACTTGTTCTGGGGCGGGAGGTAGTTCTGATACAAAGAGTGTCACAGTAAATGCTCCTGTTCCTGCCTGTGCTGGTTCCTCTGGTCCATCATGTACTGTGACAGCCAACCCAACAACTGTTTCTGCAGGAGGCAATACTACCGTTGCCCTTTCTTCTTCTCGTATCGTTTCGTGTAGTCCAGTTTGGTGGCTCGGAGGTTCGACGGGCACATCCGGTTCTCAAATTCAAAATCCATACAGCACCACAAACTATTCTGCTTCTTGTACCGGTGATGATAGCCAAACATATAATTGCTCTGCCACTGTGGATGTGCCGGTTTCTGGTCCAACACCAGTGGTGACAATCTCTGCAGATCCTTCGAGTGGAATAAAAGATACAATCAATCCAACTATAAATTGGAGTGTAGCCAACAATCCAACATCTTGTACGGCTTCTGGAGATTGGTCGGGTACCAAAGCCGCTTCAGGTTCTCAATCAATGGGAGTGCTAACAACAGCCAAGACTTACACATACACTCTGACTTGTTTAAATGCGAATGGTCAGGGGCAAGCTTCGGCTGCGACGGTTGTGGTGGCGGCTCAATCCCACGCTATCATCAACGTGTCTTCAAATAGCGCTCAAGGTTCTTGGACTATTAGTCCAGAAAATATTTCTGGTTCTGGTACAGATGGATCTTATACAGTCAATCCATCCAAGAATGGACAAACTTACATTATCTCTGCAGGTGCAGTGAACGGTTCTTATCCTTCAGTTACCAATTCTGATGGAGGCAGTACATCCATGGTGGTTTCTCCAACAGAGACGAAAAGTTTCACTCTGGTTTATCCGTCTTTCAACTATTCTCTCTCCAATTCTGGAGCGACTACTATAGAGAAAGGACAAACCTCAACATCGGGAACAAATCGTATTACTGAAACTCTTACTTCTGGTGCATCTCAACCTGTTAACCTGACTGTTTCTGGTGCTCCTGTGGGAGTTTCCACTTCTGCTTCTACATGTTCACCGATGAATCCTACTTGTACCTCGACTGTCACCCTTACTGTTGATCCTTCTACAGTGGCGGGTCAATACACTATCACTGTTACCGGAAATCCATTGGGTAAAACGACCAGCTTTACTTTGAACGTTCAAAATTACACAGGCATCATAGTTTCTTGTAGTGCATCTCCGACCACAGCTCTCGTAGGTCAAAATGTCACCTGGACAGCGAGTGCTTCTGGAGGAGACGGCGGACCATACAACTACACTTGGACTGGGACAAATGTTCCAACAGGCCCAGCACCGACGGGTAGTACTCTCGTTATGAAATATTCAACCATCGGACAAAAGGTTATTGATGCTTATGTGACTGATGGTCATTCAAATTCTGGTTCGTGTAGTGGTACACCAAACGGTGGAGGAACAGGAGGTCTCATCCAACTAAACTTCAACCCAACCTTCAAAGAGTTCTAGTTTTCTCTCGAATTCCTGTATAATCGAGGTAAGTAATAATTAAAAATATGAGTAAAACAAAATGGATTGTTTTAGGTGTTGCTGTACTCGTGGTGTTGTATGTTTGGTCTTCGTATAACAAACTTGTCACTCTAAACCAAAATGCGGATGCCCAATGGGCGCAAGTTGAGTCGAATTATCAGAGGCGCTTTGACCTCATTCCCAGCCTCGTAAATTCAGTGAAAGGGATGATGACTCAAGAGCAAAAAGTTTTCGGTGATATCGCTGATGCTCGTACTAAATACGCCGGTGCGACCACTCCAGATACCAAAGCAGCAGCGGCTACCCAAGTCGAATCTTCTTTCGCACGATTATTAGTTGTGATGGAGAATTATCCTGCACTTCAATCATCAAACAATGTGAAGGACCTCATGGTTTCGCTCGAAGGAACAGAAAACCGAATCAGTGTAGAACGCATGAGATACAACGACATGGTTAAAAGTTTTAACCTCGTGGTGAAAAGATTCCCAACAAACCTATTTGTTGGACTCTTTGGTTTTCATGAACGAACATACTTTGAAGCCACTTCTGGTTCGGCTACAGCTCCGACGGTTAATCTCCAATAAACCCAAATGCGGAAATTTGTAGCGCCAGTTTTTGGGTTGCTTTTAATTCCTATCCTGTCTTTCGCTTATACGAATCCCGGTCAATCAACAGGGTTTGTGAACGATTTTGCTCAAATACTTTCTGTTCAGGATAAATCGTTTCTAGAAAATAAACTTTCGGCTCTAGAGAAATCTACAGGAGACGAAGTGTCTATAGTGATTATAAAATCTCTCGATGGAGATACGATAGAAAACTTTGCGGTCAAATTGTTCGCAGATTGGGGAATTGGAAAAAAAGACAAAAACAACGGCGCCCTTATTCTTGTTTCAGTAGATGACAGGGAAATGAGAATGGAAGTTGGGTACGGACTCGAGTCGACGCTCACAGATATCACCACTTCGAGAATCATAAATGAGATTATTACTCCAGAGTTTAAGAAAGGGAATTATGCTTTGGGGTTAGGACTCGGTGCGGATCAGATCACAAATTTATTAAACGGGGGTGCACTTCCTCCTCCTCAAACATTGAACTTTTCGCTGTTTTCTAGATTATGGATTTACATTCCATTTTTCATCATTTATTTGATTTCTATTTTGGGTCGATCCAAATCTTGGTGGATGGGTGGAGTACTTGGGGGAATCATTAGTATTATTTTGGTGTTTGTTTCCTCCTTAACTGTGGGGATAATCGCGGGCATCGTGCTTATTCCCTTCGGTCTCCTATTGGATTATCTTGTTTCTAAACAATACGAGAAACATAAATTATCCGGTACGAATCCTCCCTGGTGGATTGGAGGAGGCAGAGGTGGGGGTGGTGGTTTTGGTGGAGGTTTCGGAGGGTTCGGTGGAGGCATGAGTGGGGGTGGCGGGTCTTCAGGAAAATGGTAATCTAGATAAAATGAAAGAAATTCAGACTCCAGAAGAAATGAGGAAACGCATCGTTGATTTGGAGCACAAGGTTAAACTTCTCCAACAAGACCTCATTCATGATTCGTTGACTCATATAAAGACTCGTGCGTTTTTTAATGTTGAAGCGCGTAATCACTTTAATTCTATAGAAGGTGAAAGACATTCACAGAGACGAGCATGGTTTGGATTAAAGAACATGAGTTTTATTTTTTTCGATATCGATCATTTTAAAAAAATAAATGATAAGCATGGGCACCTCACTGGAGACGAAGTGTTGAAAGTGGTCGCTCATACTATAGAAGAATGCGTGCGAGATGAAGACGTAGTATGCAGATGGGGTGGGGAAGAAATCGTGGTCGCTCTCCTCGGAGCAGATGAGAAGCAGGCGAAGAAGAAAGCCGAAGAAATCAGGAAAGCAATCGAGCGCCTCGCATTTAATGAAGATGATGGATTCAAAGTTACTATTTCTGCAGGAGTGGCCTCGACAGATGAAGGCGTAACCTTTGAAAATATCATCGATCGTGCGGATAAATGTTTATACAAAGCGAAAAGAAGTGGGAGAAATAAAGTGGTGGTGTATTCAGAAATCGCCAAATAATATAGTATTTGTATTCTGGAAGCGTCGCATATCACCGCCTACGGCGGGACCTCGCCAAAGGCGATGGGTGGTCTAGTGAAAGCTTTCAAAATTAATATCGGGAAGCGTCGCATAGTGGTCTAGTGCACCACGTTGGAAACGTGGCGTGGGGAAACCCACCGAGAGTTCGAATCTCTCCGCTTCCGCCAAAGTCGGAAAATTTGACAAAATTTACTTCAGATGCTTTTATGGTTTAAGACTTTCGCTCTCTCACAACGCATGAGGTCACGATGCATGAACAGATTTTCAATCTGCCCAGCTGGGCTTTCACCTCGCTCGTCATCCTCTCAACCATCGGGTACCTAATCATTTGTTTTATGGGTTGGTACTTTCTGACGAGCGTTGGCTATGCTTTGCGGAGTGGCCGACTCAGTCGTGGGCGATGGACCTTGGCTTTCGAATGCTTTAGGGAGATCGCTCCATGCTACCTCCCCGGTGGTCAGAAGCATCGAATTCGATGGGCAAACCAGCAACTGCATAGTTCGAATGGACATCTTTTCGGCATCAAACGCAACTGGAATTACCAAGAAGCGGTCGAACAGGATCTTTTCGAGGATATCTTCTATGATTTCAATGGAGGACACTTCTCGTTCTGGTTCACGCACGGTCTGGCTTTCATTCTTGGTCCGGCGGTCATCGCTTTCATCTTGGTTTGGTTGATTGCTGGTGCTGTCCTCACATTTGTTGTTATTCCTTCGATTTCTCTGTTTGGTCGTTTGAGAACAATCAGGCAGAGGCGAGGGAAGCAGACCATCACCGTGTGACTTCAGGAGGAAACAACATGGGGTTCTTTAGATCTCTCTCCATCCAGCGCCCGAAGACGTATCTTGTGTTCATCGGGTTCGGTGGGATGGCCATCATCATCACAGCGTTCGAATTTCTGTTTTTCTCCGTCGGCGGACGGGAGTTTGCTAATCACTTTCGCATCGTTACTGTTCTCTGTGGTGTCGCATGGTGGTTCCAGTGCTACATCAAAGTTCGTCCGTATATTGATTTGTTATAACCACAAGCTAGTCTTGTGGTTTTTTATTTAAAAGGTTATAAATGGTTTAGGAACGCACATCTTGCTCCTCATTTTTTCGTCGGAGGTTTAAGTGCCAAAAAAAATCTTGCCGAACCCCATCGAGTTCGAGATATTTGAATCTCGCCTCACTGGATTTGGTTTTCGGCCAGTCTCTTCTGCAGAAGTGGGAAGGGATATCCTGAAGTTTGGTCTCAAACCTCCACGCCAGAGGTCGGGCAAGGAAGCCGGCTATGTCTATTCGGACAACGGTCTGGATGTTTATGTCTGGACCACCTGGCTCCGAGACGAAGGCGAAGCGAGGGAAGAAGACGCTGGTTGGGTGCTCATCGTAGGGGATGACAAGATTCTCTACTCGAGTCACCCGATTCATCGGACGAAGAACTTTTTGGATAACTTGCTGAATCAAGCGAGAGTTGCTCGAATCCGAGTGCGTTATCGGCCGAAGTGTCCGCAATGTGGAGAATTCATGATGGTTGTCCACGGGCGGGTACTGAAGAGTCGATACTGGTATTGTGGGAACAAGACCCAACATCCAACGCGCAAATTCGTTGTTTGCAACTGGGATACCCCACTGCCTCTGGGTATGAAGCTCTATGTGAAGATTGCTCGTCACAAACGAGCCCAGTATCGACAGAAACTGGCCGAGGAGGGCAAAGTTGTTACCCCAGCTATCACTACCCGCAAACGCTGGTAACTCCGTAGAAACCTACGGAGTTTTTTCTAAGTTTGAAAAACCATCTTTAATTTGTGCGAATGGTCGAATGGTTGACATTGGTGATAAAATATAAGAATGATTAATTCTTCACAAATGAAGTTCATCCGGATTTTTCTTTTTATTCTAATTATTATTGGTATTGGATTGTTGCTCACACAGAAAACTTGGGTGCCGAAAGTTGTGGACTATATTATCAGCCAAGAACAACCAAACGAAGTGATTGTCGCTCGACCGGGTAGAGTGGATACAGGAGTAGAAGGGATAGTGACCATAGGTGGTCAACCCCAACAAACTGCTTTGGTGATAAGAAGTGGAACTAAAGAAATCATAGTGAGAACTGATGCAGGCGGATATTTTTCTCAAGATTTAGTCCCTGGAAACTATACGATTGGTGAAGGTGCAAACAGCATGTCTAACGTGCTTAGACCTATTTCATTCAAAGTTGAACTCCACAAACTCGTGAGTTTGAACCTGGAGTTTAACAAATAAAACCATTAATAATGGTGGAAAGGAGTATGGGGGTTAGGGTCAAATAATGGTATTCTATATACATGATTGAAGACAAAAACTTTGAAATGTATGTTCGGGCGGCGAACTATATGACCACTGCGCAGATATTTCTCAAGGATAATTTTCTACTCGAACGGCCACTCTCATTTGATGATATAAAGCCCCGTTTGCTCGGACACTGGGGGACTTGTCCAGGGGTGAACCTTCTCTATGCACATCTGAATGCGTTGGTGATAAAGCACGATTTGGACATGATTTTTGTATTGGGTCCTGGACACGGCTTCGCTGGACTTCAGGCGAACCTCTTTCTCGAAGGTACTCTTTCAAAGTATTACCCGAACCTCACGCAGAATGAAAAGGGTATTAGTGAGATGATAAAGCTTTTCAGCTGGCCGTATGGATTTCCTAGCCACACTAATCCGGGTACCCCTGGAGCCATACTCGAAGGGGGAGAGCTTGGTTATTCACTTTCAACTGCGTATGGAGCAGTTTTAGATAATCCAAATTTGATTGCTACTGTTCTCATCGGTGATGGAGAAGCAGAAACGGGACCTTTGGCCACAGCATGGCATATAAATAAATTCATCGACCCAAAAACGAATGGGACGGTTCTACCGGTGCTTCATAGGAATGGTTATAAAATTTCCGGTCCAACTATTTTTGGTCGAATGTCTGATGAAGAATTAAATTCTTTGTTCGTTGGCTACGGATACAAACCGCATTTTGTCGAAGGTGGTGAAGGAGTGCACGAACGATTATCTAAAACGCTCGAAGATTGCTATGAAGAAATTCTGGAGATTAAAAAATCAAACCCCGTTTCTCCCCACTTTCCGATGATTGTGCTTACTACACTCAAAGGAGAGAGTGGGATAAAAGAATTGCACGGCAAAAAAATCGAAGGCAACTTCGCTTCACATCAAGTGGTAGCTACAAATGCGAAGAGTGATCCGGAAGAATTGAAAGCGGTTGAAGATTGGTTACGTTCGTATAAATTCAATGAACTTTTTGATAAAGAAAAAGGTTTCGTAGAAGAAATCAAAGGATTAATTCCTAAAGAAGACAGGAGAATAGGAAACAACAGACAATGTTTCGGCGGAGAAAAGGTTTGCCATGATTTGTTTTTGCCCGAAGTGACCGAAGATGCTGGGGCGGTGACGTCTCCTGGTGCGACGCTTGCAAGCAGTATGAAATCTGCGGGGCATTATCTCAAACGAGTGTTGGATATGAACGAACCTTCAAAAAACTTTCGCATCTTTTCTCCTGACGAAACTTATTCAAATAAATTAAACGCAATTTTCGAAGCCACAACTAGAGCCTTCGTTTGGCCACACCTGGATCAAGATGAAGACATGGCTCGTACCGGTCGAGTGATAGAGATGCTTTCCGAGCACTCTCTCCAAGGTTTGATGCAAGGATATGTTTTGACCGGTCGACACGCTATCTTTCCTTCGTATGAAGCCTTTATGCCCATAGTGAGCAGTATGACAGACCAATATGCCAAGTTTATTCGTGTTGCTCGAGAGATACCTTGGAGAGGACACGTGGCTTCGCTTAACTATATTTTAACGAGCCCCGGTTGGGCACAAGAGCACAACGGTTTTTCTCACCAAAACCCCGGTTTCATCGATTCGGTACTTCAGAAACACGGTTCGTTCGTTCATGTTTATTTCCCCGTGGACAGGAACAGCACTCTCGTCGCTTTGAAGAAATGTTTAGAATCCAAGGAACAAATCAATGCTTTGGTTTCGGGTAAGGCCGATATGCCCGAATGGCTCACTCTCGAACAAGCTGAGGAAGCGCTTGATAAAGGAGCGATGATTTGGGACTTTGCGAGCGAAGAAAATCCAGACATCATTTTTTCTTCAGCTGGAGATTATCTGACCAAAGAATGTTTGGCTGCGATTTCTCTTTTAAAAGAAGACGCTCCGGAAATCAAAACTCGTTTTGTGAACATCGTCGAACTTTCTTCGAGCGGGAGGGAAGAAACCAAACCCAAAGGATTCATGTCTGATTTTAAAAAATATTTTACTGAAGATAAACCGGTGATTTTGAATTTCCACGGTTATCCAGAAACGATTAAACAAATTTTGTTCGATGAAGAAAGTGCAGTTGGGCGTTTCTACATCCATGGATATTTAGAACACGGTTCGACGACCACTCCATTCGATATGCAAGTGAGAAACAGAACTAGTCGTTTTCACCTCATTATCGAAGCGGTTGATCTTATGAGTGAGAGAGGAGTGATAAGCAAAGACAAAGCGAATGAGATAAAAAATAAATATGAAAAGTTGTTGGCCGAGCATCGAGATTATATCGAAACAAATGGAGACGATCCAGAATACATAACCTCATGGCAATGGAAAAATTAATTCTCGTCATAAACATCGGCAGCGCTTCGAAAAAATATTCTTTGTATTCAGGAAATAATTTATTGTTGACTGCGCATTTTGAAAGAGATAAAGATTCTTTCGCTCTTTCTTATTCAAACGAAACGACTTTATCCACGACACAAGACATATTTGAAAACGCTCTAGAAACTTTTATAAAAAAAGCCAGAGAGAAAGCTTTAATAAGCGAGGCCAAACCCATTCAAAATATCGGGTTCAGAATCGTTGCTCCTGGAGTCTTTTTTGCTGTTGATCGAACAGTAGATGAAGAATTTTTAAAACGATTAAATGCTATAGCCCAGAACGATTTGGTTCACATTGGACCGATGATTCAAGAGATGGAAAAAACTCGAAGTTTGTTCCCGAATATACAAATAGTAGCTGTATCGGACAGTGCCTTTCATTCAACTTTACTCAAGGTGGCTCGAGATTATGCTATCCCGAAAGCTTTGGTCGAAAACGAAGATCTGTATAGATTCGGATACCACGGATTATCCGTCTCGAGTATTGCTTCTAATCCAAAATTAAAAGAAGTAATCGGAGGCAAGGTGATCGTCTGTCACCTCGGGAGTGGAGCGAGTATCACCGCATTACTCGACGGTCAGAGCGTAGATACTTCGATGGGTTATTCTCCACTCGAAGGTTTAATCATGAGTTCGAGAGTGGGGAACATCGATGTAGGCGCGGTGCTTAATCTGACGAGGAAACATTCTCCGAACGAATTAGAAGAAATTTTTTATAATCAAAGTGGATTGTTAGCTATCAGCGGACTTTCAGATGATATGCGAATTCTCTTGGATGCAGAAAAAGAAGGTCATGGAGGAGCGAAAGATGCGGTAGAAGCTTTCGTTTATCATATTATAAAATATATCGGGGCGTATACTGCGGTGCTCGGTGGAGTAGAGGCGATTGTCTTCTCCGGTACCATCGGTGAAAGATCTTTTATTATCCGAGAAAAAATTTGTAAAGAGTTGAGTTGGCTCGATTTAAATATAAATAATGAGAAAAATATTTCTGCAGTAGATGGAGATGACATTTCGAACGGAGGCAAGGTAAAAGTTTTTGTCATCCACACCGACGAAGCCGGAGAGATGCTGAAGAAAATGTCGAATGTGGTAAACTAGTTCGATGCAAAGAGTATTGTTAATGCTTGTTGGAGTTGTGGTGGTGCTCGGTGGTTTGTATTGGTTCTACGGGAGGGGGGACACGGGTACGGCAAATGTTTATAATACAGACAAACCTCTTCTTGTTTCTCCCGCCACAAACGACTCAGTTTCTAACCAGCCAGCACCCAACATTTCATCACCATCGAACAATGTAGTCTCTGGTCCAATTAATAACCAACCCACTTCCTCGACCAATTCGGGGCAAACTACCACTAAAACCATAAAAATCATGAGCGCCATATTTCATACCACCAAAGGAGATATTACTGTCGTCTTTAATCCTGATACTCCGAATACTGTTGAAAACTTTCTTAAACTTGCTAACGAAGGTTTTTATGATGGGACCAAGTTCCACAGAGTGATTAAAGGATTTATGAATCAGGGTGGAGATCCTCTTTCAAAAGATGATTCACAAATGGCTCGATGGGGAACAGGTGGTCCGGGGTATACCTTTAAAGATGAGTTGGGTCCGAACAACAAAAATGATCAAGGCACACTTGCGATGGCGAATGCTGGACCAGACACAAACGGTAGCCAATTTTTCTTCAATGCTGCTCCAAATAATTTCTTAGACACTAAACACACGGTGTTTGGAAAAGTGGTTTCCGGTATGGATGTGGTGATGGCTATTAATGCTGTATCAACGGATCAGAACGACAGGCCGGTTGAACCAGTGGTTATCAAATCCATTACTCTCCAACCAGAGTCTTAATGCAGAAAAAAATAAAAATAAACAAAAAGAAACTTCGACGAATTGAACCGACGAAGAATGCTTTCTTGTCTCTCGCTCGAGCGATTATTTATCAACAGATTTCTTTAAAGGCAGGAGACGCGATTCTTAAAAGATTTTTGATTCTGTTTGAAAAGAAAAAGGTGACGCCCGAAAATTTTCTGACTTTGAATTCTCTTCAACTTAAATCCTCCGGACTTTCTCCTCAAAAACAAACTTATCTCACCGACCTCGCTCGAAAGTTTTTGGATGAGACGATTCATCTTAGACATTTTTCAAAAATGAATGATGCAGAAGTGAAAGAGCATTTGTTGAAGGTGAAAGGCATCGGTCCGTGGACCGCTGACATGTTTCTCATCTTTGCTTTGAATCGTCCAAATATCTTACCCGTAGGAGATTTGGGGATTGTGAAAGGTTTCCAAAAAGTTTTTAAACTGAAATCTCGCCCAGCCGAACGCACGATGCGAAGGTTGGCCAAACCGTATGAAGGGGAATTAACCGCCTTCTCCCTTCATCTTTGGGGCTCACTCGGCACAGACGTCGAGATGTAATACAATTATTGAATGAAAAAAGACAACGAACTAACACCAGAAGAATATCACGTGATTCGAGAAAAAGGGACTGAGGCACCTTTTACTGGAGAATTTGTGCATACAAAAGATGAAGGCATATATGTCTGCAAAGTTTGTGGAGCAGAATTGTTTGATTCTGATGCAAAGTTTGATTCAGGTACTGGTTGGCCATCGTTTGATAATCCAGCGAACACCAAAAACATCATTCTAAAGGAAGATAATTCTATGGGCACACATCGAACAGAAGTTGAATGTGCGAATTGTGGGGCTCACCTGGGCCACGTATTCAATGATGGACCCACGAAGACTGGACAAAGATACTGCATCAATTCTGTGTGCCTCGATCTAAAAGAAAAATAGTAGGTTGACAAATGGCTTTAATTTTGCTAAGGTTAGGTGCATGTAAGTTCTCGTGGAAGAGGCACATAGGGTCAAACCGCAATGTTTCGTTTCTAGAGAAAAGTCCGGCGCTTACATACTTAGCATAAAGGCCGGCAAGAAAATGTAATGTCAACAAAGCTCTACGTCGGTGGTATTCCTTATACTACGACAGAAGCAGCACTTCGAGACGCATTTGCGAAAGCAGGTGCTGTCACTTCAGCATCGATCATCATTGATCGTATGACTGGTCGAAGCAAAGGTTTCGGATTCGTTGAGATGAGTAACGAAGCAGAAGCAGATGCAGCAATCAACATGTTCAATGGTCAGGATTTCGAAGGTCGAAAACTTACTGTGAACATCGCTCGTCCGCTTGAGCCTCGTGCTCCTCGAGACAATCGACGTCCTATGTAACTTCCACGATTTATCCGCAAGGAAAAATCTAAGGTCAAAAAATCTCGCTCACGCGGGATTTTTTGTTTGTCTAAATTTGATCGAAGGTATGTGTTAAAATATATTTATGAAATATCTTGTAGCTGTTATCACGATTATCGTTCTATTTTTTGTTTTAGCTATTTTCCCAGAACCAAAAAGTCAAAATGAATATAAAACCACGACTGTTTCTATTGGTGATGCACAAGTGAACGCCCAAATCGCTGATACAGATGCTCTGCGTACGCTCGGATTGAGTGGTCGCAAGGGTTTAGAAGAAGGGCAGGCGATGCTTTTTGTTTTTCCTTCTGCGGACAAGCACGGATTTTGGATGAAGGATATGAATTTTAGTCTTGATATAGTTTGGGTCGACGGTGGGAAAATAATTTTTATCGAGAAATCAGTTTCTCCCACGACCTTCCCCCACATCTTTTGGCCCCCTTCTCCCACTCAATTTGTTTTAGAGCTCCCGGCTGGTTTCGTAGACGCTCACGGGCTTTCGGTCGGTGATTTCTTCTCGACGGGTTTATAAAATTTTAGAAATCTGTCTTTTTTTGAGTCGCTACAAAGCCCTCGTTTGACCTCCCACTTTACAAGGTGGGAGATTTAATTTTTTATGAAAAAGAAATCGTTATCCACAGTTTTTTCATCCTAATTTTCCGTAGAATAACCAAATATAAGTAAATATTATCACTAATTTTATCCAAAGAATTTATGGCCAAGGCGACAAAAAACCCGATGAAAAAAGTTTCGCTCATCAAACAAGTTCAAAAGCGAAACGGACAAATTGTCTCCTTTGATATAGATCGTATTGCGAACGCGGTGAATAAAGCAATGATAGCCACGGGTGAAGGTTCATCAGAAGAAGCAGAAATTATTGCCAACGGGGTTTATGCAGACCTCGTTCGCATTTCTAAGAAGCATACGAGTTTTGTTCCTACTGTTGAAGGGGTTCAAAATTCTGTAGAAAAACAATTGATGCTCTCTGAATACGTCACTACTGCGAAGGCTTACATTTTATACAGAGAAAAAAGAAATTCGATTCGATACAAAGGCATTGAAGTCCCTGAGAAAGTAAAAAAACTGGCGACCGACTCAAAAAAATATTTTAGAAATCCACTTGGAGAGTTTGTTTACTACAGAACTTACTCGCGTTGGATACCAGAAGAGAACAGAAGAGAAACTTGGATAGAAACAGTCGATCGATATATGAGTTTCATGAAAGAAAATTTAGGTAAGAAACTTAAAGAGAATGAGTACGCAGAAATTCGAGAATCAATCCTTAAACAAGAAGCGATGCCCTCGATGCGACTTTTCCAGTTTGCGGGTAAAGCGGCGCGAACTACAAATGTTTGTGCTTATAATTGTTCATTCACTGCTCCAGAAAGTTGGAGAGACATCGCAGAGATAATGTACATCTCGATGTGTGGTGCTGGTGTTGGATTTCAGGTGCAGAGTGAGAACATTGGCAAACTTCCTCAAATAAAAAGACAAACAGGCAAGATGACACCAACTTTTGTTATCCCAGATTCGAAAGAAGGATGGTGTGATGCCTTTATTTACGGCATGGAAACTTGGGCGAAAGGTGCAGATGTAAAGTTCGATTTCTCTCTACTTCGTCCTTCTGGGGCTCGACTCTCTACGATGGGTGGTAAATCGAGTGGACCAGACCCACTTCGTCAGTTACTTACCTTTACTAGAAGGAAAATGCTCGCCAAGCAAGGAAAACGACTCTCCAACCTCGATGTTCACGATATCATCACAACCATCGCTGATATTGTGGTATCTGGTGGAGTACGTCGTTCAGCCATGATTTCACTTTCTGACCTCGATGACAACGATATTCGTGATGCAAAGAAAGGTCAATTCTGGAACACCGATCCCCAAAGAATGCTGGCGAACAATTCAGCTGTCTATGAAGAGAAACCAACCGCCGCACAGTTTATGGAAGAGTGGGTGGCTCTAATGAAGTCCGGTTCGGGCGAGAGAGGAATATTCAACAGAGGTTCTCTACCAAAAACTATGCCCGAACGTCGTCTGGCTCAGTGGAAAGTTGGAGACATGCCACCTATTGGGACGAATCCTTGTGGCGAAATATATCTTCAATCAAAACAATTTTGTAACCTCACAGAAACAATAGCCAGAGAGAACGACACCGAAAAAAGTTTGTTGCGTAAAATCAGGATCGCCACGATTATCGGAACTTTCCAATCTACCTTAACTTATTTCCCGTATCTTTCTAAAGAGTGGAAAGAAAACTGTGAGAAAGAGCGACTCCTCGGAGTTTCTGTCACTGGTCAGTGGGATTGTCCCGCTCTGCGTAATCCAAAAACTTTCGACAAATTAAAAAAAGAAACCATTAGAATCAATAAAATTTATGCGAAGAAGTTTGGTATAAACGGATCAACCTCTATCACTTGTGTAAAACCGAACGGCAATGGTTCACAAACCTTTGATTGTTCATCAGGCATGCATCCTCGACACGCACCGTATTATATTCGTCGTGTTCGTATTGCTTCTACAGATGCTTTGTTCAAAATGCTTCGTGACCAAGGTGTGCCTTATCATCCAGAAGTTGGTCAGTCGATGGAGAACGCTACGACGTTTGTTATCGATTTCCCAGTGAAAGCACCCACGAGCACAAAAGTATTCAAGAATGACCTCACGGCCATAGATCAATTAGAATATTGGAAAATGGTTAAACAATATTTTACTGAACATAATCCTTCGGTCACCATCTCTATCGGAGAAGACGAGTGGATCGTCGTGGCAAATTGGATTTATGAGAATTGGGACCTCGTCGGTGGACTTTCATTCCTTCCTCGAGAAAACCATGTTTATCAACTCGCTCCTTATGAGACCATAGATGAGAAACACTATAAAGAACTTTTAAAGAGATTTGAAAACATCGATTTTTCCAAGATTATGACCTACGAACTGACCGATGAGACCGAAGCAAAAAAAGAACTCGCTTGTGCGGGTGGGGTCTGTGAAGTCGAAGAAATTTCTCAACAAGTCGTCACTTCTTAATCCTGAAACAGAGGGTGGCATATGATATCATAATGATATGAAAATAAGAGTTGCCGTGAACGGCGCAGGACGAATAGGCCGTAGCTTTGTGAAGCTTGCTCTAAATAATCCAGAAATTGAAGTAGTTGCGGTGAATGACCTTGCAGATATAGATAATATCGTTTATCTCATTAAACATGATTCGGTTTATGGTCCAGCACAGTTCACATCCTCTGTTTCTTCTGATAAAACAAAACTAGTTTTAGATGGAAAAGAAATTATTTATTTGTCTGAAAAGGACCCGCAAAAACTCCCGTGGAAAAATTTAGGCATCGATGTAGTTGTAGAATCCACTGGGTTGTTCACTACATATGAAAAAGCCAAGGTTCATTTGGAAGCGGGAGCAAAAAGGGTGGTGGTGACCGCTCCGATGAAAGATGATCCTGCTGGGATCGCTGGGGCTACAGTTTTGATGGGTGTGAATGAAAGTAAATTCAATGGGTGTCTCATTACTTCGGATGCATCTTGTACAACGAACGCCGCTTCACCTCTCATCGCTATTCTCGACGAAGGGATTGGGATAGAGAAAGCAGTTTTGAATACTGCTCATGCTAATACGATTAATCAAACCATCGTAGATTCAGCGAACAAACGCGATGTTCGTGAAGGACGGGCAGGGGCGTATAATATCGTGCCTACTTCGACTGGTGCAGCCATCGCGGTGACCAAGGCTTTCCCCAAACTCGAAGGTTTGTTTGATGGGATAGCGATGCGTGTGCCAGTCATCGCTGGTTCTATTGTCGATGTGACTTTTATCGCCAAGAGAAATACAACAGTTGAAGAAGTGAATTCAATTTTGAACAAAGCATCTCTTGAACCAAGATGGTCGAAGGTGTTTGCGGTGACTACGGAACAGCTTGTTTCATCAGATATCATAGGTTCTGAATTCGGTTCGGTGGCCGACCTTTCTCTCACTAGGGTGGTAGGGGGGAATTTAGTAAAAGTTCTCGCTTGGTATGACAACGAGATGGGGTATACTCACACCCTGCTTCTACATGTATTAGAAGTGGGTAAATCAAAATAATATGAAAATTTTTATTGGGGCAGATCATGCGGGTTTCGAACTCAAGGGTAAATTGATTCCATTCTTAGAAAATTTAGGACACGAAGTCGTAGATAAGGGAGCATTCGAATATGATGCTTATGATGATTACCCAGACTTTATGGAGAAAGTGGCCGAAGAGGTTTCAAAAAATCCAAATTCTACAGAGGTTCGAGGGATTATTCTGGGTGGTTCTGGCCAAGGTGAGGCGATGGTCGCAAACAAGTTTAAAGACGTTCGGGCAAGCGTGTATTATGGACCAAACACTAATACTTCTATTATTAAAGCGACAAGAAATGATAATGATTCAAATATCCTAGCCCTTGGAGCAAGGTTCATAACCGAAGAAGAAGCGTTCAGTGCAGTGAAAGATTGGTTAGAAATTCCGTTTTCTGGTGATGAACGACATGTGAGGAGGATAAATAAGATGAATGAATTAAATGGTTGAGATTATCCCAGCGATTCTACCCGAAGATTTTTCTGATTTAGAAGAAAAGCTTTCTCTCGTGGTTGGGCATGCACCGATGGTTCACATAGATGTGACGAATAGTACTTTGACTCCAAAATCTAATTGGCCGTATGATGGAGATCAAACAGATTTTTTGAAAATTGTGAACGAAGTAGAAGGGTTTCCTTTTTGGGAAGAAACAAGTTTCGAAGTGCATCTGATGGTGAAGAATCCAAAAGAGATTATTGAAGATTGGATTCTTGCTGGTGCAGAAAGAATCATCATTCATTTTGAATCATTTGATGATGATGAACTCAGTCGAACACTCTCTATTTTAAAAAACAGATTTAGTAAAAACAACAGTCACCTCGGGGTAGAAGTGGGGCTCGCGGTGAACATAGAAACTCAAATGGAGAAAATTTATCCGCATGTCCTCGAAGCAGATTTTATTCACCTCATGAGTATAGAGAAGATTGGTGAGCAAGGCCATCCATTCGATCAGAAAATATTTGATAGAATTAAAGAGCTAAAAGAGAAGTTTCCAGAAACGATTGTATCAGTCGATGGGGGGATTAATCTAGAAAATGCGAGTGAATTAATCGAAGCCGGCGCGAACCGTCTCATCATCGGCTCGGCCATCTTCACATCTGGTGATCCCGAAGAAGCTTTGTTAGATTTTCAAGAACTTACAAATTAAAATGAAAGATCTTTTTGAAGAAAAGAAAATAAAACTCGAAGAAACAGCGAATGATATTCGTGAATCAATTATAGAGATGTTGGTCACAGCAGGCTCCGGACACACGGCTGGACCGCTTGGGATGGCGGATATCTTCACCGTTTTATATTTTCATACACTCAAACACGATTCGAAGAATCCATTTTGGGAAGATAGAGATAGATTAGTGCTTTCGAACGGGCACATTTGCCCGGTTTTATACGCGACGATGGCCTATGCTGGATATTTCCCTAAAGAAGAATTATTAACTCTGCGCAAATTCAGTTCACGTTTACAAGGTCATCCCCACAGAGATTATCTCTCAATGCTTGAGACAAGTTCTGGCCCACTCGGTTCAGGACTTTCTCAAGCGGTAGGGATGGCGCTCGCAGACAAAATAGATATTAAAGATGGACAAAGGAGAATTTATTGTTTGATGAGTGACGGAGAACTCGATGAAGGTCAAAGTTGGGAAGCAGTTATGCTCGCAGGGAAAAACAAACTCCATAATTTAGTAGCTGTAGTAGATAGAAACAATATTCAAATAGACGGATTTACTGAAGACATCATGCCTCTCGAATCTCTTTCGGATAAATGGCGCGCCTTTAATTGGCATGTGATAGAGATTGATGGGCACAATATGGAAGAAATCGCTGATGCGTTTGAAATGAGTAAAACAATTTTTGAGAAGCCCACGGTCATCATCGCTCACACTATCCCAGGCAAGGGAGTGAAAGAGTTTGAACGAGATTATCGCTGGCATGGTAAGCCACCTTCACCCAAAGAAGCGGAACAAGCACTAAAAGAATTAAGAACATTAGGCGGAAAAATAAAATCTGAACACGAGTAGTTCGACTAGCTCACTATAAATGAAATGCTTAACAAAACCCTAAACAAAAAAATATTTGATAAGGATTGTGAACAGATTCCTATTCGCAAAGGATTTGGAGAAGGATTGGTCGTCGCTGGAGAGAAAAACCCTCAAGTAGTAGCTCTCTGTGCAGACCTGACTGAATCCGCTCAAGTGCTGGCTTTTAAAGAAAAGTTTCCAAATCGATTTATAGAGATGGGGGTAGCTGAACAAAATCTTGCCAGTGTGGCGAGTGGGATGTCAGCGATGGGCAAGATTCCTTTTATCGCCAGTTATGCGATGTTTTCTCCCGGCAGAAATTGGGAACAAATCAGGACAACAATTTGCTACAACAATCGCCCAGTAAAAATCATCGGTTCACATTCTGGAGTTTCTGTTGGGCCCGATGGAGGAACCCATCAAGCCATAGAAGACATCGCTCTCACTCGTGTTATTCCTCGAATGATTGTGATTTCTCCGTGCGATGCAGTTGAAGCGAAGAAAGCGACGATTGCTTGCGTAGAAGTTGATGCGCCAGTTTATATTCGTCTGGCTCGAGAGAAAACTCCGGTGATGACCACAGAAGAAACTCTGTTTGAAATAGGCAAGGCCCAAATATTTTATGAATCAGAAAACCTGCCTGCCGGTAGGCAGGACCACAAAGTGACAATCATTGCCACAGGAGCATTGGTCTATAAAGCACTTTTAGCTGCAAAAAGTTTGGAAGCAGAAAACATCGGCAGTATCGTGGTGAATCTTTCAACTATTAAACCTCTCGATGAAGAAACTATTATAAATGCAGTGAAGAGGACGGGTAGAGTGGTGACTGTCGAAGAGCATCAGATCGCTGGAGGCATGGGTTCAGCCGTGGCCGAATGCTTGTCTTCAAAATATCCAGTACCTATTGAGTTTATTGGAGTGCGAGATCAATTTGGTCAATCTGGTACCCCAGACGAGCTCATAGAACATTATGGGATGGGGGAGAAAGATATACTAAAGGCAGTCAAAAAATTGCTGGTATAATTATAGAAGTTTATAAACTAAAAATTTTTAATGAAAAAGTCTCTAATAGTCTTTCTTCTGCTGGTTACCTCTTTCTTTACATATCAAATTGAAGTCAAAGCGAGTGTGATGTTAATCCCCGAACTCCAAGCTCCAGCATTGCCAGTGGAGGTTTCTAACGAAGATCCATGCATTGCCGATCCATCATTGTGTAAATTGAATAATACTGGAGGCAGTGGAGGAGGAGAAACTTCGACTACAGCCAGCCAGAATCAAAGTGACAATCCATCATACGAGAATCTGTCTAAGGACTGTAAATTAAAAATGGATTCTGCGATTGCCCGCATAAAATCAAAATTAGAGAGTCGCAAGGATGGTCTATGCCCCAGCCTTGATCTTAGTTTTTCATGTGTTAATAAGGGTGGAGATGAAGTCTCTTATAAAAATAGTTGTTCTGTAGACAACATGGGGCAGGATGGCAGCTATACATATAAAGGATCAGATTCAATGTGCCGATTAGATGAATGCGATATACATATAGATAAAGATCGATCAAACGGCGAACATCAGACGAGTGTTGTTTTTTGGCAATGCTTAAACAGCTATTCATCGGCGGTAGACTATAACCCAGATACAAAAAAAAATACCAAAAGATTTTATAAAAATGATGGAGAGATTGATTGGTGCGCTTCTTTAAAAGGCGATACTCAAAAAGTGGCAATAAACATACCAATAGCGTTTGATATTAAAATATATCCGAGTTCTATTACATTGAAAGTCGGTGACTCTCAGGTAATCTCTGTGGTCGTTCTTGACCAATTTGACCAAAAAATGTCTCCCCAACCCCCTATGAATGCTAGAAATCCTGATCCATCTATCGCTTCAATTACTGCTGGTCCAACCATAAAAGCAAATTCTGTCGGTGATGTGACTATTGCTATTAAAGGGGGAGGTGTTGAGGGCAATCTATCTGTGCATGTTATTCCAAAATCAAAACTTAATTCACTCATGGATACAGTTTCTGGGTTTGTGTCGAATCTAGTGTCTTCAGTTGTGCCAAATGTGTTTAAGAATAATGATACAACCGCTGTATCTTCTGGCGAACCCAAGTCAAATTCTGAGACAAGTACTCAAAAAACTACTGAACCAGAAAAAAGAGTTTTGTCAGATATTATCTCTCTTAGCCCGAATCCAATCAAGGTTGGTGGAAGATTTATTATAAAAACAAAAGTCGTACCTGAATCATCTAATCAATCTTATGGTTTAACCTATCTGACGCTTTATACGAACGATCGTCCTCATGAAATATGGTATAAAACAGTTTCCTCCAATACTGACTCGAACAATATAACCACTATTGTTGCGGATTTGAATACAACAGAAGTTCCACCTGGAATCTATAGAGTTGGTTATGGTCAATATAATGGTTCCTCTGCCCCTGTTTTAGTCTCCAACACTCTCCCGCTAACGGTAGTTTCTTCAGATGACTCAACCACAAATGCTGATGTGCCCGATGAAGTGATTTCTATTACACCCAATCCTGTTTCGGTTGGAGGTAAGTTCACTATTAAAACAAGAGTTAGGACAGATTTAAATTATTCTGTTCCCGGGGGTGCCAGACTTGAGCTTTTTACTGGAATTGGGGCGGCGGGAGAATGGTATACCACAGTTTCTGCTAGTAATGATTCAGAGGGCATAACCACTATTAATGCGATCCTTAAATCAAATATAGATCCAGGATCATATTTGGTTGGATTTGCGTCACAATATGGAAGCGTACTTTCTAATACAGTACCAATGAATGTTGCTGTCGAGAGTGTAGTTCAGAAAAAAGTTTATTTAACCAATATTCCCCCAACAGGTTTTGTGGCTTCGCCGAGCTATTGTAGTAATAATTGGGTAAACCTTTCTTGGAATGCAGTGGATGGAGCCACAAGCTACCAAGTTTATAGAGATGGAGCGTTGGTCTATGAAGGTCCAGCTCTGGCTTTCTCTGATACAAATCTTGCTTTTAGTAGTACTCATTCGTATACATTGAAAGCCCTGAACGATACAAGCGTTTCTCCTGCTGTTTCTACCACAGGAAAAGTTTCTTCACTTTGTTCATTTGTTGTTTCAACAAATGTTGGACCAGGTGGAACTATTTCACCGACTTCTCAATTGATAATATCTGGTAGCAAGGCCATTTTCACTATTTCTTCAAATATTGGACAGCATGTTGTTTCGGTCAAGGGTTGCGAGGGGACACTTTCTGGTTCGACTTATACCACTGGCGCTATTATGGGTGAGTGTACGATATCTGTTTTGTTTTTTGCTGATTCAGCTAATACTGTTTGCCAATCTCCGCTTTCCGAAACACAAACAGTAGCTTGTCCATCTGGCCAAACAGGACATATCATTCAAACTCACACAAAATCAGCTTATCCAAGTTGTACATTTGGATCTTGGACAACAACCTCGAACACTTGTGTGGTAACTCCAACCACGACAACAACAAACACAACGTGCACATTTCCTCTTGCTGAGACTCAGACCATAGCTTGTCCATCTGGCCAAACCGGACACATCACTCAAACTCACACAAAATCAGCTTATCCAAGTTGTACATTTGGGTCTTGGACAACCACTTCGAACACATGTGCAAGTGCTGCAGATGCCTCTTGTCCATCCCCACTTTCTGAAACACAAACTGTAGTTTGCCCATCTGGTCAAACAGGATCTATTGTTCAGGTTAGAACCAAGTCATCCAGTTTGGGTTGTTTATTTGGTTCTTGGGCAACAGTATCTAACACATGTGCTTCAAACAGCACAAATAATTCCACGCCACTTTCAGTGTCTTCGTGTGCTGAACCACTTTCAGAACAACAAATTATTTCTTGCCCGACAGGCCAGACTGGCTCTATTCTTCAAGTTCACACTAAATCTGCATATCCTGGTTGCTCATTTGGTTCTTGGATAACTGCTTCAAATAGCTGTTTTGTGGCCAATGGTTCAGCCACAGCCTTGGTAGCTCCAACGGGTTTAACTGCGTCAGCTGGTGCATGTAATTCTGGAGAAATTAATTTGTCTTGGGGTTCTGTATCAGGAGCAGCTTCGTATACCGTCGAAAGGAGTACGTTAGCGACTAGTGGATTTGGAAATCCTGCTGGAAGCACAGGAATAGTTGGAACGTCGTTTAGTGACAATGTGGGTTCACCGAATATTAATTTATATTATAGAGTTAAGGCTGTGAATGGTAGCAACATCTCTCCAGTTTCTAATCCGGTAAATATTTCTTCACCCGCATCTTGTGCGAACAATCCAACGGTTTCTATTTCTTCAAGTGCGAATCCAATTGCCTCTGGTCAATCAGTAAATATCATCTGGTCTTCAACAGATACTACGTCATGTTCAGCATACGGCGGTTGGTCTGGTAACAAATCTACATCAGGAACAGAAACTGTGGGGCCGTTAAGTCAAACAACAACTTATAATATTAGTTGTGCTGGCAACGGAATAAATGCAGGCAATAGTACAATTGTGAATGTTGTGGCTCAAGGAGCCGACACGATACATCCAAATGTCTCAATCACATCACCACAAGAAGGTGCAACGGTTTCTGGTTTAGTAAATATTTCAGCGAACGCCACAGACAATGTTGGGATAGCCAGAGTCCAGTTCGCAGTAGACGGTGTAAATTTAGGATCACCGATACAATCTGCTCCCTTTAGTATGTCTTGGAATTCAACTACAGTTTCTAATGGTCCACATAGTGTTCAGGTAACAGTTTGGGATCAAGCTGGAAATGATGCTGGCACGGGGATCGGCATAACAGTTTCAAACCCAGTTACTTTTATCAATAATACCAATCTGGCTTCAATTATGGCCGGTCTGAATATAATGTTTCAATCCCTTCAGAGTTATATTAACCCCTAGATAAGGTGATTATATGCGTATAAATATTTTAGAGTTATAATTAATACTGTTAAAAAAATAATCCAAAAGTAATGAAAAAACTGCTATCGTTCGCTTTTCTATTTGTGTTTGTTTTTTCAGCCATTACTCCCACCGCAGGCGCAGTGACAATCGCTGAACTTCAAGCTCAGATTCAATCGTTACAAGCCCAGATTCAGGCTCTTGTGGCTCAAGATTCAGGCGGTGATGTGGTTGGTGGATCACCCAGTTCTCCTGCGGGGGTTGTTGGTAGTCAAGGTGGGGTGGTGAATTATGTAAATGGCTTGGCTGATGTATATACAGTTCATAATTACAACAAAACCTGGCAGGTTCTTTATTCTCCAAATGCAAGGACTTGGATGGTGAAAAAAACAGATGATAAGACCGGTGCGACAGATTGGACCCACTTAGATATTTCAAGCGTTGATGTTCTTGGTAATAATCAAAACTGTGGATTAGTAGATAAAGAAAGTAATAAGGAGGGTTGCATTGGCAGCTCTGTTTATAGAGCCAATATGTCTCTTATAAATGCGACCAATTTACCAACATCGAGTGATAATCGGGCTGTAAGCGTTTGGCTTGCTTCAGGAAGGATTGCTGCTTATCAGATAGTTTATATTCCTGCTACTCAAACTTGGGCGAGTCAGAAGATTCAAGCCGATAATACAACTTGGACACATCCCGGAATTACTGTAGCCGGACTTCAGGATGAGTGTCGAGCCATTCAAAAAGACAATCAAAGCGGAACCTTAATATCAAAAGTACATATAAGTCTTAATTACAAACAAATAGTCATTGGGCTAGTCAGTTATTTCGTGGTTGGCCCACTCCTTCAACCTTGGATTGATTCAGCTAACGATGCCATGTTTGTTATGGGAACACGATCATATGAAATTCCGGGGTATGTTAAATTAATTGCAGATGCTCGATCATACACACAATACACAAATACAAAGTTAGGAGCTGACGGGGTAGATGAAGTTTTGGTAAACAATTGTGCTTATGCAGCTGTCACCGGAGCTATTGCAAGTTTGTCTGTGCCATTTGATCCAAATGCAGCCTCAGTTTCTCCACTTAAACCTTGGGACACGGTGAGGGCCTCACAGAATTTAAATGTGCGCGAAGCCCAAGGCGCAACAGCACGATTACTCAAAACACTTCCGGCGGGAACAATTGGCACCTTGATTATGGGTCCAGTCACAACAGATTTGAGTAGTCAAAATGGCGCTCGTTGGTGGATGGTTCGTTGGCCGGGCAATTTTCAAGGATGGAGCGCAGAGGATTATTTGACCAAAATAAGCACTCCTACTAACACAACCACCATAACTAATACAGTCTCAACTCCTACTGTCAATGTTTGGGCAACCCCAACATCAATTACAGCAGGGCAATCAGCAACCATTAATTGGACGTCAACGAATGCTACTAAATGCTTGGGCCCAAATGATGTTAGGGGAAATTCTGGTCCAAGTGGTAGTCAAATGGTATATCCAACTGCCACCATGCCATATTATGTTTTTTGTTATAACGGTGACAGTATAAACGGTTCCATTCCTCCGTCAGCCAACAATGGTGTAACTGTTACTGTTCAAAACAGCACAACCCAAACTACGACCGCGAACAACGGAAGTTGCAATATCACTTCATTTACAGCAAATGGGACAAGCTATACTCAGAGTCCTATGCAAGGCATTACTCTAAATGTTTCTGATCCTAGTGCATTAGCTATTGCTAATCTGAATTATATTGCCAATGGATGTAACCATATTGATTTAATCCAGACTACAAACGGCGTAGATAGTGTCTCTCGTCAAACAGATTCAGGCTATGCAAACATAATTGTAAATCCGTTCTTTGTTTCTTGGTCAAATGTAACGGGGGCAAATCAGTCAACCTATACACTCAAAGGATATAGAAATTCATACGATGTTAATCCAAGTGACACAAAGAGTCTGACGATTTACAAAACATCTTCAAGTCCTTCGGTACCAACTGTGGAGCTGTCATTTACTCCCGGACCATTAATCGTTACCAGTGGATCACCATCAGTTATTTCTTGGTCATCAACAAATACAACCAGATGTTCTGCTCCGTGGACAACACTCACAACGACTTCTGGCACTGCTACTGTTTACCCAACACAGACAACATCCTATACAATGACTTGTTACAACAGTGCTGGTGTATCAGCAAATGATAGTTTAACCGTTCAAACATCTGTTGTTCAAACGCCGGTAATATCATTTATAGCGACACCAAGTTCTATAATAGTCGGCCAATCAACAACAATTACTTGGTCTGCTACAAACGCAACTACCTGTAATGTTGGGATTCTTTCATCAGGAACAAACACAAGTGGTTCTGTGACTATCAGTCCAACTGCTTCTACAGGTTATGGCATCACATGTTATAACGGGGCGAGTGGTCCATATGCAATGAAGAATTTAACAGTTACTGTTTCTCCATTACTTAACTCAACTGCTCCAACCGTTTCTCTGACCGCAAACCCAACATCAATTACCGCGGGACAATCAACTAGGATTACATTAAATTCTTCTGCGGATACGGCTCGTTGTTTGTGGCCAAATGAAGTTCTAATGTGGCCGGTGTTTAAGGATTTATACCCAACCCAAACGTCTACCTATAGTGCCACATGTTATAACAGTGCTGGGATTTCTACTACAGTGAATACCACTGTTACTGTTTCTCCTGTGATAGTCGTTCCTTCGCCTCGAGTTACAGTTGCAATTAATCCAAGTTATAACTTTGGTTCAAGTAATGTATTGCCCGGAACTTCATCAGTGTTAGATTGGCATGGATACAATGTTTCTTCGTGTTCAGCTCCTTGGATAGGAACTCAATACAATAATGGTGCAGGGGAGATATACAACAGTCAATCAGTCGGTCCAATCTATCAAACCACTACATACACAGTTACTTGTACTGGTACAAATGGAACGACAGCCTCAGCAAATGTCACAATAAATGTGAGCCAGCCGACAGCTACAGTCCCAGTAGTCCCAACAGGATTATCTGCAACATCAGGTTCATGTGATTCTCACACTATCAGCCTCTCGTGGAGTGCAGTGTCGAATGCAATTTCTTATTCGATTTACGGTGGAAACAATGCTTTCTATGGAGGTATGCCTTTGCAAGTAACCATATCAGGTACATCCTACTCAGACAGTGGTGTGACCTCAGCATCCGGTGGATTTACTCCTGGCGCAACATATTCGTACTATGTAACCGCAAGGAATTCAGTTGGTGAATCAAGCCCATCGCAAACAGTATCAGCAGTAGCACCTTCTGCCTGTCCTACCTCTGCGCCAACCGGAGGAGGTTCGGTTCATGGACCAGCTGTAATTATGAATCAACAAGAATCTAATCTTGCATCAGTTGTTGCAAGTTTAGACGCGCTCATAAAATCATTCCAAGAATATCTAAATCAAGGAAGATAGATAATCAGATAGCAGAAACTTTATAAGTTGGATTTTTGGAAAGTTCGGCTTCGATTTGTTCGTGAGTGAGCAGTCCTTCTTGGGCGCCGATGAATCTACAGACATTCATACTATTTACTGCCCCCCAAGAAAGGGCGGTGGGTAAATCCTTGCCGAGGATTAAAGCCGAAGTAGTAGTTGAGGCGAAAGCATCTCCAGCTCCGGTACGTTCGAATGGAGGTTCGTGTTCTGGGAATCCGGGGGCAAACAGGGTTTGTGCTCCGTCGTAGGCATAGGCTCCTTTTGGCCCATCGGTAATCACCACAATTTGTGGACCGAGGGCGTGAATGCGTTTAAGAAGTTCAGGAACGCCGAGGGTAGTTATCCCGAGCACCCTCCCAGCTTCTTCTACATTGCAAAAAAATATTTTTGTTCGAGCATAGATATCTTTAAGGTTCTCAACTCCAAAATTTATTTGAAATGTTCCTGGTTGAAAGGCGAGGTTGATGTTTGGATGAGAAATTAAATAATTTGAAATCTGTTTATGATATTCAACCGTCTGTTCTCCAAGCGAAGAAAGATAAAGCCACTTGGGTTCACCGATGTTCGGCAGATTGTATTCAAAATCTTCGTGCTTTACTAAAATTGTTCTGTCTGGGCTGTACCACAAAACATAATGATAGTTAGTTTTTTTCCCCACGTTCACTTTTATAAAATCTTTGGCCACTCCATCTTTAGTGAAAGTATCCAAACAGTCTTGACCATTCTGATCATCCCCGATGTTGGTCACCAAACCAGTCTTTAATCCAAGTTTAGAAGCAGAAACAGAAGCATTGGCTGAATTTCCTACTGCAGGCACAACCTTCACGCTCTCATAAGGTATTTTTTCTGCGAAGGGTAGGCAAATTTTATAATCCGGGCTGTCTGGTGTTCCCGAAACTTCCGCTTCTTTAAGTTTTATAAAACAATCTATGACAGTGTCACCAATAGAAATTAAATCGTACATTTATAAATATTGTAGCATAGTCAGTCGATGTGTTTTTTCTTTTATAAATTTATTTGACAATTCTTTATATTTGAGTATAGTTTTCTGGCTGTACGATGAACACTGTGTCAAATAACGATACGTACTATGTACAGCACGGGGACGATTTACTTGATGTCTTAAATAGACGTTTGAATTGTTGTCCCTAACCCCCAATGTCCTGAACGGACGAGAAGGAGAGTACTTTGATTTCTACAGGTAGAGTGATCGGCATTCGCCACCGGGTCAAGCAGACCGCGGAAGGCGAGGCACGTCCGACGGAAGTTTCGATTCGTCATGGCGATGAGTTTAAGGTCTTGGTCCAGAAGACCGAGGCTGATGAACTCGAATTCGTCCGCACCGGACTCATGGAGAACGATCGCATCGCGATGGTTCTCGGAGGATCCGGTGACAGCTTGGCCTACGCCCTTTCCCGCACAGGGGAGGGTTTGGGGGCAAAGGTTTTCCGCATTCCTGCGTACCGCTTGAAGGCGGAGCGTGGTGACGCGGAGAAGGACGGAGATTCGACGCTCCTCGCTCGACTCATCTTCACCAAGCCCGAACTTTTCTACGAAGTGCGGGCTCGTGACAGGGCGCTCATCGAAGTGTCCGAGTGCTATCGAGCGCGAATCGAAGCCATGAAGGCTCGCATCGCGTGCGAACAGCGTCTCCGGACGAGCTTTATTGGGAAGACTTTCCGTCGACCCGAAGGCCCGTATCCGGAAGGCCAGATCGAGGACCTCTTCGATAAGGAGAAGGCTTCCTCGGTCATCCTCCAGAATCTCGAAGCAGAAGAAAGTGCTCGAGACAAGGATTTGGCCAAAGCTCTCAAGGCGCTCGATGTGTTCACCGACATCTTCGGCAAGGTTGAAGGATGTGGATCATCGATTGCCGCCGGCATCATTAGTGCCGTCGGCGACATCCGTCGCTTCGAGACCAAGCCCAAGTTCAAGGCTTTCCTCGGAGTGCACGTGCTCACCGATGGGACATTCGCTCGTCGTCGTCGCAACCAGACTTCAAACTGGAACCCGGCTGGTCGGCAGGCCATGTATCTCTTCGGAGACCAGATGAATCGTCGGGCTGACTCGGTTTGGGGCAAGAAGCTCCGCGAGTACAAGGTGAAACTCCGCGAGAAGCATCCAGAAGTGGTCGTAGTCGGTGGCAAGAAGCGCTACACCGACGGCCACATCCACAAGATGGCACTCTGGCGGACGATTACCAAGTTCGCCGAATGGCTCTACGGAGAATGGTGGGACCTCGAAGGAGGTTCCGCCGAAAAGCGAGCCAAGCTAGCCGCGTAGAAAAAGGTAAGGCGTAGGCGGTTGTGTCTTTCAGACGATGCTAGAATTGCCTTACCAAATGTTTATGAGAGACGACTCGCCAACTGTTCTTAGGAACGAGGAGTAGTGTGTCTCTAAAGTTCTTTGTATAATGCGGACGACGCTGTTGTTGTTCACAGAGCGTTCTATCTTTTGTCCGCAAAATTTCTCGACGTGTATTTCTTTGTCTTTCAAGACGAAAGCACAGTTGTCGAGAATTGTCTGACGTAGAACTGCCTGTTCTTTGGAACGAGCCAGTAATTGTCAGACAACCCCACCAGCAATGGTGGGTTTTTTCTATGCTAAAATTATCATCATGATGAAATCCCTACTCGAATACATCAAAGAAGCTGAAGAAAAGAAAATTGCTATAGGGCATTTTAATGTTTCTGATTCAGAAGGATTCAAGGCAGTAGTGGAGTCAGCCAAAGAACTCGGGGTACCAGTAATTATTGGGGTCTCGGAGAATGAACGAAGTTTTTTGGGTGTGGCAGAAATCAGAGCTTTGGTTCAAGTAGAAAAAGAAAAAGGTCAGCCCGTTTTTCTGAATGCAGACCACACTTATTCGGTGGAAGCGTCTAAAGAAGCCATAAATAATAATTTTGATTCAGTCATCATAGATGGAGCAGAGAAACCATTTTTTGAAAATGAAATGATGACCATAGAGGTTGTTAAATATGCCAAAGAAAAAAATCCAAACATTCTTGTAGAAGGAGAGCTCGGCTTTATTGGTTCTGGTTCAACTCTTCGAGATGAAATTCCTGATGGAGTTTCTCCAGCTACTCAAACTCATCCAGAAGATGCTCAAAAGTTTGTAGAGGAAACGATGGTTGATCTCTTCGCTCCGTCGGTGGGAAATGTGCATGGTTTGATTCGAACCGGTGAACCAAAATTAAACATCCCTTTAATCAAAAAAATTCATAAAGCAGTCGGAGTGCCTTTAGTTCTCCACGGGGCTTCTGGAAATACTGATGAAGAAGTAAGAAAGGCGATAGAAGCGGGTATCAGTGTGGTTCATATAAATACTGAACTTCGTTTGGCTTATAAAAAGGGAATCGAGAAGGGTATCATGAGTTCGGATGAAATAGCTCCTTATAAATTCATGGCCGAAGGTGTAGAAGAAATGAAAAAAATTGTTCGGGCCAAACTGAAAGTTTTTAATCGAATATAAATGAAAGAAGAAATCCGGAAATTTTTTAAGGGAGATGTGCAGGACGATGAAGAAACTTTAAAGCTCTATAGTCACGATGCAAGTTTGTTTGAAGTAAAACCCAAATTAGTAGTGTTCCCCAAAGATGCAAAGGATTTAGAAAATTTAGTGCGATGGGTCAATGAAAACAAAAAAAATGATCCGACCCTCTCGATCACTATTCGTGCGGCGGGTTCGTGCATGGCTGGAGGACCACTTGGAGAATCAATCATCGTAGACGTGATGAAATACATGAACAAGATGGGGGAGATAAAAAAGGATGGGACAGTAGTCGAACCGGGGGTGTTTTATAGAGATTTTGAACCCAAAACCCTTGAAAAAAGCCTTATTTTACCTTGTTTTACGGCTTCGAAAAATATGAATGCTTTGGGAGGGATGATAGGCAACAACTGTGCAGGAGAGAAAACTTTGCGCTACGGCAAGATGGAAAACTTTATTCTCGAATCAAAAGTAGTTTTCTCTGATGGGAACGAATATACCATTCGACCACTTCTCAAACCAGAATTAGATTTTAAAATAAAGCAGAACGATTTTGAAGGCAATATTTATAAAAATGTTTTCGATTTAATCGAAACGAATAAAAAGATAATAATCGAAGCTAAACCAAATGTTTCAAAAAATTCTGCGGGTTATTATCTCTGGAATGTATGGGATGGGAAAACTTTTGATTTAAATAAACTCATCGTCGGTTCTCAAGGTACACTCGGATTGGTTACCGAAGCGAAGGTTAAACTTGTTCCTATCGAACCAGTTTCGAAACTCTTTGTCATCTTTTTGAAAGATATGACTCACCTCGCAGATGTGGTGAATGAAATTTTACCCACCAATCCAGAGAGTTTGGAAACTTATGATGATGCGACGATGATGCTCGCGTTTAAATTCTTCCCAGAAATGTTAAAGACTATGAAAGTCAAAAATTTCTTTAAACTTATCCTCTCATTTATTCCCGAAGCCTTCATGATGATTCGTAGTCTTGGATTACCAAAATTAATTATTCTCGTGGAATATGCCGGTCAGACAGAACCAGAAGTCAACAAAAAATTGGATGATTTGGAAAATAAAATTGCTCATTTCGGATTCATCATGAGGAAAACTAAATCTGAAGAAGAGTCGAACAAGTATTGGACTATTCGTCGAGAGAGCTTTAGCCTCCTTCGCAAACATATTCACGGTTCACGCACGGCTCCGTTCGTGGATGATGTGGTGGTCCAGCCGAAAGACATGCCCGCCTTCTTGCCCAAAATGAAAAAGATTTTGGATGATTATAAATTGGTTTATACCATTTCTGGTCATGCGGGCAATGGGAATTTTCACATCATCCCACTCATGGATATGCATAAAAAGGAAAATATCAGAGTGATAAAGGAAGTGGGAGACAAGATTTATGACCTCGTGGCCGAATACAAAGGCTCCATTACAGGTGAACACAATGACGGCATAGTCCGAACTCCGTATTTGAACAAGATGTTTAAACCAGAAATCTTGGAATTATTTAAAAAAACCAAAGAAATCTTTGACCCTCTGAATATCTTTAATCCAGGCAAAAAAGTAGGTGGAACTATCGAATATCTTGAAAATCACATAGCAATCGAGTAGAATAGAGGGATGATTACTTTAAAGGCCCAGTTACGCGACCAAAGCGTATCTCCAGAGGCAATTCGAAAAGCGGGACAAATGCCCGCAGTCTTTTATGGCAAAAAGGAACCTTCGACCTCTATTTCTCTAAATATGGTCGATTTCCTCAAGGTTTGGAAGCAAGCCGGAGAATCTTCTGTGGTTGTCCTAGAAACCCCAGAAGGCGAAAAGGAGTCTCTTATCCATGATATAGACTTTGATCCAGTGAAAGGCACTCCTAGGCACGCAGATTTCTATGTTTTCGAAAAGGGCCACAAAGTTGAGGTCGAGGTTCCTCTTGAATTTGACGGAGTTTCTCTTGCGGTAAAAGATTTGGGAGGAACTTTGGTCAAAGTTATTCATGCCTTGAAGATTGAAGCGATGCCCAAAGACCTCCCGCACGATTTGAAGATTGACGTTACTCCGCTCGTAGATTTCCACAGTCACGTTTTGGCCAAAGACATCGTTTTGCCCGCAGGTGTCACCTTGCTTGAAAATCCAGAAGAAGTGGTGGCACTTGTAGCCGAACCTCGACAAGAAAAAGAAGAGGAGGTCGCACCTATTGACCTTGAAGCTATAGAAGTAGAGAAGAAAGGCAAAGACGAAGTTGTAGAAGATGGTGCAGAAACAACAGAGACTCCAAAAGCAGAATAATCTTCTTGAAGATTTTTCTTATGTTCACCTTACGCTCATTTAGATTTTTCATAGCGTTCATCACAATCCTATTTGGTTTTTCTTTTCGTATTCCTATAATTCAGGCGGCCACTGATCCTTGTAGTGGAGATATTTCTGGTCAAAGTCGAGCTCAACTCCTCGTTGCTCAAGACGCTTGTCAGGCAGAAATAGATAAATGGACAGCGATTTTAAATAGCACCAAACAAGACAGCGCATCTTTTGCCCAAGAAGTCGCTGCTTTGACGGCAAAAATAAATATTGCCCAAACAAATATCAAAGCAAAAAACATAGCCATAGCCAATTTGGGTAAAGACATCGTAGCCAAGCAAACCACTATTACTACTTTGGATAACAAAATCGAAACCGGACGAGCCACTCTCGCCGAAATTCTGAGGAAGACTAGTTTAATAGACGAATATACCTTACCAGAAACAATCCTTTCAAATAAAGATTTCTCTGAATTTTTTGTGGACATAGATACTTATTCTGCGACGAGTCATGCTTTGGAAAATGTCTTTGCTGAATTGCGTGGAGTAAAGATACAAACCCAACAAGAAAAGGATGCTCTAAAGAAAAAACAAGATGAAGAAGCAGATGCTCGAGCGGCCATAGAGACAGCGAAAAAACAAGTTGAATTAAATCAAGCTCAAAAGAAAACTCTTTTAGCCGAAAGTCAGAATAGAGAAAAAACATATTCGACAGTCATCGCAGACAAGCAAGCCAAAGCGGCTCAAATTCGCGCAGCCCTGTTCGGCCTTAGAGACACAGCGGCCATTCCTTTCGGTACAGCTCTTCAATATGCCCAAGAAGCTGGAGCGAAAACTGGGGTTGACCCAGCATTTCTTTTAGCCATCTTGACCCAAGAATCTAATCTCGGACAAAATGTTGGGTCTTGTTATATCACTGATACTAATACTGGAGATGGAAAGGGTGCCAATACGGGAACTCCAAAATCAAGAGTGATGAATCCAACGAGAGATATCCCGATCTTTATAGATATCCTTTCAAAAGTTGGAGGTGACCCATACAATACTCGTGTCTCATGCTGGCAACCACTGTACGATTCAAAAAAGAATCCTATTGGTTGGGGTGGGGCGATGGGACCTGCTCAATTTATTCCTTCTACATGGAAACTTTTCTCCAATCGGATTGCTTCTTTATCTGGACACAACAATCCTGATCCTTGGAATGCCCGAGATGCTCTCTTCGCTTCAGCGATTTACCTTGGTGACCTAGGAGCAAATTCAACAAGTTATACAGCACAGAAAAATGCTGCTTGCCGATATTATTCTGGTTCGAGTTGTAAGACGAGCTATGCGAATTCGTATGGAAACTCGGTTATGGCTCTCGCTACCAAGATTCAAACCACCATGATTGACCCATTGCAGGGCATCTAATTCTCTGCTATAGTTCATACCTAATGAAAAAAGATATTCACCCAAATACTTATAGACCAGTACTATTTGTCGACTCTTCAAACGGTGTAGAATTTATCATACCTTCGACTGTAGTTACCAAAGAAACTAAGAAATCCAAGATTGATAAGAAAGAATATCCGCTTTTTAATATCGAAATCTCTTCGAGCTCTCATCCGTTTTATACTGGTCTAGACAAGGTTCTCGACACAGCTGGTCGTGTAGAAAGATTTAAATTGAAACAAGCCAAAGCTACTCCAAAGAAGGCAAAGAAGACCAGCAAGAAATAAGTGAACTCTGATTTATCAAAATATAAAAACAACCCAAAGACCGCTTACCTCGCGGAGACTTATGTACGTTTAGAAAAGGATGAAGAAGAACTAAAAACTATTTCGGCCGGAGATCCATCGATGAAAGCGTTGGCCGATGAAGAGTTGTCTAATTTTGTTCGAGAAAAAGAAACTCTCCTTAAACAAATGGATGAAATATTAAAGGAGGAAGAAAAGGATGAGGAATTTCCAAATGAAATCATTCTGGAAGTTCGTGCTGGAGCAGGTGGAGAAGAAGCAGCTCTCTTTGCTCAAAAGTTGGCTGATATGTATATCAAATATGCTCGGTTAAAGGGTTGGGGAGTGGAAACAATTTATACTTCAGAAACATCCATAGGTGGGTACAAAGAAGCAGCGTTTGAAATCCGAGGTATGGGGGTCTATAAAAATCTAAGGTTTGAGACAGGCGTTCATCGTATTCAACGTGTGCCGGCCACAGAGAAGATGGGTCGAGTGCACACATCGACTGCTTCTGTGGCTATTCTGCCCATCAGGAAAAAGACGACTATAGAGATAAAACCAACAGACATCGAGATAGAAACTTCTCGTTCAGGAGGTGCGGGCGGGCAAAACGTGAACAAGGTTGAGACAGCGGTGAGGATTATTCATAAAGCCACAGGTATAGATGTGCGTTCAACTTCACAGAGGAATCAGTTGAAGAATCGAGAGATGGCCATGTCTATTTTAATAGCCAAGCTTCAAGCCAAACATGATGAAGAAGAAACAGCGAAACATTCAGCGAACAGGAAGGATCAGATAGGCACAGCCGACCGTTCAGAAAAGATTCGTACTTATAATATTCTCCAAGATCGCATTACAGATCACCGAATAAAAGAAAATTGGCATAACATAGAAAAAATCTTCCTCGGCTATATGGATCCAATCATCGATGCGCTCCAAAATGCCAAAGAATTCGGCACGGGAGAAGGGGAGGAATAACAAAATTAAAATCAGCTTTCAAAAAACAGCTCAACAGGGCTGTTTTTTGGTAACTATACAATATGAAATGATAATTCGCTTGACATTATTTTTATACTGTGCTACGATAAAAAGGTCAGGTCAAGGGACGCTCCCTATGTGACCGACATGCTCTTCTACCCTCAACGTCGAGAGGCAACATGCACAGGGTCCGCGATGGCACCCAGAACAGCAGGTCCATGTACGAATTGGCTCACGTGCACACGGCGACGTTCTCGACGGCCGCACGCGGCGAGTAAGCACTCCGCCGGCGCGCCGTAGAACAACCCGCAGACATCTGGCCTCAAGATTCAGCTTGAGAGGCCAGGTGCCTCCGGGTATCAAACAACCCAGTCAAACGACTGCGGTTTTCTTTTTATAAAAATTATGACAAGACAGGGGCTCACTATTCTAAATTAGCTCCCAAAAAACAGCTCAATAGAGCTGTTTTTTGACTATTAAGCAATATGAAATGATAATTTGCTTGACATTTATGATTTGTTATGCTAGGCTAGAAACAGAACGAGTATTAGAATCACTGAATGGAGTTACATGATCTGGCTCGATGGAATGCGTGGCATGAGGTGAAACTAGTCTAGCCGAGACCACGCAACCATCCAAGGTCGACCGTGAACATTCCGGATTCCAAGGCTCTCATAACTAAGTTGTATATATTGGTTTTGGGAGCGAGATTCCAATCTCTCTTCGGAGAGTGAAGAATAAACCCTCGTAATTCGAGCAGTAGGTAAATCCTCATAAGTTTGAGAGTTCAGGTAGTTCTCAAACTTGGTACCTACTAGGCCACTGGCGGTTTTTTAGGTTTGCGGGTGTAGTGTAGTGACAAGAGGATTGAATAGTCACTGCATGAATACTGCAAATCGATTTAAATCATCTCTCCTCGGAGAGTTCTGGAAGACCCATAGCACCAAGATGACCGACTTTAGTCACATATGGAAAGAGTCGTGCGAATCTGGGAGGTGCAATACATTCAACCCCCGTAGGTCTACATGACTACGGGGTTTCTTTTTATAAAAATTATGACAAGGTAGGACCTCGTCAATCGTGTTGACTCCGATTATAAATTTTGGTATCAATGATTTAGATAGTTCGAATTTCTTCAACCTTGAGGTTGTTGTGGCCAAAAAAATGGTTTTTGTTGCCCATCCGATGTCTGGAGATATCGAGGGTAATACGCAGAAGGTTATCGAGATTTGCCTTCGAATCCATTCTTCACGCGTCATTCCAGTTTTTCCGAGTCTCGTTTGGAGACGCTATCTTGGAAACAGCAAGAGAGACAAAAGGCTCGAAAGAAGCGTAAACAAAGAGTATTTCAGGCGCGGTTTCATTGATGAGCTCTGGCTCTATGGTGACAGAATCACCGATGGAATGAAGCGCGAGATTGAACTCGCATTCCGTCTTGGTATCCTTGTCATTCCAAGGACTCGAGAAACTGGGTTAGCGTTAAAGATTATTCGTGATTCGTTGCCCCGCCTCGTGTAGGAAAATCCTCAAGCTCTGGGTAGTGCTTGAGGATTTTTATTGCAAAAACTATAGTGTTTTGGTAGAATACTCGGACGTTTATGACAGACAAAACGGCTTCAAATGACCCAAAAATCAACGAGCTCTTCAAAGCAGGAGCTCATTTTGGTTTTGTAAAATCCCGCCGACACCCTTCGGCCAAGGAATATATCTTTGGTATCAAAAACAAGATTGAAATCTTTGACCTCGAAAAGGTTAAAACAGCACTCGAGAAGGCTTTAAAATTTGTAGAGGACAAAGCTTCTACCGGAGCGTCAGTTCTCTTTGTTGGAGGCAAATCAGAAGCTCGAAAGGCAGTAGAGAAGGCGGGCAAAGAACTTGGGATGCCGTTCGTTGCAGGACGATGGATTGGAGGATCGATCACAAACTTTTCTGAAATCAAAAAAAGAATTGCGAAGATGGAAGATTTGATGGGCCAGAAGGAACGAGGAGAGCTGGGTAAATATACCAAAAAAGAAAGACTTTTGATTGATCGAGAGATAGAAAACCTCAATATTTATTTTGCTGGTCTAGCCACCATGAAAGCTCTTCCAAAAATCGTTGTGGTTGTTGATCCCAAAAAAGAATCCATTGCTGTTTCTGAAGCACAAAAAATGAAAATCCCAGTGATCGCTCTCGCCGGTTCTGATTGTGATTTGTATTCTGTAGATTTCGCGATACCAGCCAATGATTCAAGTCAAGCCAGCATCTCATATATCATAGGAGAAATCGTTTCTGCTTATAAGATGGGTCTTTCTAAACAAAAACCAACCGAAGAACCAAAAAAGGAATAAATTTATTAGTGTAAGTTTGTAAGTACTTTAATAAAATGACCACCATCACTACCGCTGAAATCAAAGCTCTCAGGGACGAAACAGGACTTTCTATAATGCAGTGCAAAAAAGCTCTTGAGGATGCTGGAGGAGATAAAGAAAAAGCCAGAATCATGCTCCAAAAAAAGGGTGGAGAGATAGCCGCAAAGAAGGGCGACAGGACCCTCGGATCAGGCACCGTGTCTGCTTATATTCACGCATCGGGCAATATAGCTACCATGGTAGAGCTTTCTTGTGAGACAGACTTCGTGGCAAAAAACCCAGAATTTCAAGCTATAGCCAGAGATATAGCCATGCAAGTAGCGGCGACCAATCCATCCTTCCTTAAACGAGAAGACATTTCAGAGGAAGACAGAAATAAAGTGGCTGAAACGTTTAAAACCGAAGTAGAAGACAAACCAAAGGATATGCAGGAGAAAATCTTGGCAGGAAAAGTTGATTCATACTTTGCAGATAAAGTTCTCTTAGAGCAAGCTTTTATTAAAAATCCTGATCAAAAAATTATTGATTTGGTGAACGGGGCGGTACAGAAATTTGGAGAAAGGACAGAGATCAGACGTTTCGCTAGGTTTTCTGTTTCTGAATAATCTACTTAAATGATTCTAACAACCATCTTTGCAATCTCAGGCGTTTGTTTGGTGGTGTTGCTTGCGACCAAGATGTTTGAATTAAAACATAAAAAATCTGTTTTCCCTTTGAATTTTATTTCTAAAAGCGATCACAGAATTAAAGAGGCCACACACCTTGCTACTCAGCATTATTCTGAATTAAAAGAAAAAAGCGGTTTTCTTATAAAGAAACAACTCCCACTTCATACAAAGAATGTTTATTATAAAACCGAATCTTTGGTTAAAGAAAAAATAGAGAAGTATTTGGGTGATATTCGAAACACCAAAATTCTTAATAAAAAGAATGATGGGATATCAGAATTTTTTAAGAATCTTTCTGATAAAGAAAATGGAGATTCTCAAAATGGTAAGGATTTGGTAGAGTAAGAATACGCCACCTTAGCTCAGTTGGTAGAGCAACGCTTTTGTAAAGCGAAGGTCCCCAGTTCAAATCTGGGAGGTGGCTCCAGTTTAGTTTGAAAGGCTGTATTTGAGGCGCTGAAGGGCTGGAACAGTCGTTTCCAGTTCATCCAAGCTCTGATAACCATAATAAGGATCTCCGTTGATAATAAGGGCTGGGAGGATGCCATTTAAGTGATAAACGGAGATCAGGGTCTTAACCGCGACCTGGTCTAGTTGATAGTCGAAGGAGTAGATTCTAATCGAAGGGTATTTTTGTCTTAGAGCGTCGAGGACAAAACCAGTTTTTTCACAATCAGGACATTTGTCTGTGTTTGCATAAAAATAAAGGATAAAGGTTGGATGACTTCCACACTTGGTTGTGATTTTTTTCATTAACAAATAATCTTTGATTTCCAAAAGAGAATAATATTCTTTTAGATTTTTTATATCTGCATTATTGGCGCTGTTTTGACTGGCGGCATAAGAAAGTTTGTCTCCCAATTCTGCTAATTGTCCAGACAAGTAGTTGTTTTTCACATCGCTACAAGAAGTTTCTTCTAGGAGAGTTGATTGGGTCTCACTCGAAAGGATGTCGAGCGAAAGCTGGTTTTCTACTGCTCGGACATCCTCGAGTTTCTTTTGCCCCAAATAATTTGACATAAAGATGGCCACAACAAAGATGGCTATGGTAATGAGAAACGCAAAGATGTATTTTTTATTATCCATTATCTCCAGCTAATTTTTCTATCAAGAACAATATTATACACAGATTTGGCTAACCACAAAGGCACGATGAAAACGTATATCGAAAGGTAATATACGATGTCTCTACCAAATTTGAATCTACCGTTGGTCAGTCGGATGGCGGTAAAGAGAAGAAAGAGAGCCAAAAGAAATGTGGTTGTAGAAACTATATAAAAAACTCCAGTGTTGATGAAGAACCAATCAAAAGAAAGATGAGTGAACGGCCAAGTCCAGCCCACGGCTTGATATTTAACTATTTGATTTGTGATTTTACCAACGCTACTCCAAATAAAAGTTCCAGCCAAATAAAGAGAAGAGAATATTGAGAAGGTGGCTATGGGCAAAATAAACAAACCGACATTACCATACTTTTTATTTAAAAACATTTCTTTATAATCATAAGCATTTTTTAAAAATCCATACGTCCAACGCACTCGTTGTTTATGGAGTGGCCTTAAAGTCCTTGGGGCTACGGTGAAGACATAAGCATCAACAGCGTTAACGATTTTGTATCTATGCTTTTGCATACGCAGAGCTAACTCCAGATCTTCGGTGTGGTGCCCCTCTTTGTAGTGTCCTAAATCTTTAAATACTTGGGTTCTAAAGATAGAGAATGGTCCAGGAGTGACATAGAGGGCTCCGATGGCCGAAAGCATTCGACGAAGGAAAACACCCCAACTGTATTCAACTTTCTGAACATACTGAAGTATGGTTTTTGGGTCGTGCACTCTGATTGAAGGGGTGACTGCCATGATGCTCGAATCTCTAAAAAATGGCACAATTCTTTTTAAAGCCTCACTGCCTACAAATGAATCTGCATCGAGACAACCAACGAATTCGCTATCTATTTTAGTTAATCCAAAATTTAGAGCAGAGTATTTACTCCCTTCATTTTCTTTAGAAAAAACTTTTACTTGAGGATTATTTTCAAATCTTTTTAAAACTTTCAAGGTGTCGTCTGTAGAACCATCATCAATAAGCAAGAGAGAAAGTTTGTCTTGTGGATAATTTAGATTAAAAAGAGATTCAACGGTCTTTTCAACTGTTGGAGCTTCGTTAAAACAAGGGACGATAATAGTAACAGTGGGGAAATGATCAGTATTACGGTCGCATTCTGCTTTCTCTAATTTTATCTTCTCGCGGGTCTCAATATAGGTTATTAAAAGGAAAATCTCGAAAAAAAGCGAGACAAAAAGGGTGAAATACAAGATGAGGGATTGGGCAACCGACATATCTAAGAGAAATCAGATTATAAGCCATTATTTCAGTTTTTTCAAGCTTTCTGTATAATTAGAAGTTATGAAGAATATCACCGTAAATCTAGACGAACAGAAACGTTTGATCAAAGAACTTGATCAAAGACACGACGTAGAAGGTGAGCGCATCAAACGTTATCTAAGCATGCCAGACCTTTCGAGGTTAGAAGGGAGTCCTATAAAAGATATGATAGACAGGGCCATCAACCTTCCGAGTTTAAATAATTTAGATATTATCGAAGCACCAGAAATCGTACCCACAGACATAAGTTTTGATTTATTTAACTTCGCTCCCGACCATCCAGCGCGAAGTAAATCAGATACATATTATGTAAATGATAAAAATATTCTTCGCACGCACACAACTGTGATGTGGTACTACTATCTACAGGATCCAGAAGTTAAAGAAAAGATTGCTCGAGGTGAATCTGTTGGTTCAGTTAGTTTTGGAAAAGTTTATCGCAAGGATGAGATAGACCGTCACCATATGAATGTTTTTCACCAGCTCGATGGTTGGTACCTTGCCCCAAAGTCAGAAAAAGTTATTACCGAAGAAGATTTAAAAAGTGTTTTGAGTGATATAGCCAAATCTATTTTTGGGCCAGAAACAAAAATTAGATTCAATGTTGATTCTTTTCCATTCACGGACCCATCAATAGAAATGGAAATAGAGAAGGATGGAAAATGGGTCGAAGTTTTGGGCGGTGGAATAGTCAGGAAAGAAGTTTTGAAAAACTTTGGAGTTAATCCAGATGAATATACTGGTTGGGCCTTCGGTTTTGGATTGGAAAGATTGGCCATAGTCAGTATGGAACTTCCAGATATTCGACTCCTTTGGTCGAACGATGAACGAGTGAAAAAACAGCTTGTCTTGGGACATAAATTTAAAGAAGTTAGCAAATTTCCACCCGTGGTTAGAGATATCTCATTTGTAGTGAAGAAAGAAGATTTCATTTTAAATGACTATTTTGATCACATTCGAGACATCGGAGGTGCGATGGTTGAGGAAGTGGCTCTTTTGGATAAATACGAAAATGCAGAGAAATTCGGAGAAGGAAAAATTAGCTATACCTTCAGGATTACTTATAGACATTTGGATAAAACCCTGACGAATGCAGAAGTAAATGAATTGCATTCTAAACTTGAAGAATCTACGACCGAAGAGTTCGGAGGCATAATTCGCCTTGCCTAATGAATAGTTGGATATACAGAGTGGGGTTATCAGAAAAGGAAACGAATGAAGAAGCATTAAATAAGAGTGGTCTAAAATATCAACACGTAGAAGTTGAATCAGCACTCAGGGCTCATATTGAGGAGACTTTAGGCAAACCGTATAAATTTAACACCTCAATGCGAGAAGATGCCTCAGATTATTTTAGTTGCTCGTCTCTCTTAAGTTATTTATATACATTTGCCGGCGTGTGGATGCCGAGTTTGGTGATAGAAAAGTTTTCCTTTACCCAACCTATTAATAAAGAAGAATTAAAATTTGGGGATTTTGTTTATTCATATAATGAAGGTGATGATAAAAAATCCCCGAACCATGTAGGAATGTATTTGGATGACGGAAAGATTATCCAAGCATCAGGAAAATGGTATAAAGGTCTAGTTTTGATTGAAAATCTTGATGAGAGTCCATCCTTTAAAAACATAGTTGGTTATGGCCGAGTAGCAAATATAAAAGAAAAAAGGTTTGTAGTGGAAATTCCAGAAAATAGAATTGATCTAAAACAAAAAGATAATTTAATAAAAGAATTAAGCAAATGAAACTCTCTGTTCCATACTATTCGCAATTTGTAGACGTGGAAGATAAATTCTGGATGCCCCGTGCTTGTTTACCTACTTGTTTAAAAATGATTTTAAGTTTTAAACACAAGGCAGAAAATGTTCCCATAATAGAATTAATTAAAAAGGGAGAGACAGAAGGCGGATATGGAAAATCAGGATGGTTCCATGATTCGATTGTAAATCTAGCCAAAGGATATGGGCTAGAATCTTATCGAGCAGAAAAGATTGAAAACATTGAATCTCTAAAAAATTCTTTGGACAAAAATAGTCCTGTCATAGTTTCTATAATTAAATTTATCTTAGGACAAACAAAGTTTCATACGGTTGTGCTTACTGGTTACGAAGAAGCGGAGGGGAGTGTCTCGGGATTCTATTTTCATGATCCAGAAAGTACTTCAAATGATAGGGATAGGAATGCTCGATTTGTTGATATAAAAACCTTTGAGAAGGAGTGGCGAAAAATGGCTATTTTTATAGATTAATTCACCGTTTTAGGGCTTCCATTTTGGACCCTAATTTGCTATAATAAGGGGCATAAAACACATGGCCAAAGATAGTCCAGAAAAGAAGAAAACAGGTAGCTACGGGGCAGCAGATATCACGGTTCTAGAAGGCCTAGATCCTGTCAGGAAGCGTCCTGGGATGTATATAGGAACTACTGGCCCAGATGGGCTTCATCACCTTGTATGGGAGATTTTCGATAACTCACGGGACGAAGCGATGGGGGGTTTTGCCAACGACATAGAGGTTACCCTTTTACCTGATTCTAAGATTCGAGTTGTGGATAATGGTCGAGGTATCCCCGTAGATATTCATAAACAAACAAAAGTTTCCGCACTGGAAACTATCATGACCACACTCCATGCAGGAGGAAAATTTGGTGGAGAAGGATATAAGGTTTCCGGAGGTTTACACGGGGTGGGAGCTTCAGTGGTGAATGCTCTCTCTGTTTACTGTAGAGCTGAAATTCATAGAGACGGCGGTGTTTATGCCCAAGAATACAGTTTGGGCAAGAAAAAATCTGCGGTAAAAAAAGTTGGTTCAACAAAGAACACCGGTTCTATCATTACTTTCCAACCAGACCCATCGATTTTTCCTGAAATAAATTTTAGTTATGAACGAATTGTCAACCACCTTAGACAGCAAGCCTATTTGGTCAAAGGCATGCGCGTTTCTATCATTGATGCCAGAGCAGAAGAAAAAATAAAAGATACAGAAGTATTTTATATTCGAGAACTTGGATTAGAAACACCATCGGTGTCATTTTATTTTGAAGGGGGATTGATGTCTTTGGTGCGGTTTGAGAATCATCTCCAGAAACCAATACACAAAAATATTTTTTATGTGGAAAAACCAGCGAACGGTAATGATTATGAGACAGTTGAAGTAGCCTTACAATACGTAGACGATATTTCATCGCGCATTCTCCCATTTGCGAACAATATTTATAACTCTGAAGGGGGAACTCATGTGACAGGATTCAAAACGACTCTCACGAGAACTTTAAACACTTATGCCCGCAAGAATAATTTGGTTAGTGAAAAGGAAGACAACTTTACTGGAGATGATGTCTTAGAAGGTTTGACTGCGGTTATATCTATTAAACTCCGCGAAATTCAATTCGAAGGTCAGACCAAAGGCAAGCTTGGTTCGGTCGAGGCACAAGGCATGGTCACTACGATTTTTGGGGATGCTTTCAGCATGTTTCTTGAAGAAAATCCAGATGATGCCAAGGCGATTATCCAAAAGGTAGTACTAGCTCTCAAAGCTCGCAAGGCGGCCAAGGCGGCCAAGGATTCTGTTCTACGCAAAGGAGCTTTGGAAGGGATGACTCTTCCAGGTAAATTGGCCGATTGCCAGTCAAAGAGTGCAGAAGAATCAGAATTATTTATTGTGGAAGGAGATTCAGCCGGTGGTACAGCGAAAATGGGACGTGACAGGAGAATACAAGCCATCCTTCCTCTTCGAGGAAAAATATTGAACATCGAACGAGCTCGTTTGGACAGAATGCTTGGTTCAGAACAAATAAAAAACTTGGTGGTTGCACTCGGCACTGCGATCGGCGACACATTTGATATTTCGAAACTTCGTTATCATAAAATTATTATAGCTACAGATGCTGATGTGGATGGAGCTCACATCCGAACTCTTCTTCTTACTTTACTTTATAGATTTTTCCGCCCTCTGATTGATGCGGGCTTTGTTTATATCGCTCAACCTCCGCTTTATAAAATCAAAAAAGGCAAAGAAGTTTTGTATGCATATTCGGATGAAGAAAAAAACAAAAAAGTTGGCAAGGATGTAAACCTCGAAGATATAGTTGAAGTTGAGGAATCATCCGAAGAGATCGAAGAAGAGGGAGAAGAAACAAAAGGAGCCAAGAAACGCGAAGCCAAAATTTCTATTCAACGCTACAAAGGTCTCGGAGAAATGAATGCAGATGAACTTTGGGAAACTACCATGGATCCAAAAGTCCGCATTATGAAACAGGTCAATGTAGAAGATGGACGCGATGCAGACAAAGTCTTCGATATCCTCATGGGCACAGATGTTCCGTCTAGAAAATCATTTATTCAGAGTAACGCAAAGAAAGCAACACTTGATGTTTAAGGCATAGTGTTTTAGTATCCTAAAAAGAAGGATCACCCAAAGGAGGTTCAGATGTCTCGATTGGAGGACGGGAACGAGAAGAAGACAGAAAATTGTAGGGTTTGTCATCGGGCAGTCCCAGAGGGTGCTGTGACAACATGCGGACGTGAACCGTGTCCGTTCAAGATGTCAGCATTTTCTAGGATTAGTTTTTATATCAGTCACGGTCTTCTCGAAGAGCAATCAAACAACAAGGGTGGTGATCAGTCGGCTTTAACCTAGCGATCCGAAAGGATGGCTAGTTTTTATTTTCTATTTCCTTATTGATTTTTGATACGAGATCTTCAGTGGATATCTGTCCCAAGTTTCCAGCATCTCGAGATTCAAGGGTAACTTTGTTTGATTCAATTTCTTTGTCTCCAATGACTACCCAATAGGGAATTTTTTGATTCTTGGCATCTCGAACTTTTGCACCCAAGTTTTCATCTTTATTATCAAAATCAACTCGAACACCATTTTGTTCTAAGATTTTTACAATTTTTTCTGCGTATTCATTGTGGTTTGTGCGAACAGGAATAACCTTTATTTGTATAGGAGAGAGCCACAGAGGGAGATTGCCAGCAAAATGTTCGAGGATAATCATCATAAACCTTTCGGCTGAACCGATGATGGCTCGGTGGAGCATCACAGGACGCTTTTGTTTGCCGTCTGAATCTGTATAAGTGAGATCAAACCTTTCGGGCATCACATAATCAATCTGCACGGTAGAAAGTTGCCATTCTCGACCCAAGGCATCTGTGGCGATGAGGTCCATCTTGGGCGCATAGAAAGCGGCTTCTCCTGGTCCGGGCACGAATTCAATTTTATTTCGCTTCATGATTTTTTCTGCCCACTCTTCAACTTTGTCCCAAATCTTCGGGTCTCCAAGATAGCTATCTTTTTTCTCTGGATCACGAGTAGAAAGTCTATATTTATATTTCAAACCAAAAGTTTCGAGAATTTGTTTAGTCATTTTCAAAGCGACATCTATCTCTTTATCTACTTGGTCTTCTCTGCAGAAAATATGACAATCGTCTTGAGAGAATGAACGAACGCGAGCGAGACCAGAAAGTTGTCCTGGTTGTTCATCTCTGTATAACATGGCGAAATCGGTGTAGCGGATAGGGAGGTCGCGGTAGCTTCTCATTTGGCTTGCATAGATTTGGGTATGTTGGGGACAGTTCATCGGTTTCAAGAAAAATTCTTCATCAGAATAATTTGAAACTACACGAAACATGTCATCTTTGTATTTTTCGTAGTGACCTGATTGTTTGAAGAGCGAGGCTTTGGCTATCTGCGGAGTCCAGACTTGAGTATATCCGGCTTCGGTTTGAAGAGATTCGACATATTCGTTCAAAAGTCTTCTGATCAATGCTCCTCGTGGAGTGTAGAGGGGGAGTCCACTGCCCACATAATCAGAGAAAGTGAAAAGATCTAATTCTTTACCCAATTTTCGATGGTCGCGTTTCCGGGCTTCTTCCTGAAGCTTTTCGTATTCATCTAATTCTTCTTTAGTATTAAAAGCCAAACCATAAATGCGAGTGAGCATTTTGTTCTTCTCATCTCCACGCCAATAAGCACCAGCAATGCGAGAAAGTTTAAAAGCATCCATAGAAACATCTTTCATGTTCTGCACATGTCCTCCTCGGCAAAGATCGGTGAAGTTGCCCGATGTGTAGAGAGTGAGAGGTTCACCTTTGGTTAAAATTTCTTCAATCAATTCAAGTTTATACGGGTTGTTTTTAAAAGTTTCTTTTGCTTCATCTGTCGAGACGTCTTTTTTCTCAAAGCTTGTCCAAGTGTTAGAAAGCTTTTTCATTTTTTTCTCTATCTCTTTCAAATCACTATCCTTGAGTGGTTCTTTGAATTCAAAATCATAATAAAAGCCGTTGTCCACGGCTGGGCCGATCGTATTTAAAGTGTCTGGATAAAGTTCTAAAACTGCTGCCGCAAGCAAATGGGCGAGTGAGTGTCGTACTTTTTCAATATCTTGCATTGTTCAATAGTATCAATAAAAACCTAGCAATCAAAGGATTTATTTACACTTGACTTTATATATTTAGTATTCTATCCCTAAGTAAGAATGAACTACTACTTCATCGCCAGAAGGCGATATGTTGACCTTGTCTGTGCCAGCGCTGATTGTATACAGTTTCATAATACTCGAACTACTCATCATCATCAACATGAAAGTCATCGTTCACTCCGTTTGTAAGGAGAACGATCGGATGTTGCGTGCCATGTTCGAACTCAAGCACAATCTGCTTTCGGAGAAGGAGCTGAACGAGCTCTGGCCGAAGTTTTTCGAACGTTCACGTAGGCCACTGTGAATACTTGCCGTCTGGGAAAGTCCGCTTGGATTATCTCAGGCAGCTTTCTTTTTAAAGAAGTTAGACCTTGACATTAATTTCAATAAGGGTACTTTATTTATAGATATCACCAACGGGAGGAAGCATGATTGGTTCTAGGAAGTTCTTAATCAATTTGATGAAAGCTACGATTGCCTTCGGAATTGTGTCTGTCCCGGCGGTGATTGCATTTTTCACCGCAAGACATGCCGAAGGTTATGATATGACTCGTACTATCGTGGCAACAGCTATTACATTTGTTGCTACCCTGCTACTTGTCTGGGCTGGTGTCGAGACAGGTAATAGTGACGAAATTCTCGGCTGGGATTAGCTTGTTGGACCTTCAAATATTGAGGGTCTTTTTTATTACAAAGCTTTTATTTTGTCTACAATCAAACTGGTTTCGCCGTTTCTTTTTGAAATTTTGCCCTTTATGGCGATACATCCTTCTAAGACAATGAATTGTTTAAATTCATCGAAGACTCTGGGGAAGATAACCGTGTCTATAGAACCAGTCAGGTCTTCTACTTTCATAAAAACCATACGTTCATTTTTCTTGGTCAAAACATCTCGAATATCTTCGATCATACCTCCGATGACTACGAGGTCACCCTCTTTTAAATCAACCAGTTTTTTTATGTTTGTTTGATTATTACTCAATCTATCTTTGTAGGCCTCAAGTGGATGACCAGAAATATACAAACCGAGTAATTCTTTTTCCCATTTTAATTTTTCTGTTTGAGTTGCAGGCGAGGCGTCTGAAAGGCGGAGAGTAGGAATGGTTGAAGTATCAGACATCGAACCAAAAAGCGAATCCTGATCTTTTGGACGATTTAAATGTTCACGATTATAAGACAATAGTCCTTCGATGTTTGCATCCAACACTCCACGGTCACCAAACTCATCCATCGCTCCACTCCGAATCAAGGCTTCAAGTGATTTCTTATTTAAATTTTTATCTTTTATTCGATCTAGAAAATCAGCCAAGGATTTAAACTTTCCGTTTTTCTTGCGTTCTTCGATGATCGAGGTAGAAATACCTTGCCCAAAGTTTTTTATGGTGACTAATCCAAAACGGATTTTATAAGGCTGATTTACATTATCCTCATCTTTGATGACTGTAAATTGTGAAAAGCTCTCATTCACCGAAGGAGGAAGCACACTAATGCCCATTTTTTTACATTCATTAATCATTACCCCGATTCTTTCCACGTCCCCTGAATCAGCGGTTAGGACTGCGGACATATATATCGCAGGAAAATTGGCTTTAAGATAAGCCGTTTGATATGCCGTGAAGCCATAGCTCGCAGCATGCGCTTTGTTGAAACCGTAGCCTTGAAACGGTTCAAATAAATCCCAAAGTTCCTCGGCTTTTTGTTTAGTCATTTTACCGTGAGTCATACATCCCTCGACGAAAATGACATGTTGTTTGGCCATCTCCTTTGGTATTTTCTTTCCAACTGCCTTACGAAATTTATCCACTTCGCCCCAGGTATATCCAGCGACTTCAATAGCCGTCATCAAAAGATCGTCTTGATACACGAGCACTCCATAAGTCTTGTCTAAAAATTTTTTCATACTTGGATGGAGATAAGAGATTTTTTTCTTGCCGTGTTTGCGAGCGATGTATTCATTGATGTTGTCCATCGGGCCCGGACGATAAAGGGCGACCATCACATTGATATCAAAGATTTTGTTCGGTTTGAGTTCTATCAGTGCTTTGGTCATACCTGGTCCATTTAACTGAAACGTTCCTTCGGTCTCTCCTCGACTCAACATTTCAAAAGTTTTTTTATCATCGAGTGGAATCCTTTCTATATCAATTTCTTTGTTCTCAATTTTTTTGATACGTTCAACTGCATCTGCGAGAATGGAAAGGTTTTTTATGCCCAGAAAATCGAATTTTAAAAGTCCAGCTTCTTCGATGGAATACATGTCGTATTGGGTAATAATTTTGTTGTCACCCTTTGTATCAAATTGGAGTGGACAATAATCCACGAGTGGTCCCGGAGCGATGACCACACCCGCAGCATGAACAGAAATGTGTCGAGCGCAACCCTCGATCTTTTTGGCCATGTTTATTATGGTTCTCGTATCTTCATCTTCGTCGTATAGTTTTTTTAAATCAGGATTTTCATTCATGGCTCGGTCAAGAGTCATAGGAAATCCCTGTGCACCTAAGGGTATCAGTTTGGCAATTCTGTCTCCGATTATGTAAGCGAAATTCATCGCACGAGCAACATCTCTGACTGCTCCACGAGCCATCATGGTTCCAAATGTTCCGATTTGAGCTACTCGATCAGCTCCGTATTTATCCTTGGCATATTCAATCATTTCATCTCGACGATTATCGGCGATGTCTATATCTATATCGGGTGGGGATGGGCGATCAGGATTTAAAAAACGTTCAAAAGGTAAATCGTATTTAATCGGATCTACAGTGGTGATACCACAAAGATATGAGACAAACGAACCCGCAGCCGAACCTCTGGTGTTGGTTAGTATCCCAACCTTACGAGCATGACTCAAGAGGTCAGCCACCGCGAGAAAGTAAGGTGAATAACCTTTTTCTCCAATAATTCTTAATTCGTATTTCGCCCTTTCTTCATTTTCTTTAGTTTTTTCTACACTTTTATTTTTATATCCTTGTTCTACCAAATCAGCTAGAGCTTCGTTATAAGTTTTGCCTTTTTCTACTACGAATTCTGGGAAGACCCACGAACCAAGTTTAAGTTCGAGGTTGCACATATCTGCGATTTTTTTTGTATTTTCTAAAGCCTCTGGTATGGGTTTAAAATATTCTTCTGCTATTTCTGAGCTAATGAACGAAAAGTTTTCCTCATTTCCATCAAAACTACTCGTAATTTCTTTACCCATATGGCCTTGGATAGAAAGCATCGTATCTCTAGCCGGCTTGTCTTCGGGTTCTAGATAATACACATCGTGAGAAGCGACCAATTTCGTCTGGGTTTTTTTGGCTAATTCGATTAGTTCTTTTTGTCTCTCTTCATGGCCATTAATTTCTGGATGATGAGTAATTTCTATAAAAAATTTATCTGCACCAAAGATGTTTTTATACCAAGAGATTATTTCTTCACTGCGCTCCTTAGCAAACGATGGATAAATACAGATCAATCCTTCATGATATTTTTCTATTAAATCCCTATCGATTCGAGGTTTATAATAAAATCCTTCAAGGTGAGAAGCGGTGACGAGTTTAATCAAGTTTTTATAACCAGTCTCATTTTCGGCTAACAAAACAAGGCGGGATCGAGTATTGTCTATGCGAGCTTCTTTATCAAATCTGGTTCTCTTGGCCACATAAGCATCAACTCCGATAATCGGTTTGATTCCTTCATCTACGCATTCTTTATAAAATTCTATTGCTCCGTACATGTTTCCAGAGTCAGTTAGGGCGAGAGCTTTCATCTCTAAATCTTTGGCTTTTTTTACCAAGTCTGGAATCTTGGGTAGAGCTTCCAAAAGAGAGTAGTGAGAGTGAGTGTGGAGATGGACAAATCGATTCATAAGGTCATTATAATACAAATGAGATATATAGTCGGTATAGACGAAGCTGGGCGCGGACCACTCGCTGGCCCAGTGTCAGTGGGGGCAGTTAAACTAGTCGATTCATCCAATAAAAAATTTCTTAGGGGAATTAAAGATTCAAAACAGCTCAAACTCAAAGAACGAGAATTTTGGTTCTCTTTGGCTAAAGAAATGCAGAAAAAAGGGGAACTTGAGTTTGCAGTGAGTTTGATTTCAGAAAAAATTATTGATAAAAAGGGAATCGTTTATGCGATAAATCTAGGGATTAAGAAATGTTTGATAAAATTAAAAGTTCCACGAGACTCGAAAATATTTCTGGACGGAGGAATAAAAGCTCCGAAGAATTTTAAAAACCAAAAGACGATTATAAAAGGGGATGAGAAGGTAGCGATTATTTCTCTAGCTTCAATTTGTGCCAAGGTTACTCGAGACATATACATGACTAAACTTTCCAAAAAATATCCAGAATATAATTTCCATAAACACAAAGGTTATGGAACACTAGATCATAGGAAGACGATACGCAAATTTGGAGCAAGTATGGTTCATAGGAAAAGCTTTTTGAAGAACATTTGACTTTTTACTTATCTTGTGCTAGTATGTAAGGAGAATTAGAAATACCCAATATGGGCCAACCCAGAGGAGAAAAAGCATGAACCAGAACCATTTCTCAACCGTCGCCATTTGGTGGCTTGAGAATGGGGTGGTTCATCTTCTTTTCATTGATGCCACCCCCCAAAATCCAGGATTTGACCAAAAGATACAAAGCAAATGTCCTGGAGGTAGAAGTGAAGATGGAGAAACAACCGTGGATACTGTTCTGCGGGAGTTGAAGCAAGAGACAGGGCTTTCGGTTAAACACAGAGTTAAACCGATTTCCGTCTATCGTCCACGCAGGGACAAGAATGGACATCTGAAGGAGGGGTTTGTTATCCCTCGTTCTGGTTGCAGAGGAACGCTTCGGACAGCTACTCTCATCGATGGAAATTCGTCTCTGTCACGGCCGTATGGGATTTCGCTCGATGATGCGTTGAAGAAGGTTTTCAACACTGACAGAAACAAGTTCCATCTCAACTTTCTTCTCGGTGTACACAAGTATTTTGCCGAGAAGTTTGGAGAGGAAGCAGTTGGCCCCGCGAAGACTTTGGTCTGAGCGGGGCTTTTCATTTACAAATATCTTTGATAAGCTTGGTTTATGGTAGTACGAATGAGACATACGAGATCACAGACGAAACAACGTCGATCTCATCATGGCCTAGCTAAACCAAGCTTAACCAAGGCTGGTACCAGCACGCATCTTCGACACAGAATGGACCCAAAGACAGGTATGTATCGAGGACGCAAGGTCGGCAAAACAAAATAAAAAGTTTTTTGTTCTTTTTAATATGGCCAACAGACACCTTTCACGATCGGTGGTTCTCCAAACACTCTTTGAGTGGGATTTTGATACTAGTAGAAACAATAAGATAGATAAAATATTTGAGCGTAATTTTAAAGAATTTGCTGGTGGTTCGAACGATAAGCCGTTTATGGAAGCGCTTCTTTATTCGGTTGTAGATAAACAAAAAGATATAGATTTATTGATAGAAAAAGCAGCTCCGGATTGGCCATTAGAGAAAATTTCGATTGTTGATAGAAATATTTTGCGTATCGGCTTAGCAGAATTACTTTTTTCAGATAGGGAAGAAGTTCCACCAAAAGTGGCCATAAACGAAGCCATAGAGCTTGCCAAGAGCTTTGGTGGGGACACTTCTGGTAGGTTTGTGAACGGCGTGTTGGGCGCAGTTTATAAAGAAATGGGTGAGCCAGGCAAAGACGACCAACCTCGTCCGAAGAAAAAGTATGGCAATATCCCAGACGACCAGCTTCCACTCGAAAGGTTGGCTGGAGCCGTTGTCTTTGCCCATCATGAAGGAAATATTTATTTGGCTTTAGTTCATGATGTTTTTGGGCACTGGACATTAACCAAAGGAAAATTGGCTGAAGGAGAAACCAATGAAGCATGTTTAGTGCGAAAAGTTCCGCTTGAGATCGGGATACCAATAAAAGTTGGGGTAAAGTTAGGAGAAAATGCTTACACCACTTTTCATCCAGAAAAAGGTAAAATTAAAAAACAAATTACTTATTTTTTGGCTGAAGCAGAATACCACGATTTAACTCTGGAAAAAAAGGAAGAAAAAGGAGGTTTGGACGATGTTCGATGGTTCAAGTTAGCAGATATTTTGGATTTAAATTTTTATGACGATATTTTGCCCATTGTAACCAAGGCGATTACTCTCCTTGCAGAAAAGCATTCATAAGTGTATATACAAGCGATGGATTTCAGTAAATTTGAAGAAACAGCGGGGGTTGAATTCAAAGATAAGGCGCTTTTGAAACAGGCGTTTATTCACCGTTCATATATAAATGAGAATCGTGCTTCTGGTTTAGAACACAACGAACGACTCGAATTCCTCGGAGATGCAGTTTTAGAACTGGCTATCACAAATTATTTATACAAAAAATTTCCAGAAATGAACGAAGGAGAATTAACTTCTCTTCGTTCAGCATTGGTGAATGCGGATACTTGCGCAGAGGTCGCTCAGAAACTTGGTGCCAATGATTTTCTCCTTCTCTCAAAAGGAGAATCAAAAGATAACGGACGAGCTAGACAATATATCCTTGCGAATACTCTCGAAGCCTTTATCGGTGCGATTTATATGGACCAAGGATTTGATTCGGCAGAAAAATTTATCCTTGCTCACATTACCCCATTAACTGAAGGAATTATAGAGAAAGGAACGTGGATAGATGCCAAAAGTCTATTTCAAGAAAAAGCGCAAGAGCACGAGAACACCACCCCTTCATACAAAACTTTATACGAATCTGGTCCAGATCACGATAAAAAATTTACTATTGGAGTTTATATAGGAAATGAATTGGTCGGACAAGGTGATGGAAAATCTAAACAAGACGCAGAACAAGAAGCGGCTCGGAATGCATTAAAAAATAAGGGTTGGGATTAAGGTCTGCTATAATAATTTGGTAATATGTATTTAAAATCAATCGAACTTTCGGGATTTAAATCGTTTGCCAAGTTGAGTACTCTCGAATTTAATTCCCCCATCTCTTCTATAGTTGGACCAAATGGTTCTGGTAAATCAAATGTGGCTGAAGCCTTTAGATTTGTTTTGGGTGAGCAATCAATCAAATCTCTGCGAGGCAAGAAAGGAGAAGACCTCATCTTTAATGGAGCCGGAGGAGAATCTAGGGCAAACAGGGCATCAGTTAAGGTGACGTTTGATAATAAAGACAAAACCTTCGCTGTAGACTTTCCTGAAGTAGTTATCGAACGTGTGGTGCATCGAGACGGGGTAAATGATTATTCTATAAATGGTTCTACTGTTCGCTTGAAAGATGTGGTCGAGCTTCTTCTCCAAGCACACATCGGTGCATCGGGGCACCACATTATTTCCCAAGGAGAAGCAGATAAGATACTCAATGCTTCTACAAAGGAACGCAAAGCGATGATAGAAGATGCCCTCGGACTTCGTCTGTATCAATACAAAAGATTAGAAAGTGAGCGTAAATTAAAAAAAACTTTTGAGAACATTGCTCAAGTAGAGTTGTTGAGAAAAGAAATTGCTCCTCATTTAAAGTTTCTTCATAAACAAGTTGAGAAACTAGAGAAGATGGAAAGCATGAAAACGAGTCTTATAGAGTTGGCTAAAGATTATTTTTATCATGAAGACCAGTATATTAGTTTATCGAAGAAGATGTCAGGTGAGGAGAAAAAACCAATCGATGAACAACTCCAGAAACTTTCAAAAGAATTAGCTGATGCAAGGAAAATTCTTGAAGATGTGGCCAAAGAAGAAAAGAAAGATTATTTGGTTTTGAACCTTGAGTCAGAGATGAGTGGGGTGAGAGTTCATAAAGATGCTTTGGTTAGAAATCTGGGCAAGGTCGAAGGTTCGATTGACGCAGAAGAGAGAATTATTAGAAAGCAAAAAGAGTTAGCTACTTCAGACGAACATAAGCTTGTTCGGTTAAAGGATATAGAAGATTTATATTCAGAAGTGTCACTCCTCGGAACATTGGTGGATGTTTTTAATAAGATAAAAGAGTTTATTAAAAATCAAAAGTATTCTGCGGATTCTTCTGTTCTTCTTGATGCTGAAAAATCTGTTAGAGAATTAATTAAAGAAAAGGAAAATATAGAAAAAGAAATTGAGACAGCTGGAGCAAAGGAGCAGGCCCTTCGTGTGCGATACGAAGAATTAAAGAAGGGGATTGAGATGGAAAAAGATTCGAGTCGAGATGCAGAGAAAGCCGTATTCAGAATTATGTCCGAAGAAAATGAACTCATTTCAAAACTGAATCTGATTAAATCCAAAGAAGAGATACTCAAGAAAGAAGATGAAGAATTTAAGCGGGAAATGACTGAGGTTGGAGCACTTGTAGGGGCAGACGCCTTACATTTTAAAGATTTTAAAACCGCGATTAATATTTTAGAAGAAAATAGAAATGTTCAAGAAGAGAAGAAACGTGAGATAGGGAAACTAAAGATTCGTCTGGAAGATTCGGGTGTAGTGGGGTCAGGAGAAGTGATGAAGGAGTACAAAGATGTGAGCGAGCGTGACCAGTTCCTCGCTCGAGAACTTTTGGATTTGGATAAATCTGCCGAATCTTTAAAAACATTAGTGAAAGATTTGGAAGAAAGATTGGCTGTAGAATTTTCTTCTGGTATTACTAAAATTAATAAAGAGTTTGGTGAACTGTTTAGTTCAATGTTCGGCGGGGGAGATGCAAGACTCATTTTGACTAAAGATAAAAAACGCAAGGCCGAAGTAATGCTCGAAGAAGGGGAGACAGAGATGGTTGAAGATGCCTTAGATGATGAGGAGATTGTTGAAGAAGGGTTAGACATCGCCGTGAATTTGCCGAGGAAGAAGATAAAGGGTTTGATGATGCTTTCTGGTGGAGAGAGAGCCTTAACATCTATTGCGTTATTGTTTGCTATTTCTGCGGTGAATCCTCCCCCTTTTATTATTCTTGATGAGACAGATGCTGCGCTCGACGAAGCCAATTCGAGGATTTATGGAGATTTGGTAGAAAAACTTTCAAAACATTCTCAACTAATTTTAATCACACACAACAGAGAAACCATGAGTCGAGCGGGAATAATATACGGTGTGACTATGGGTTCAACCGGCATCTCCAAACTTCTCTCTATCGAATTCACCCAAGCAGTCGAGGTGGCTAAATAAAAAACTCTACTAGTCAGGTAGAGTTGTATCCAGGATATTGTGAACATATCCAAATATTCTGCTGTATATTTCAATTTCTGTACCGTCAAAGATTTTTACTAGACACTTAGGCTTACCAACTCCTGGCAAGCAGATAAGATAATCGTGGTATATTTCAGAAAAAAGATCATATGCCTCTGTGTCACCTTTCAAGTCATATGTAAACGAAGGATGGTTTGAATACTCTATTCGATACTTCGGCATCGGAACCTCATAGTTTGAGTATTTTGTCTAGAAACACCCTACTCTTGTACTAATACGAAATCAAGTTTTTTGCATCTTATACATTTGTTGTCACTACATTATAATGTAGTAATATTGACATTATGACTCATGTGTCAAATAAGAAGTTGGGCAAAGAAATTTTTAATAAGCTCTTTGATCAATTTATAAAATCAATAGAAAAAGCTGGAAAGCAAGGTAAATTCAAGTATATGGCAGGAGAATTATTTACTAGAACTGAGAAAGTGATGCTCGCTAAACGGCTCGCTATAATATTTCTACTGGCTAAGGAAATCCCTCAACACGTAATAACTGAAAGTTTGCATGTGAGTCCAACGACTGTCTCTAAATTGGCTATGAAAATTGAGAATAACAAATATAAAGCCACTTTAAATATCACAGGAGAATATAAGAAAGATATTCTTGAACAAATCGAAAAATTTATACTCATAGGCATGCCACCGAGATATGGAAGGGGGCATTGGAAATCATGGGGGAGGAAGTGATCCCCGTTGATTGTGTCCATTGTTTATCTAACTATTTCGTATTACAAAACCTTAATACACTACATTATAATGTAGTGATAAAATTTGGGCTTAATGATGAAGTTGAATTTAACAAATAAAAAACCCGCTGGTTAGCGGGCTGTGAATCATCTCACCTTCTTGACTACAACGTAGATGGTGATTACTAGCTGGGCACGAGGCCGCCGAGAAACCCGACGCCTCTTCTTGCTCTTCTTTGCTTTGAGTTTGGCCAAGTAGGCCTTGCTCGGAGCCTTTTTCTTGTAGGCCATAGTACACCTGTACGAAAGGGGAAACTTCCGAAATAAACATTACTCTTATCTCAACACGAAATCAAGAGTCTTGCGTTCTGGGTCGGCGGAGATTAATTTCACTCGGACTTTGTCTCCAAGAGAATATTTTTTGCCAGTTTTTTGACCAACCACCGCATAGATTTTCGGTTGAAGTTCGTAGAAATCATCAGTCATATCACGAAGCTTCACCATCCCATCTGCCTTCGTGTTATTTTCTTCAACATACATACCCCATTCACTAACTCCGGAAACGATTGCTTCAAATTCTTCACCTACATGTTCCTGCATGTATTCAACTTGTTTGTATTTTATAGAAGCTCGTTCAGCATCTGCTGCTTCGATTTCTCGTTCACTCTCTTTATCACAAAGGTTTTGGTATTTTAAAATTTCATCTTGTTCAATTTTCCCATTAATTATGAATCTTTGAAGCAGACGATGAACCATCACATCAGGATATCGACGAATCGGAGAAGTGAAGTGGGTATAATATTCAAAAGCCAATCCAAAGTGTCCGATGTTTGAAGTAGAATAAACTGCTTTAGACATACTTCGAATAGCGGCTGTTTTTATAAGAGTTTCTACCGGTGTTCCCTCGACTGATTTGAGCATTTTAGAGATTTCTTCACCGGTGGTCTCGCCCTTTTTGTGTTTTAATTCAAATCCGAGTGCCTTCACAAATTCGGCGAGGTTTTCTATCTTTTCTTTATCTGGAGCATCATGGATTCTATAAACTCCAGCTGCTTTACCATTTTTCTTTGTGGCACTATCGAGAACTTTGGCCACTTCTCTGTTGGCTAGCAACATAAAATCTTCAACCAGTTTGTGCGTGTCCTTGCGAGCTTTTTTATAAACTCGAATCGGTTTGCCGAGGGAATCGAGCTCAAACTTCACTTCTTCTGTTTCGAATTCTATAGCTCCATTTCTAAACTTTTCTTCTCTGAGTTTATAGGCGATTTGGTTCAAAGTGTTTAGTTCTTCAAAAAACATTCCAGATTTGTTGTCCAAAATTTCTTGAGCTTCTTCGTAAGTAAATCGTTTATCTGAATTTATGAGTGTTCGTCCAAACCATCTTTCTTTCACTCCTCCATTTTTATCTAAAACAAAGATTGAAGAGAAAGCATATTTGTCCTCGTTTGCATTCAAAGAGCAGAGGTCATTTGAAAGGATTTCTGGAAGCATGGGGATAGTACGATCAACTAGATAAATGGACGTACCTCTGTGCAGAGCTTCTTTGTCCAAAGCTGTATTGGGTACAACAAAGTGAGAGACATCTGCAATGTGAATACCTATCTCAAAACTATTTTCATCAATTTTTTTAAAAGAAATCGCATCATCAAAATCTTTGGCATCCGCTGGATCGATGGTGAAGGTGGTAGTAGTTCGGATATCTCGTCTATCTTTCAAATGATCCTCTGTAGCAAAATTTTTTTTCAAAGATTCTGCTTCGGCTTCTACATCAGCGGGGAAATCCACGTCGAATCCTCGTTCGAGTACTATACCGAGCATTTCAGCGTTGTGTTCACCCTTGCGTCCGATGAGACGGATGACTTCTCCAACCGGGCTCTTTGATGCGTCTGTCCATTCAGTTATCTTCACTTGGACCTTGTCTCCGTCTTTGGCCCCAGCAGATTTGTTTGAAGGAACAGAAATGTCCCTATACATTTTTTTATCATCGGCGATGAAAAAAAATCCCTCGGCAGACTTTTCTAAGGTCCCCACGAATTCAAGTTTCTTACGTTCAACAATTTCAATTACCTCGGCTTGCTGACGACCATAAACTTCTATGCCCAGAGGATTAACCATGACAGTGTCTCCAGACAAAGCAGTTTTTATTCTTTCTGGTTGGATTTCAAAATCGTTGTTTTCGTCCTTGGGGTTAGGGAAGTATCCTACACCCTTACCCGTGACTTTTATGATTCCTTTTAGTTTTTCTAATTCTTTCGGCATTTTTCTAACTATAGCAGACTTATTGACCTCGTTCTACTTTATTGCTACTATATGACCCATGCTAAAAATGAGACTTCAAAGGGTAGGACGCAAGCACGAACCATCGTTTCGTCTTGTTCTCACTGACTCAAAGAATTCTACTAAATCCGGACGATTCAAAGAAATCATCGGTTCTTTCGATTTTCGTAAGACCTCAGAGGCTTTTAATGTTGGTCGAGTCAAGGATCTCTTGGCGAAAGGTGTTTCTGCCACAGACACTGTCCACAATCTCCTCGTGGCTCATAAAATAATTGATGCGAAGAAAATAAACGTGCTCCCAAAGAAAAAACCTATAATAAAAGCAGAAGAACCAGTAGTTGCTGAAGCCGTAGTGAATGAACCCAAGGAAGCAGAGCCAGAAGTAGTTCCCGAACCCATAGCTGAAACACCCGCAGAACCCGTGGTAGAATAAAGTTGTTCCCGAATCCAGATTATTCCTTAATGATCTTCAGTATGATTGACGATACACAATTTCTTGAATTTGTAGTGAAAGCTCTTGTTGAACATCCAAACGATGTCAAAATAAAAAGAACAGTAGATGAGATGGGTGTGCTGATGACTCTCGACGTGCACCCAGATGATATGGGTAAAGTGATTGGTCGAGCGGGAAACACAGCGAAAGCAATTCGTATTCTTCTTCGTGTTGTGGGTATGAAGAATAACGCTCGAGTGAATTTGAAAATCGCTGAACCAGCAGGCGGTGTCCCACGTGAATCTTATATTCGAAGTGCTCCGTCGAATACTCCTGTTGCTTCCAAATCACTCGACGAGGCGATGGAAGACTTGAATTTGGATTAAACCAAAAAAAAGAAAATGCATTTCCATATTATTACTCTATTCCCAAAGTCTTTTGATTCGTACCTCGGAGAATCTATTTTGAAACGGGCAATTGAAGACAAAAAAATAAAAGTTTCTTTCTACAATCCTAGAGATTTCACTAAGGATAAATTTGCTCGTGTCGATCGATCACCATACGGAGGAGGGCCGGGGATGGTTATCCAAGCTGAACCAGTAATAAAGGCGATTGAAAATGCAGTTAAGAAATCTAAATCAAAACCAAAAATAATTTTTCTTTCTCCAGGCGGAAAACAGTTTAATAATCCTTATGCAAAGAATGTTGTCAATAAATTCAAAGATATCATCATCGTGTGTGGTCGATACGAAGGTATAGATGCACGAGTAAAAAAAATATTTAAAACAGAAGAAGTTTCGGTTGGGCCATTTGTTCTGACCGGCGGGGAACTCCCCGCGATGCTTTTAATCGATGTTATCAGCAGACAAGTTGAAGGAGTGCTCGGCAACTTCGATTCACTAGAAGAAAAACGTATTGGCGGAGATTCGTATACTCGCCCAGAGGCGTTTCAATATAAGGGTAAGATTTATAAAGTGCCGAAAATTTTGCTTTCAGGCCATCGTGCTAATATTGACGAATGGAAGAAGAAAAGAAAAAAATGAGTCCAGATATTTCTGTAGTTGTTCTTTGTTATAAAGAGGGTAAACCCATAGTTGATTTTCTTTCAAAAATTAAAAAAGCGGTAGAAGCTAAAGGGGTGTCGTATGAGATAATCCCAGTTTCTAATTTTTATCCTGGTGATACTGATGAGACACCGAATATTTTAAAGAATTTAGCCCAAAATGATTCACATATCAAACCAGTGTCCAAAGAAAAAAAAGGCGGATTCGGTTGGGATGTTCGAATGGGGTTAAAGGAAGCAAGGGGGCAAACGGTCTTGTTCATAGACGGAGACGGACAGAATCCTGCAGAAGATGTGGTCCGAGTGTATGATTCTTTGATTGAGAATAAAGGTGACATGGCCCAAACATATAGAGTCAAGCGCGGAGATGGGTTACAAAGATTACTCAATTCTAGAATTTACAATATCTTTTTTAAAATTCTGTTTCCAAATATAAAGATTTTAGATGCGAACTCTAAACCAAAAATATTTACTCGTAGTGCATTAGAAAAACTCAATCTAGTCTCTGATGATTGGTTTATAGATGCAGAAATTGTGATTCAGGCAACCAAACTAAAGTTTAAAATATCTCAAGTCCCAACCGTATTTCTTCAGCACGAGAATCGAGTTTCGTATGTCAAACTGTCAGCCATATATGAGTTTATAAAAAACCTCATTCAGTATAGACTCAAAGGATGAGAGAATCGTATTATGACTCATACTATAAGGCAGAAAAGGATCACTGGTGGTTTAAGGTGAGAAGGGAACTAGTGCATTTTTTAATAAATAAATATTCCGCATTAGATGTAGTTAATTCTAATTTAGAAATTCTCGATGTTGGTTGTGGGACAGGGGTACTCACTGGAGAACTTGAAAGATATGGTCGCGCTTCGGGTATAGATTTTTCTTACAAGGCAGTTGAATATTGTAAAGAGAGAGGTTTAAAAAATGTAGTTCAGGGCGTGGGGGAGAAACTTCCTTATAATGATAATCAGTTTGATGTTGTGCTCGTGTTGGATGTGCTCGAACATATTGAAGATGATAAAAAGGCGATTAAAGAACTACACAGAGTCTTAAAGCCAGATGGTATTCTCATCTCCTTCGTCCCTGCGTTTATGATTTTGTGGGGGATAACTGATGAAGTCAGTCAACATTTTCGAAGATACACAAAAAGTGAATTGGTCTCTAAATTAAAAGAATCAGATTTTAAGATTATTCGCTCAACTTATTTTAATACTTTTTTATTTCCTCCCATTTTATTTGTTCGATTAATCAGCCGATTGATTCCTAATAAATATAAACCAGAAGATGAGACCAGATTGGGCAATCGTTTTATAAACAAAGTTTTCTATTATATTTTTAAATTCGAATCCATTCTTCTTCATAAAATAAATTTCCCATTCGGGGTATCTCTTGCAGTTATCTCAAAAAAGTCATCTGGGGATAACAGATTGACAGAAAATGGCTATTAATATAGACTCTTGGGTACTTCGAACTGATTGTGTTATGATTGAACCGAAGCAAAAATAGTCAAAATATGGCTATAAACCACCGCTTTTAGCGGGGTCCCGCCGAGGCGGTGACAAGGCGATTTGTTAAGACTTCGTTTCTGCACAGTTTCTAAATAAAGTTTAATTTATAAGACAAGCAATGCCTTTTTGGGTGTTGTTTGAATTTTCTATCATTTCAAATTTTCTAATGGATACATTAAAAGTGAAGGGCAAAATCACCAAAAGCGGTGTTCGAGAGAAGAAATATTTCGGGAAGTTCCGCGCTCCTCTAACCGAGATGCCTAACCTTGTGGTTTCTCAAGTCGAATCATTCAAGTGGCTGATTGAGAAGGGTTTGAAAGAGGTTTTTGAAGAATTCTCATCAATCAAAGATTTTTCTGAAAGGAAGTTCCAGCTTGATTTTGTTGGTTTTGAATTAGCTGAACCAAAGTTCAATGAATATGAAGCCAAGGATAACAAACTTTCTTACGAGGCTCCTCTCAAAGTTCGTTTGCGTTTGAAAAACCTGATTATGAAGACTGAGAAGGAGCAAGAAATCTTCATGGCAGATTTTCCTCTCATGACTTCACACGGAACATTTATTGTTTCTGGTATTGAACGTGTAGTTGTTCCACAACTTGCTCGTTCTTTCGGTGTTTTCTTTACTTCTCAAGAATTAAAAGGTCGAACTACATTTGGAGCAAAGATTATTCCTGGTCGTGGAGCCTGGATTGAATTTGAGACAGATTTAGACGGTACCATCTATGTTCGAATTGATAGAAAAAGAAAATTTCCCGTATCTGTCCTTTTCAGAGCATTCGGAGCTTCAACGAACGACAAGATTCTCGCTTTGTTTGCAGAGAAACCAGAAGCTAAACACTTTATAGAGAAAACTTTAGCTAAAGATCACACTCTCACTCAAGATGATGCGGCGATAGAAATTCACAAGAGACTTCGAGATGGAGACCTCGCTTCTGCAGATAACGCTCGAGAATTCGTGCGCTCTATCTTTGATTCAGAAAGATATGACATCCACAAAGTTGGACGCTATGCTTTTATTCGTCGATTCGGTTTGAAAGAAACTCCAAAAGAAATAGAACGTCGAACACTTTCTATTGATGATTTGGTTATGATCGTGGCTCAAATCGCAGTTCTCAACAGTACTCCTGGTGCGAAGGCGGATGACATAGATCACCTTGGTAGTCGTCGAGTTCGATATGTCGGTGAACTTTTCCAACAAAAGATTCGAGTCGGTATGGCTCAAATCAAGAGAAACATTCAAAACAGAATGTCCACCATTGATACAGATGTTACTCTTCCAGTTCAATTTATTTCCCCAAAGCCACTTCAAGCCAGGATGAAAGAGTTCTTTACTACGAACCAACTTTCTCAGTTCATGCAACAGACAAATGCTCTTGAGGAACTTGAACACCTACGAACTCTCTCAGCGCTTGGACCTGGTGGTTTAAATCGTGCTCGAGCGGGATATGAAGTACGTGATGTGCATCCTTCTCACTATGGACGACTTTGTCCAATCCAAACTCCAGAAGGTCCAAACATCGGACTTATCTTGCGCCTCGCTTCTTATGCTCGAGTGAACAGTTTTGGAATGGTTGAGACACCTTATGCTGTGGTGAAGAATGGCAAGATAACAGGTGAAATAAAATTCTTAAACGCTCTCGAAGAAGAGGGATACAACATTGCTCACGCTGCGACTCCAGTAATAAATGATTCTCTTATACCCGAAATAGTTGAAGTTCGATCTAAAGGTATCCCCGTTACTGTTCATAGAGATCACGTGCATTTTATCGATGTAGCCACAAATCAAGCATTCTCTATAGTGACATCAATGATTCCATTTCTTAACCATGACAACGCGAGCCGAGCTTTGATGGGTTCGAACATGCAGAAACAAGCTACTCCTTGTATCACTCCCGAAGCTCCTCTTGTTGCAACCGGAGTTGAAGATAAAGCTATCAGAGACACAGGTCGACTTGTCTTATCAGAAGTGAACGGCACAGTAACTTATGTAGATGGTAAAAAAATAAAAGTTAAAACTAGTTCGGGCAAGGAGCATGAACACAAATTGGTTAATTTCTCGATGACAAATGGTTTTACCGCATTTCATCAACGACCCTCAGTTGAAGTTGGGCAGAAAGTAGATAAGGGTGATGTCCTCGCAGATACTTCATCGAGCGAACATGGTCAAATGGCTCTCGGTCAAAACATCCTCGTGGCATTCATGTCTTGGTCAGGAGCAAACTATGAAGACGCTATTATTGTTTCAGAAAGATTGGTTAAAAACAGCAAATTTACTTCAATTCACATTGAAGATTTCACGGTGAATGTTCGTGATACTAAACTCGGGCCAGAAGTGACTACTTGCGACATTCCAAACGTCGGTGAGGGCAAGCTCAAGAACTTGGCTGAAGATGGCGTGATTCGTGTTGGAGCAGAAGTTCGCCCAGGAGATATTTTGGTTGGGAAAATTACTCCAAAAGGAGAATCACAACTTACTCCAGAAGAAAGATTACTCCGTTCTCTTTTTGGTGAGAAAGCCAGGGATGTAAAGGATACTTCGAAAAGAATGGAAGGAGGCAAAAGAGGTCGAGTTATCTCTGTTCAAATCTTTTCTAGAGAAAATGGAGACAAACTTGATTCGGGAATTCTTAAACAAATTCACGTTCAAGTTGCCGAATTAAGAAATGTTTCGGTCGGAGACAAACTCGCTGGACGACATGGAAACAAAGGAGTTATCTCAAAGATTCTTCCTGTGGAAGACATGCCTTATATGGCAGATGGCACTCCTATAGATATTATTCTCACACCGCTCGGTGTGCCTAGCCGTATGAACCTCGGACAAATCCTGGAAATGCATCTTGGATTAGCAGCACACACGTTGAACTATCAAGCGATTGTTCCTCCGTTCGCTGGAGCAACAGAAGAAGAAATTAGAAACGAACTCGAGAGTGCAGGATTCAATAAAACAGGTAAAGTCAAACTCTTTGATGGTCGAACTGGAGAAGCTGTTGATCAAGATGTAGCTATAGGTTATATGTACATCCTCAAACTTCACCACATGGTTGAAGACAAGATTCACATGCGTTCTATCGGACCTTATTCTCTTATTACCCAACAGCCACTTGGAGGAAAGGCACAGAACGGAGGACAAAGATTTGGAGAAATGGAAGTTTGGGCGTTGCTTGGTCACGGGGCAGGGCACACTCTACGAGAAATGTTGACTATCAAATCTGACGACATCCTTGGTCGTTCAGCAGCCTTCGATGCGATTGTAAAGGGAGAGAAAATTGGTGAACCAGGAACTCCGGCTTCGTTCAATGTTCTCTTAAACAATCTTCGCGGGCTCGGCCTTGATCTAGAACTTAAGAGCAAAGGTCCGAAACCTTTGCCAGCTTCGAAAGATATTACTAGTGGTGCCAATAATTCATAAACACATGTCTTCAATTCCAAAAAATAAAAATATAGACACCACTAACTTCGAAAGCATTGTTATTAAATTAGCTTCCCCTGAAAGAATCAGAGAGTGGTCATATGGAGAAGTAACCAAACCAGAGACCATAAATTACAGAACTCAAAGAAGTGAAAGAAACGGATTGTTTGATGAAAAAATCTTTGGACCAGATCGAGATTTTGAGTGTTATTGCGGAAAATATCGGGGCATTAGATACAAAGGTATTGTTTGTGAAAAGTGTGGAGTGGAAATCACTCGTTCGATTGTTCGTCGAGAAAGGATGGGTCACATTGAATTGGCTTCACCAGTAGCTCACATTTGGTTCCTCAAAAATGTTCCTTCAAGAATCTCATTAGTCATGGGTATTCCTGTAGCTGATCTTGAAAAGGTTATTTATTTTGCTGGATATATTGTTACCAATGTTTCCGAAGCAGAGAAAACTCGTTTATTGAAAGATCTTGATTCGGAGTTTAAAGCTAAAATAAAAAATCTTAAAGATGAAAAGAGCAAAGAAGCCTTGAAAGAACTTGCCCTTGCTACTAAAAGAGACATAGAATCGATTACTCTAGGCCGAGTATTAGATGAAGTTGAATATCATCGATTTAGTTCAAAATATTCATCAGTGTTCGAAGCGGGAATTGGTGCAGAAGCTATTCACAATATTTTGAAGACAGTGGATTTAGTTAAACTCCAGAAAGAACTTGAAATTCAACTCGAGACAGCTCCTTCAACAGAAATTTCTAGACTCAATAAGCGAATTAGTACCATCCAATGGATGAGGCTCGCTAATATCAGACCAGAATGGATGTTCTTGACTCGTATTCCAGTTATTCCACCAGCGATTCGTCCCATGGTTCCTCTCGATGGTGGTCGATATGCTACTTCAGATGTAAACGATTTATATCGTCGTGTGATAAACAGAAATAATCGTCTAAAAAAGCTTAAAGAAATTTCAGCTCCAGACGTTATTTTGCGCAACGAAAAGAGAATTTTACAGGAAGCAGTAGATGCTCTCATCGACAATACTATTCGACACGGTACAGCTGCTGGAAGCCAATCACAACGTCGGCCGCTTAAATCACTTTCGGATAATCTCAAGGGCAAAAGAGGATTGTTTAGACAAAATCTCTTAGGGAAACGCGTGGATTATTCTGGACGATCGGTAATCGTTGTTGGTCCAGAACTTAAACTTCATCAGTGTGGTTTACCCAAACACATGGCCCTTGAACTCTTCAAACCGTTTATTATTTCAGAACTTTTGAAGAGAGAATTAGCTTATAACATCCCAGGTGCTCGAAGATTAATTGAAGATGCTATCCCAGAAGTTTGGTCAATCCTTGAAACCATTATTGCTGGTAAGTACGTTCTTCTCAACCGCGCACCCACCCTCCACCGTTTGGGTATTCAAGCTTTCCAACCAACGTTGATTGAAGGAAATGCTATCCAACTTCATCCACTTGTATGTACCGCATTCAATGCCGATTTCGACGGAGACCAAATGGCTGTCCACGTACCTCTATCAGACGCTGCCCAAGCCGAAGCACGTTTTATCATGGCTGCAGATAAAAACATTCTAAAACCTGGAAATGGGAACCTCGTCCTTTCTATTGATAAACTGGATTTGGTTTTAGGAAGTTATTGGGCTACTCGAATCGTGAATGGTGAGAAGGGGGAAGGAAAATATTTCTCTTCTCCGAATAGCGCGATACTTGCTACTGATTTCGATGCTTTGAGTTTGAGAGCGAAGATTCAAGTTCTTCCAACAGATACTCCAAAGTATAAAGCTTTCGATGGAAAATTGTTTGAGACCTCAGTCGGTCGATTACTCTTCAACTCTGTTCTTCCAAAAGATTATCCATTCCAAAACTATGAGATGAATAGCAAAAAGATGGGTAGTTTAATCGATGATCTTATCGAACACTATAGTCTTGAAAAAATTCCTTCAATCATAGACAAGATTAAGGCTTTCGGATTCAAATATGCTACTCGCTCCGGAACAACCTGGAGTCTAACTGATGTAAAGATTCCTAGTGCTAAGGAAGCTTTGATTCAAGGTGGAAGGGAAGACGTTCTAAAGGTTGTAGACCAATACGATGGAGGTCTTCTAACTGAACAAGAAAGAATTCAAAAAACAGTTGAAAAATGGCAATCAGTCAGAGGTGAAATTGAAGCTCTTCTTCCGGATACTCTAGGAGACAAAGGGTCTGTTCATGATCTTATTCGTTCTGGAGCCAGAGGATCTCTTGGTCAAATAAACCAGATGGCTGGCATGATCGGTATTATTCAAAATGTGGCTGGAGAATCTCTCGAATTCCCAATCCTTTCTTGTTACAAAGAAGGTCTTACTCCTCTCGAATACTTCATTACTACTCACGGTTCTAGAAAGGGTTTAACTGATACAGCTCTCAACACAGCGAAGGCGGGTTATCTTACTCGTCGTCTCTTCGATGTGGCTCAAGATGAAATTGTGAGCGAAGATGATTGTGGTACTAAAGAGAGCACAATCATCTCCAAGAAAACAGCATCGGGAATCGAAATACCTTTATCCAAAACTATTAAAGGTCGCTTTTTGGCCAAAGACGTCACAGATGCAAAGGGCGAAATTCTGTTTAAGAAAGGACATTTTGTCACAAAAAATGATGCCGTTATCATTGAGAACGCTAACATCGAAAGTGTTGAGGTTCGCTCACCGATGACCTGTAAATCACTCCATGGAGTCTGTGTGAAGTGTTATGGTGCGGATTTGGGTACAAACAAAATTGTTGAACTTGGTGAAGCGGTTGGAACCGTGGCTGCTCAAGCCATCGGTGAACCAGGGACACAACTCACGATGCGAACATTCCATGCTGGAGGAGTGGCTTCTGCTGCCGGAGACATTACCCAGGGTCTTCCTCGTGTTGAAGAAATCTTTGAGAAGAGAAAACCAAAGAATCCAGCGACCATCTCTCATCTCGATGGTCTAGTGAGTGAAATAAGAATTGAAGGAACAGATCGTACCATTATTCTTACTCCAGAATTAGGAGAAACTAAGGCGAAAAAGCTTGATAACGAATATTCTATCGGTCCAAATAGAACAATTTTGGTTAAAATGGGAGATACTGTGAAAAAGGGAGAATTCTTGACTGATGGCTCAGCAGACTTAGATGAATTGTTCAGATATGCGGGTCGAGAAAAAGCAGAGAACTATATTATTCACGAAGTTTCTAAGCTCTATGAACTTCAAGGCGCAGCCGTATCTCACAAACACATTGAATTGATTGTTCGTCAGATGTTTTCTCGAAGAAAGATTCGAGAAGCCGGAAGCACGATGTTCACCCGAGGGGATATTGTCGAAGTTTCAGATTTTGTAGATGTGAACAACAAAGCCAGAGAGAATGACAAGGAAGAAGCGAAAGCTGAAGCGGTTATCATGGGTATTTCTGAAGTTTCTCTTTCTCGTTCGTCATTCCTTTCAGCAGCTTCGTTCCAGCATACTCCCCGTGTTCTTATCCAAGCGGCTATACGAGGCGCTGAAGATGAATTACTAGGACTCAAAGAAAATGTTATTATCGGGCGCATGATTCCTGCGGGAACCGGCTTCAAAGGTGGGTATAAAGAAAAACTTATATGCGAAGCACAGTCGATTCAATCAAAGAACGACTAGATATCGTTGAAGTTGTAAGCTCATACCTCAAACTCGAAAAAGCGGGCCAGAACTTCAAAGGTAAATGTCCGTTCCACAATGAAAAAACTCCATCCTTTTTCGTGTCGCCTTCAAGGCAAAGTTATTACTGTTTTGGTTGCGGGGCGAAAGGAGATATTTTTAGTATTGTCGAAGAGATGGAGGGAGTTGATTTTAAAGGAGCATTAAAAACTTTAGCCGAACGAGCAGGTGTAGAATTAGAATATTCTAATAGAGGAGAATCAAAATCTGAAAAAGATAAATTCTACAATGCTCTCGAAGATGCCACCATTTTCTTCCAATCTGAATTAGAGAAAAATACTGAAGCCTTAAAATATTTAGAATCTCGAGGGGTTTCTAAAGACTCCATTAAATTATGGAGACTCGGTTTCGCTCCATCAGAATGGCGCTCTATTTTTTCTCATCTGAGTGCAGTGGGTTATTCCAAGGAGGTTTTGTTAAAGGCGGGGTTAATAAAACAACCACAAAAAGAAGAAAAAGAAAATCCACAAATCTCTGGAGAAGGAACACCATATGATGTTTTCAGAGGTCGAATTATTTTCCCTATCTTTGATGTAAACAGTAAGGTGATTGCCTTTTCTGGACGAGCGTTGGAAAAAGATACAGAACCAAAATATCTAAATACTCCAGAAACAAGTTTGTTTATAAAAAGTGAAGTGTTGTATGGGCTAGACAAAGCCAAGGATGAAATTCGAAAGAAAAATTATTCTGTTTTGGTTGAAGGACAATTAGATTTGGTCCTTTCTCATCAGGTCGGTGTGAAAAATGTTGTAGCTTCGTCTGGCACAGCCTTTACTCAAACTCATTTGGAAAGATTAAAAAGACTTTCTCCTAGGCTGATTCTGGCGTTTGATGGAGATCTGGCGGGGGAAAAAGCAGCTGAAAAAAGCTCTATTTTAGGTCTTTCTTTGGGTATGGAGGTTAAGATTGCTGAACTTCCCGAAGGAAGAGACCCAGCAGATTTGTCCAAAAAAGACCCAGAAGAATGGAAAGAAGTACTTCGAAAATCCACCCACAGTATTGAATTTGTTCTTAATAAAATAATTAAAAACGAGAAGGATGATAGAAAATTAGGTAAAGCCATAAATGCAAAAGTTTTGCCATTGCTTACTTTATTGGAAAGTTCTATAGAACGCTCTCACTTTGTTTCTCTTATATCCAAAAAATCAGGATTAAAAGAAGAAATTATTTGGGATGATTTGAGAAAATCAAAAATTCCAGATATTCTTCAAATAAAAAACGTTCAGCAAACTGAAGATATTCAAGAAGAAAAAAAAGATAAGGTTCATACTCGTCGGGAACAAATCGAAGAAAGATTGGAAGAAATCAGTTTTTGGAAAGGTCAGGTAGACGAATCGACCAAAGAATTTGAAATTTCTCAAAAAGAAGAAGTTGAACTCAAACAACGTTTGACCATTACTATTCTTGAAGAAGAACGGTCCGGTTTGCAGGCAGAGCTCGCTCGAGGGCCGAACGAAATCGAGGAGCTTGTGCAGAAAATTCATGCTCTGAGTCAGAAGATAGATGAAGAGAAAAGAAAAATAGTGTAAGATGGTCCGATAAACTCACCACAAGTAAACTTAATGAAGAAAACTAAAAAACAAAAAAATAAAGGGCACAAGGCCAACTCTAAAAAAGTAGCCAAGAGAAAGCCCGTTTCAAGAAAGAAGGTTTCAAAAAAGATAAATAAAAAAGTTTCTAAGAAAATAATTAAACCAATCAGAGCCAAAGTTACTAAAAAATCCACAGACGAACTGATTAAAGTTGAACGTTTGGTTAAAAGAGGCAAGGATAAAGGTTTTGTTACTTATGATGAAATTTTAAAAGAATTTCCGAATATTGAGCTCAACATCATCTTTTTGGATGAGTTGTATGAACGTTTGAATGCTCTGGGGATAGATATCCTCGAGGGAGGGGGATTACTTGAAATGCCTGTTGAAGAAACTGGTAAAAAGTATTCATATAACAAATCTGACTCGGCTTATGATTCTATTCAGATGTATTTGAAAGAAATCGGGCAATACCCACTTATCCCAGGTTCTATGGAGAAAGAATTAGCCAAAAGAATTGAACAAGGTGATGAAGAAGCGAAAAATCTATTGGCCAAGGCGAACTTGCGTTTGGTAGTTTCTATAGCCAAGAAATATGCGAATCGAAGTCCAGATCTTACTCTCCTCGATCTTATCCAAGAAGGGAATCTTGGGTTGTTTAAGGCAGTCGATAAGTTTGATTGGACCAAGGGTTACAAATTTTCTACTTATGCCACATGGTGGATAAGGCAAGCCATTACTCGTGCTCTCGCGGATCAATCTCGAACGATTCGTGTACCAGTGCACATGGTAGAAACGATTGCTAAATATAAACAAGTTGTGCGCAGGTTAACCCAAGACCTCGGTCGGGAACCTTTGGCTGAAGAAGTAGCGCTTGAAATGAACCTTGATGTTGAGAAAGTGTATCAAATTGAAAAGATAGACCAATCGACTGTGTCGCTCGAAAGCCCCGTGGGAGATGATGGAGATGATGGAAAATCCAAACTTGGGGATTTCCTCGCAGATGATAAAATTATTTCTCCAGACATGGAATCATCGCGTCGGATTATTCAAGATCAAGTGAAAGAAATCTTAAATGACCTTCCTCCGAAAGAAAGAAAAATTCTAGAAATGAGACACGGATTGACAGATGGATATACTCACACCCTCGAAGAAGTGGGTAAAGTTTTTGGTGTCACTCGAGAACGTATTAGACAAATCGAAGCTAAAGCTCATGAAAAAATTCGTCAACACGACAAAATAAATAGGTTGAGAGGATATTAAAAATAGAAGAAAGGGCGGATCTGTTTGGACCCGCCCTTTTTGTCTTCGAGCTTGGGACTACGCTCTGTGATCGTCCCAATGAAAAACCTCACCAATCTCGCGAGGCACCTCGCCCAGCATCCGGAGTCGTCGATCAGCGAGCATCTTGTGCCTAAGCACGAACGTCATGACCACGAGGTAAACGCAAACAAACACGAACTGGTGATACGTCAGATGGGTAAAGATCCAGTGCCACATCAGTGTTCTCCTGAAGAAGAAAGACAGTGTGTTTGACTACTTATATATTAGCATAATAAGATAATAAAGTCAAGAGTTAAACCAAACCTTTAAAAAATCTCCACAAACGAAGCATTGCTTCTGTATCGAGTTTGCAATATTCGAGCATCTCTTTTCTTTTTTTATCTACTTCTTTTTCTTTGAGTTCTCCAGTGGTGATTTGTTTATAGGCCTCTATAGCTTCAGTTCCGCTTTGTATTTCTAAGGTCTTATAAGACAAATCTTTTATCAATGCGGGCAAAACTTTTTTTATGGATGAACGACCGTGGAAATCTGGGTGAACATAATGTTGGTCTTCGACGATTTTCATTAGGTCATATGTTCGGGCGATTAAATCATCAAAAAACTTTTTGTATTGAGGTAACATTCTGCCCAACTCTTTATTTCTAGAGTTTTCAAATGTTGCATACCAAGAGATGAGACTGCCTTTATTACCAATATTTTTATGCAAACTCTCGGCAATCCTTTCAGCTGGATCTCCATCCAAAATTAGGCATTCATAATGTTGGGGCACAGAATCAGCGGATTCTAAAACATGAAGAGAATATTGAAAAACAATATGTTGATACGGCTTATATCCACTGAATGGAGGAATGGCAGTTGGGTATGTCTCGTAGTCGAGAAAATATAGAGGAAAAGTTAATTGATCTAATTCTTCTTTGAGAGTTTCCCCATTGATTATCGGTTTGCCAGATTTATGAACCAATACCTGATTAAGTTTTTTGTTTTTTAATCGATCGTCTATAGGTACATCCTTGATATGTAAAATCCCTGAATCGAGTAATTCTGTGAGGTATTTTTTACTTTGACCGATCCTGTTCAAATCATGGACACTATATTCTGGAACATTCATCGTTTGGTTATTGTACGAGAAGGTGGTGCAATGTGCTGAACGACCCTTATAAAAACAAGAACAAGGTCCAACAGGCTCTCTCTCTTTGGATAAATATTCATAGGCATCCTCCATCTCATTTTCTACTTCACTGCGGATATTATCTACGGTTTCAGTTTTATCTTCGATAATAAACAAAGCACCTTCATTAAAATCAAGCTCGCCCATGCGGACATAATCCTTGTTCAATCTAACCAAATATTTTTTATTTAATTTAATTCCACTTTTTTCAACCACATTGGTTTGAAAAGCTAGGTCGTATTCATACTGCTCTTCTTTCTTTTTGTTTATTTTCTTTTCTCCATTTGTGTCACTTTCTTCTGTTGAGGACATTTTGATTTCATACAAATCATAAGATTTATTTTCGTTGTTCCACTTTAAAACATCAGTCGCAGCAAGATATTTGGTTGTCTCAAACACGGCTTGAAAAATAGCCGGTGTCTCCTCCTTGATTATTTTTTTTGTTTTTCTTTGAGCCTCTGGTCCTCTACCTTTTATCAAGATTCCTTCAGAAAACATTCCTTGAGCCAGTTTTTCTACCTCATTTCCCATCTCTCCGAGAGATCTTTCAAAGTCAGAAATAGGAAAATTGCTATATATACCAGGTTTGTGCCATTTGACCCAGACATTTTTCGCACACTCTCTATATGAAATAAAATCAGTTTTAGATAAAGTTAAACTCATACCAAGAGTCTACTCCGGCCCGCTCTGTATTGCCAGTTCAATATTATTTGATAACTTCGTCGAGTTGAGCCTTGATTTGAGCAAACGGCTGGGCTCCATTTATGGTTCCGACGATTTTACCTTTCACTAATATCACAGAATAAGGTGTGCCTAAAGCTCCTGCTTTGCCTGCGGCTACTATATCTGCTTGAATTTCACTCGTGTGTTTACCACTTGAGAGACAACCATTGAAAACGTTAACATCTAAACCAATTAATCCAGCAAGGGCAGGAAGTTGGGTTGAATCCAAGGTGTTGTTTGAAGTGGTGACTTCAAAAATCTTGTCTGCATATTTCCAGAAAGCACTGTTACCTCCTTGGTCTGTAGCACATTCGCTGGCTTCAGATTCTTTGGTTGCCTTAGAATGAAGCTGAGCAATAGGGTATTGCCTATAAACCCAAGCTACCTTATCTCCATATATACCTAAAATTTGGTGCAGGGTGTTGTGAAAAACCTTACAGAATGGACATTCAAAATCAGAGTATTCAACGATTATTACTTGAGTATCTTTTGATCCAAGAATATGGTCTTTATCTGTCACAGGAGCGACAGTGCCCGATGTGTTGGTTGTCGGTTCTGTTCCTGTCAAACTTCTTTCAGAAACTTTGTTGCCACCAAAATAAACTGCTCCAGCAACGAGAAGGCCGGCCACGATAATAGCCAAAGGGATAAGCTGGTTATTGTTTTGAGTGTTATTTGTGCTGTCCATATATTTAAATTTAGTAGTTATGAAATTATAGCATTCAATCTTTTCTTTTGAACTATATAGACAACAGTCGTGGCAAATAGTGCAATAAAGATACTACCCATGATATCTACCACATGATGAACTCCGACATAGACTCTTGATACTCCAACAATAATGGCTATAAGCCACAAAAGAAACCCCACCTCTTTGTTGTGGAAAGTAACAATTGTCGCGATGGAAGAGACTAGTAGAGTATGATCAGAAGGGAATCCGTTATCAGCGATATGTTGGATTAATGGAGTGATGTGTTCAGAAACAAATGGTCTGGGACTGTAGAAAAAGTACGAAGCTAATTTGCCAAGAAGCAAGGTTAGAGCCAGTGAAAATAAACTAAAAATCAGAGCTCTCATCTTTAGCAAATTTGGAACATTGATAAAATAAATTAATCCAATCAAAATAGAAAAAACGAACAAATATTTCGCTCCAAAAATAAGTAGGGCATTCATATGTATATTATAACCTAAAACGGCAGGGTGAAAGTTAATTTGTGTTCGTTGGGTTCTTCCCATTTACCCGTATCGAGTTTCACTTCATTTAAGTTTCCACCTTCTTTAAAAATTAGCTTTTGGTTCAGAATTGCATAATCATAAATTTCTTTAGTGATTCGGACATCGTCGATGCAATATTCTCGAATTTTTTCTATTTCACCATTTTTCCACCAGTTCGTCGCATCTGCGCCGTGTCCGATTTTATTTTTACCCAAGGTGCCTTCGGCTAGTTGGTCTAATTTCATTCTGCGTCCAAATGAGGTGTGAATTTCTTTCAAAATATCTAAGCTTTTTATTTTGGTTAAATCACCGGGGTAATATTTGTTCAACAGAGGGATATCAAAGTGATCAGAATTAAATCCGATGAGCATATCTGCTCGTTCGATGATTGGCCAAAGTTTATGCAACTCATCTTGAAGAAACGAAGAATAAGTATCTGTTTCTGAATCATGGATAGCTACAATAGAAATATCCAATAAGGTAGGGTCATTCTTGCCCACGTCAGAAAAGAAATTTCTAGTCTCTATGTCGAAAGTGATTTTACGCATACGGACCCAACTTGTGTGCTTCGAGGAAATCTCGGATAGTGACATCCCCCATCCCAAATCCTACCATCGGTATTGACTCGACCCCGAAAATTTCCAAGAGATTATCATATCTTCCTCCACCCGCGATAGCTCTCGGATTTTTTGCATCGGTATCAAAAATTTCAAACACTATTCCTGTGTAGTAAGCTTGTCCTCGAGCGAGAGTCTCATCAATCTTAGTATTAGTGATTCCATCTTTTTCTAATCGTTCAATTAAGCTTTTTAAATCATCCGGAGAGCCGTTCGGGTAATTGAGTCGGACTTCGAAATCTTTATTTTCGGCACCAAATTTATGCATGATTTTGTGAGCAATTCGGATTATTTCTGCATCATTTTCTTCAGTATTATTATCAATTCCAATTAGGTCACAATTGAGTTGATAGTGTTCACGCCTCCTGCCTTTCTGAGGTCTTTCGTAGCGAAAAAGATTTGGTATTGAATACCAACGTAATGGAAATACAAGAGATCTTCTCTTGGCTGCTATCATTCGTGCTAGTGTCGGTGTCATTTCTGGCCGGAGAGTTACTGAGCGTCCGCCACGATCAATAAAGGTAAATGTTTGTTCGTTCACAATCTCATTACCGCTCTTTTCTGTGTAAATCTCAGTTAATTCGAGTGGAGATGCGTTGTATTCCTGATAATTAAATTCTTTGGCAACTTCGCGCCATGTGTTGAAGATATAATTCTCAATCTTCATATCCTCCGGATAAAAATCACGGACGCCCTTGTATGGAGCGGTATCAAGTTTTGACATGAGAAAAGTATAGCATTTCGTGTAATATGAATAAAATGACTGAAAAGGGCGAAATTCTAAAGCTTTATAAAAATCTTGGGGAAACACCACTTGAGTGCATAGAACGCCTTAGAGCAGAAAATCTGGCCTATAAAGAGGTCAAAATGACCTATCTGGGGAGACTGGATCCAATGGCCGAAGGTCTTTTGCTGGTTTTGGCTGGTGATACAAAAAACAAAGATTCTTATTTAGATTCTGACAAAACTTATGAATTTGAAGTGCTTTGGGGGTTTGAGACAGATACATATGACACACTCGGTTTGGTTGTTAGTGGTGAAGGCAAAATGCCAAAGAAAATTGAAGAGAGGATGCCTAAACTCTTGTCTGAAATTCAAAAAATAAAAATTCAAGACTATCCTCCATATTCGTCTAGGACAGTAAACGGGGTACCGTTATTTGAATATGCTAGACAGAATAAAATAGCAGAAATAGATATCCCTCAGCGTGGAATAAAAATTTTTAGCATAGAACATTTAAACACTAGATTAATTTCTAAATTAGATTTATTAAATGAAATAATTAAAAGAATTGAATTAGTGAAAGGGGATTTTAGGCAAAATGAGATAATAGGAAGATGGCAGGAAGTATTGAGGTTGAGTCGAGAAGAGCATTTTTTAATCTCAAATTTTAAAGCGGATGTCTCAACTGGTACTTATATTCGCGGATTGACGTATGAGATGGGGAAGTTTTTTGGAGTGGGAGCTATCGCTTTTTGGATTAAACGTACGAGAATGGGAGAATATAAATTCTAACAAAAAACCCGCAGGATTTCCTGGGGTTGCCCTCCGCCGAATGACGGAGGGCGAGAAGTGATTACTGCTCGGGCTCTGGTTGATTCTTGGTGGCCTTGATAATCTGGTCACCAACATTGTCGATCATGATGACGAGACCATAGAACATACAGAAGAAACCGAAGGCGTGCAGAACATTGTCGTATCCTGCAAGCGCACTACCAAGAGAACCGAGAAAAATGATCACAAACATCCGTGTTGAAATTCGCATTATATCCTCAGACATTAGCCGGAAAGGGAAAGGTGCAAAATATGACTAGTATTATACTAGCATATTTAAAACTAAAAGTCAAGTATGAAATAAAACTTATTTCTTCTGGGCTTTATTGCGTTCTTGCTGGGTTAAATGTTGTTTGCGGAGGCGGACAGATGAGGGAGTGATTTCTATGTATTCATCTTCGTTCATAATTTCCATCGCTCGTTCTATTGAAAGTATCCAAGGGGGTGTGAGATAAATACTGTCGTCTGAACCAGAAGCACGCATATTAGTGAGTTGTTTGCCTTTAGTCGGATTCACATACAAATCTTCTCCCTTTGATGTATTACCGATTACCTGTCCCTCATAAACTTCTGTTCCCGGACCGATGTATAAAACTCCGCGGAGTTGAAGGTTATCCAGGGCGAAGGCCAAAACTTTACCCTTTTCCATACTGATCATCGCCCCCACTTGCTGATGTTTTATTTCTCCAGCATAAGGTTTGAATTCAGTGAAGCGAGATGAAAATATACCGAGACCTTTTGTGTCCACTACGAATTGTCCTCTGTATCCCAAAAGTCCACGGGTAGGAGCTTCAAATATAATTCTTTTTTGGTTGTGTTCATTTTTCATGTCAACCATGATAGCTCGACGTTCAGAAAGTTTAGAAATTACAGCACTAGCCATTTCTTCTGGCACGTCGATCACCACTTCTTCATAAGGTTCCATTTTCTGACCATGCTCTTCTTTGATAATGACATGAGGTTGGGAAACTTGAAGTTCGAATCCTTCTCGACGCATATTTTCAAGCAGGATAGCGATATGAAGTTCTCCTCGCCCATACACAGTCAGAAAATCACTCTGAGAGAAATCAATTCTTAAACCGACGTTTACCTCGAGCTCCTTTTCAAGGCGCTCACGAATTTGTCGACCAGTAACAAATTTTCCTTCTCGTCCAGCAAAAGGTGAGTCGTTTACAAAAAAATCAAGAGAAATGGTGGGTTCATCGATATTAATAGCTGGCAAGATTTCAAATTCCTCTGATCCACTGACTGTATCTCCAATATATATTTCTCCTAAACCAGCGAGCATACAAATGTCTCCTGCCACTACTTCTGTTGCCTCCACACGTTTTACTCCCTCAAAGGTAAACAATTTTGTAATCTTGCCCTTGTACTCTTCACCACTATGTTTCTTGACCCAAACTTCCTGGCCGGTTTTCAAAACTCCTTCATAGATTCGAGCGATAGCCAGACGTCCAAGGAAATTATCATAAGCGAGGTTAAAGGGCTGAAGTCGAACAGGAACAGAAATATTTTGTTTTGCAGGGGGAACATGTTCGAGAACGGTGTCTAGGAGTGGGGTGAGGTCCTTTGATTCGTCTTTTAGATGCTTTTTGGCTATCCCATCACGACCGATTGCATATACAGTAGTGAAGTTTAATTGTTCTTCGTTTGCCCCAAGTTCTAGAAAAAGCTCAAGCACCATCTCGTGGACTATTTCTGGTCGGGCAGCTGGTTTGTCTATTTTGTTTATGACGACGATTGGTTTGAGACCCAATTCTAAAGATTTTTTTAGAACGAATCGAGTTTGAGGCATCGGTCCTTCCTGAGCATCAACTACCAGAAGCACAGTATCGATAGAACGGAGAACTCGTTCAACCTCCGAACCGAAGTCAGAGTGTCCGGGTGTATCAACAATATTTATTTTGGTATCTTTGTAAAAAACTGAAGTGTTCTTCGCATAAATTGTAATTCCACGTTCTTGTTCTAGAGCATTTGAATCCATGGATACACCTTCTTCAACCATCCCAGTTTGGCGCATCAAAGCATCGGTCAAGGTTGTCTTGCCGTGGTCGACGTGAGCGATAATAGCGATATTGCGAATTTCCATAAATAAAGACAGACCCATGTCTGCAGTGGGGGATAATTAAAGCATAAAATCTATATTTTTACAAATTTTATCTCTCAACTAGTGAATCTTTTGAATATAGGAAATATTTGGTAGTGAGAACTGTTGGTTCGGCAGCGTATGGTTCGTTCGGTTTTCGATCGAGGTATTTGAAAATTATTACACCATCAGAAGAAATAGAAATTGATTTTGGTTCTATTCGGTCTCCAACAAAAACTGCATTCGAACCTTTATAATCCAATGGACCTGAAACGTATGCTCCAAGATAAATAAAAACTCCTGAACCTCCACCGCTTTGGGCGATTGCCGAAACAGAATCTTCTTTTTTATCACCGTTTATATCACCAAAACCAACAGTATCAGTGAGGATTGTATCTTGAGTTAATTCTCCCCCAGGAATAACAGATTGAGAATTAGAACCTTTTTTAAGAGTGATTGGGCCATCATCAAAAATAAATGTAGCATTTGAAGCATCTGGGTGGCCTATAACTTTATTAATCTTTTGAGAATTTGAAGTATCAGAAGTTTTAACAAAAATAAACCAAAGCCCAAAAACAGCAATTAAAACTAAAATGATAGAAATAACTTTTTTCATATTCTTATTATAACAAATAAAAACCGACCCTATGAACAGGTCGGTGGAGCAAGATGCTCGCATGATTCTGGGATTTCTGGTGGAATGTTGAGCATCATCGCAAGGTAGTCTGGGACCTCTTTTCGAGAAGTAAAATGCTTGATGCCCAGTTTAGTGTAAGAAGCTTCCTGATGATTTCCAGGGATAAAGTCATTCCACATCACAACCACTTGATCTCTCAGGTTCTTGGGGACAGTCATGGTTAGTCTAACCCCCTTACCAAGGTTGTTGCCGATGACTATAGCATCAACAGGTTTGTCATCGAGAGCGGAGATGATCTCTACTTCGACGTAATATTTCTTGGCCAGAATCCTGACGTTCGCATCGTCTAAACGCTGATCGTCCAATACTGCAATACGAAATTTGGCCATTCTATCTCCGAAGTTGGTTATACAATCGCAGAGTGAATATTTGTCCAAAATCATCGTATCATTCTCTCCTAAACAGTCAATGAAATAGTATGTTAATATTTAGAGAATGTTGAATTTCATAAATCATCATAAGGATAAGCTGAAAGAAAAAATCTTATTTACGGTTGTTGTTTCAATCTTTCTTGGACTAGGGGTTGGATATTTTGTTTTTAATAATACGATTTCAATCAATGACAATTGTCCACCAGATTTAAAATTTATAAAACCAGAAGATGATTGTGCCTCGTTTATTAATGCGACTGAAAAAATACAAGACCTACAAGATGATTTGAAACGCGAAGTAAATGGATACTTAGGAACAAAAAGAGCTGATCGTATTTCAGTTTTTGTTCGAGATTTAGATAGCCAAAGATTCGCTTATATAAATGAAAATGAAACTTTTTATATGGCCAGTCTCCTAAAGGTTCCTTTGGCTATTGCCTATTATAGATTGGCAGAAATTACTCCTGATTTATTGGATCAAAAGATTAGTTATGATGGTAAAGAAGATCAATATTCTCTTCAAACCATACAACCACCAGAAAAGCTTGTGGTCGGTAAGGCTTATACTGTTCAAAATTTACTTCACAGAGCTCT
>JAHFOF010000005.1:35260-38986 GCA_023266935.1 bacterium | reverse complement strand
AAGCATCGTATGGGCGGTTAGTTCAGTCGGTTAGAACATGCGATTCACATTCGCAAGGTCACAGGTTCGATTCCTGTACTGCCCACCAGAACAAAATTTTATAAAAGAAAAACCCGCGCCAGAATCTGGCGCGGGGGGGTCCTCGAGGTTGTGCTAAGTCGTTAAAACAGCCCAAGACACTCCACGAAGAACCCTTCGGTGTTCCCCAAACGTGACATCGCATTGCAGACACGGTGATTTTTACCTGACCAGAACTGCAGAATGATGCCGACGTTGCCTCCGAGGAAGAACCTTGGCTTCACTCGAACAGAGTCGGTGATACTCCAAATGGTGTACAGAGAATCGGTCATATTGGCGTCTCCACCAATCACGTGGAGCGACAATGTTTCGTTGACACGGCCGACTCGCACCACGAAGATGCTCTGCGGTCCGGGTTCGCGATACACCACTACACTGCCGTCGCCGAACGGAGACACAACCTCGTACACGCCAGAGTCTCTGGCTACGATCTTGATTGGGTCGCTCTTGAGAGCCGGCTTTCCCGAACCGCACGCCATCGAGATGAGAGCGAGCAGAACGACGATGAACTTCGAATGATGCATGGTTTGCTCCGGTACGAGTAGTTTTTGTTGCAGGTTGTCTTCCTAGATAATAGCACTTTATAATATAAATGTCAAGCATGATTCGTCAGCTTCAATAACTCTTCAAAACAAAAACCACCTTGCGGTGGTTTTTGTTTATCCCGTTCTAATTCGGGATTACTTCATGTGTGCTGAGACGAGTTTCGTCATCTCGAACATGGTCACTTCACCTTTACCTCCGAAAAGAGGTTTCAACATGCTGTCTGCGATGATGTTTCTCTTGTTCTTTGGATTCTGGAGATCGTGCTTCTTGATGTATTCCCACATCTTCTTCACTACTTGTCCTCTTGGCATAGGACCTTTGCCTACAACCGCTTCGAGTTCTGAAGAGAGATTATAGGGTTTCATCAAAGCCGGATTGGCTGTTCTTACCATAAATTTGTTTATTTAATGCGTTTTATTTAATAACTAGCTCTACCCCTGTATTATACTATATAATAGCTGTCTATGGGAATGTTCAAGAACTTTATGCTTAAGCAGATGCTTAAGTCCAAAATGAAGGGTATGCCAGAAGCCCAGCAGAATATGATGCTGGCTATGGTCGAAAAGAACCCAGATTTCTTTAAGAAAATCGGCGAAGAGGTAGAAGCAAAGAAAAAGTCAGGTAAAGATGAGATGAGCGCGACGATGGAAGTCATGCGACAGCACCAAGCCGAGTTTCAAAACCTAATGCGTTAAGATGTTCAATCTATTTAAATCAAAACCAAAAAAGATTTTTATTCTTCTCGGTCATCCAGACAAGGACACTTTGAATGGTACACTTGCGAGCGAATACGAAAGGGGAGCCATGGAAGCTGGACACGAAATCAGGAGACAAAACATCGGAGATATGCAGTTTGATCCGATTCTTCATCTAGGATACAAAGTGAGACAGGAACTCGAGCCAGATTTATTATCTTTTCAAGAGAATGTGAAGTGGGCAGATCACTTTGTTATTTTCTATCCATCTTGGTGGTCCACTATGCCCGCTCTACTAAAGGGATTATTCGATCGTTCGTGGATGCCTGGGTTCGCTTACAACTTTATAGAAGGAGGTTATATGTGGAAAAGATTAATGAAAGGCAAATCCGCATCCATGTTCATCACTTCAGATACGATGCCCCTTATTCAGAGAATTATTTTTGGAGATACTACGAATGAACTAAAAAAAGGGATTCTGTGGTTTTCTGGTTTCGCTCCTATTTATGTCCATAAATTTGGATATCTAAAACATTTTGGTCCATGGCGCAGAGAAAGAATGAAAATCTGGGTTTATTGGCTAGGTCGAAAAGCTAAATGAGATTTGGAAATTGGTGCAGAGAAAATTATATTGCATTAATCTTTGCTTTTTTTGTTGGGCTGATTACTGTTGCTCCGCATTTAATATTTATTCAACAACTCGGTTCAGAATATAAAGGTTTGTATCCGATGAAAGCAGATGCCGAGTATTATTATCTGTCCAGAATCCACGCGGTTTATCAAGGAGACTTTTCGGTTAACCCATATATCTTTGAACAAAAACATACTCTGCCGAAAGCCACTTTGATGTTCGGAGATGCTTTGCTCACCCTTCCAGGAGTTATTTTGAAAATTTCTGTTCCCGTTCTTTCTTTAATCTATAAATTCCTTCTTCCATTTATCGCCACACTCGTTCTGTATTTTTTAGGTTTACAAATTTATTCTAATAAATTTTGGTCCGTGGTGACTGCGGTAGCAGTGATGTGTGGATATTATTTTTTATACCCAACCGATCTTGTAAGTATTGTTAAATTTAAAGAAGTTTTTAGTAGTTTTTCAGATTATTCTCGGCCGATCTATCCGCAGTTGAGCTCTATTCTATTTTTCTTATATTTGTATGTTTTTTATAAAGCTTTGGATACCAAGACTTGGAAATTCTTTATTTGGCTCGGCGTTTTGTTTGGAATTTCGTTTTATATCTATTTCTATGCCTTTACCTTTATCTTCGCCTTAAATCTGGTGAGTATCGTTGTTTTTCTTTTGTTGAAAAAGAATGATTTAGCCATCAAATTCGTTTGGGTGAAAATCCTTGGTACAGTCATCGGCTCATATTTTATTTGGAATCTATACAAAGTAATGCAGAGCGCTCTTTATCCTGCATTTGCCAAAGCCGAATTTATGGAGCTAACTCATAAACCAGTAATCAGTACAATTTGGATTTTAACCTCTTTAATTTTCGGTGGGTATTTATGGTTTAAGAAGAAAAAACTTGAAGAAAGTTTAAATACAACTGATTATTTCTTTATTACTTTGCTCATTACTGCTTTTGGTGTAGTGAACCAACAAGTCATCACAGGCAGACTGCTTCAGGAAGGACATTATCATTGGTTTTTTAATATCCCCATATTTATTTTAACTTTGTCTTATGTTGGGTGGAACTTCGTTCAAAATTTAAACAAAAAATATGTTGTGCTGATTGGTATTTTTGTTTTAATACTTTCTTTTTATGCGACGGGTTTTGTACAATGGTCGTCTTATAAATTCAATTTTTCTCAAGGCAGAGAAGACCAGAGGTATGTTTCTGTTTTTGATTATCTGAATACAGTTTCAAAGAAAGATGATGTGGTCTTTGCGAATACAGAGATTTCTCCTCTTGTTCCGATTTATACTTTCGATAATGTTGTTTGGGACGATGGCGCGCTCGGATACCTCGTGCCCGAAGGACGCAGAGATTTCACTCCAGAGAATATTCTGAAAGGAGATTTCTATACGAATATTAAAAAATACAAAGTGGACTATGTTTTGTGGGATTATCAGAAGAACCCAGAATGGAAGATGGATCAAAAATGGAATCTAAAGTTTCTAAAAGAAGTCAGAGGTGTTAAGGTGTATTCTTTAAAGTAATATGTCACTTTCTATTGGTATTGTTGGTCTTCCAAATGTGGGCAAAAGCACACTTTTTAATGCGTTGACGAAGAAAGGTGTGCCGGCTGAAAATTATCCATTTTGTACGATTGATCCTTCGGTTGGGATTGTCCCTGTACCTGATGTTCGTTTAGATAAACTCGCTGAGATGAGCAAATCGAAAAAGGTTATACCTGCAGTAGTTGAATTTGTGGACATCGCCGGATTAGTGAAGGGCGCATCG
>JAHFOF010000005.1:0-35250 GCA_023266935.1 bacterium | reverse complement strand
TGGTGAAGGGCTTGGAAATAAATTTCTTTCTCACATTCGAGAAGTGGACGCAATCATCGAAGTAGTGAGAATTTTTGAAGATTCAAACATTATTCATGTTCACGACAAAGTCGATCCGTTGTTTGACATAGGCATTATAAATTTGGAATTGGAAGCTGCAGATATTAAAAAACCGACGCTCTATGTTTTAAACATGTCAGAGGCCAGCCCTTCGACAGAGCTCAGGGTAATAGACTTGCCGGGACCGTCTATTAAAGTCGATCCGATTTTTGGGACGGGGTTAGATCATTTGATTAAATCTGGATACGACCTTTTAAACCTCATCACTTTTTTCACTACTGGAGAAAAAGAATCTAGAGCGTGGACTTGCAAGAGAGACTCAACTGCACCAGAGGCCGGACGCTCCATTCATTCAGATTTTCAAGAAAAATTTATCCGAGCAGAAGTAGTCGCGTATGACAAGCTGATTGAAGCCGGTTCGTTCGCCAAGGCACGAGAAAAAGGATGGGTCAGGACGGAAGGTAAGGAATATATTGTTCAAGACGGCGACGTGATTGAATTTTTGATATAATAAAACAATGAACACACAATCAAAAGTACTCCGTTGGTCTCTTATTATAGGTATTGTCATCGTTTTGAATCTTTTTTTCAATTACACACTTTCACTCGTCTATAAACAGCCGGATTTTAATACTTACTGTCCAAATACAGCCCAAGTGATTCAAGCAAATACCCAAGAATCATGTGTTTCAAAAGGTGGCCAATGGAATGAAAATACTGCTTATGCCCCACAAAAAATAGAGACCAACGGATACTGCGACCTTCAATTTACTTGTCGAAACGAGTTTGAATCTGCTAACAAGAATTATGAAAGGAATGTTTTCGTCACCCTGGTCATTCTTGGAGCACTCTGCGTTCTTCTCGGAAATTATTTGAAAGGTAATTTTCTTCTTGGACAAGCTCTGTCAATCGCAGGAGTTTTCTCTTTCATCATCGCCAGCATGCGTTACTGGTCGAATGCAGATAATTTACTCAAGGTTATCATTCTAGCCATAGCATTAATTATCTTAATTTGGATTGCAATAAAGAAATTTAAAAATGTCTAGCGAATACGATCCAAAACAAATTGAATCAAAGTGGCAGAAGGTTTGGGAGAAAGATTTATACAACGCTGAAACTGAATCTACTAAACCAAAATATTATGCACTGATTGAATTTCCTTATCCATCTGGAGACGGACTTCATGTTGGGCATCCTAGGCCGTATATAGGTATGGATGTTATAGCCCGCAAGAGGCGAATGGAGGGGTTTGATGTGCTTTATCCGATAGGTTGGGACGCATTCGGTCTGCCCACAGAAAACTATGCCATCAAGACTGGTCGAGCTCCGAGAGAAATAACAATAGAAAATACAGATACCTTTAGAAAACAAATAAAATCACTCGGCATATCGTTTGATTGGTCGCGAGAAATAAATACTACTGACCCAAAATATTATAAATGGACCCAATGGTTATTTCTGAAATTCCTTGAACATGATTTGGCTTACAAGGCGAAGATAGCAATTAATTGGTGCCCAAAAGATAAAATTGGTTTAGCCAATGAAGAAGTGGTGAATGGTTGTTGTGAACGTTGTGGTACACCAGTGGAGAAGAGGGAGAAGGAGCAGTGGATGCTCGCCATCACCAAATACGCAGATAGATTGGACAAAGATTTAGACACGGTGGATTTTCCTGAACGAGTGAAGACACAGCAAAGAAATTGGATAGGAAGGTCAGAAGGAGCTGAAATTGATTTTGAAACTACTACTAAAGAGAAAATAAAAGTTTTCACCACTCGTCCAGACACGATTTTTGGTGCGACTTATATGGTTTTAGCTCCAGAGCATGATTTGATTCAAAAACTCAAATCTCAAATCTCAAATTGGGATGAGGTTGGTGAATATATTAAGAAAGCAAAAAGCAAAACAGAGATAGATAGGACAGGCGATAAAGAAAAAACAGGTGTTGAACTCGTGGGAATCAAGGCGATTAATCCTGCTACCAAAGAAGAGATCCCAGTTTGGATTGCGGACTATGTTTTACCTCATTATGGGACCGGCGCCATTATGGCTGTACCGGCTCATGACCAAAGAGATTTTGAATTTGCTCAGAAATACAATTTACTAATAAAACAAGTTATAGCTCCAATATTTGTAGACAAAGTGAATCCAACTATAGAGGGGGCAGAAAACACAGAACGAAATGGTGTAATTGTTCTTGTAAAACACTGGTCTGAAGAAAAATATCTTTTAAATTATTCCCCAAAATTTAACTGGAAGTGTCTATTTACTGGCGGCATAGAGGAAGGCGAGAACCCATTAGAATCAGCAGTCAGAGAAATACAAGAAGAAACTGGATATCAAAACATAAAGGAGGCTAGGTACATACCATTAGAACATGTGGATAAATTTCACGCACCACATAAGGGCGTGAACAGAATAGTTACTCAAAAAAATGTTTTTATACAATTAGCTGATGGAGAAAAAAGGGAAATATCTCAAGAAGAAATGGATCTTCATCATTTGAGTTGGCTTACTAAAGAAGAAATGAGAGAAACCATTACTCTTCAAAACCATCTTTTCATTTTTAATTTTGAAATGTCAGGAGGCAGTTCGATTCCAGGCTCAGGAATTTTGATCAATTCAGGTAAATTCAACGATATGGATTCAGGATTTGCTCAAAAAGAAATCTCAGAATTTGTAGGAGGTAAGATGGTTACCAGATTCAAACTCCGTGACTGGGTATTTAGCAGACAAAGATATTGGGGAGAACCCATACCAGTGATTCATTGTGAGAAATGCGGAATAGTGCCAGTACCAGAGAAGGATCTACCAGTGATGCTTCCGGAGGTAAAAAATTATCAGCCAACTGACAATGGCGAATCCCCACTAGCTACTATCAGTGATTGGGTAAATGTTAAATGCCCAAAGTGTGGTGGAGAAGCAAGGCGAGAGACAGATACTATGCCGAATTGGGCCGGATCCAGTTGGTATTTCCTCCGCTACACAGACCCATTCAATGACAATAAATTCGCTTCAAAGAAAAGTCTTGACGATTGGATGCCTGTTGATTGGTATAACGGAGGCATGGAGCACACCACTCTTCACCTTCTTTATTCTCGTTTTTGGAATAAATTTTTATTTGATATCGGTTTAGTTCCTACAAGCGAACCATATAAAAAGCGAACATCACATGGATTGATTTTGGCAGAAGGTGGAGAGAAGATGAGCAAATCCAAGGGCAATGTAGTTAATCCAGATAATATTATTGAAAGATTTGGTGCTGACACCCTACGTGTTTATGAAATGTTTATGGGTCCGTTCGAACAGGCGATAGCCTGGAGCGAAGATTCTCTGGTTGGGCCAAGAAGATTTATAGAAAAGGTTTGGAAATTAAAGGAAAAAGTTATTGATTCTAAAGAAGAATTTTTTGGCTCTCCAAATCTTCACAAAACAATAAAGAAGGTGACAAATGACATTGAGTTAATGAATTTTAATACAGCGATTTCAAATATGATGATTTTTGTGAATGCTTTAGAAAAACAAGAAAAAGTTTTCCAAGATGAGTATGAAGCATTACTCAAACTCTTGAACCCATTCGCTCCGCATATAACCGAAGAAATTTGGCACGAGCTTGGGCATGTGACTTTACTCGGTTTTGAATCATGGCCAGACTTTGATGAAAACAAACTTGAAGACAACGAAGTGACTATAGGAGTGCAAATAAATGGCAAGCTCCGAGCCACGCTTGTGCTCGATTCGAATAGTGGAGAAGAAGAGACTAGACTGAAGGCCTTGGCCCTCCCTGAACTTGCAAAATGGCTCGAAGGACAAACTCCAAAGAAAGTAATTGTGGTTCTTGGCAAAATTGTCAACATCGTGGTATAGTCCAAGAATTGAAGTTTTACGTATGGCTTGACAACAAAACAGTCAAGTGATACAAATAGGACATAATCATTTATGAGCGAAAAAATCAATCTAAGTTTTAAACCAAAGCAGGCTACTAAACATTTGCTTTCTGTTCTCAATAAAAGAGGTAGGGATGTTGTCGAAAGTCGATACGGCCTCGGTCCAAAATCAATCAGAATGACTCTAGATGCGATAGGCAAAAAGTACGGCATTACTCGTGAACGTGTTCGACAGATTGAAAACCATTCTCTCATTGCCATCAGAAAATCTAAAGAATACAAAGATACTCAAAACATATTTTCTGAACTCAAAGCCTTAGTTCTCGAACTCGGAGGAATAGTTGAAGAAAAAGATTTACTCAAACATTTGTCTAAAGATCCAACAACTCAGCATCACCTTAATTTTCTATTAGTTGTAGGAGAAGAATTCAAACGAGAGAAGGAGGATGAAGAGTTCAAACACCGATGGCATGTAGATTCAGAATTGGCGAAGAAAATTCAAAACGCGATTCGCAAACTTTATTCTAAACTTTCAGATGATGAATTGATTGTTGAAGGTGATTTGATTAACAATTTTCTCGAAGAGATAAAGGATGTGAATGAAAAATATAAAAATGAAGAGGTTATTAAACGTTGGCTTGCCATCTCGCACAAAATTGGGAAGAACCCTCTCGGTGAATGGGGTAAATCTTCATCGGCCAATGTGAATGCAAAGGGGATGAGAGACTATGCTTTCCTTGTTATCCGCAAACACGGCTCCCCAATCCACTTTAAAGAAGTAGCCAAAGCTATTAGCCAATATTTCGACAAAAAGGCTCATGTAGCCACTACTCACAACGAACTCATCAAGGATCCTCGATTTGTGCTTGTAGGACGAGGTTTGTATGCATTAGCTGAATGGGGCTATATGTCTGGGGTAGTCAAGGATGTGATAAAGAAAATCATTGAAAAAGAAGGTCCTCTTTCAAAAGACAAGATTATTGACAAAGTTTTGAAGGAACGCTATGTGAAAGAAAACACCATTATGGTCAACCTCCAAAACTCCAAGTATTTCAAAAAAGACAAAGACAACAAATACCACATCGTGTAGAATGTAGTGATGATAGAACAGATTTTATCTCTAGTACAAAATCCAATAGTTCAACAAGTTTGGAATGTGATTTGGAGAACTTCTCCAGTTTGGATCTCTTTAATATTGATTAGATATTGGTTTATCCTTTGGCTTAATTATAAAAGACGCGAATGGATTGCTTCTCAAGGTTCAGTTTTGTTGGAAATAAAAATTCCTCGAGAAATGGTGAAATCTCCACTGGCTATGGAGATTTTCTTAAACACTCTTCATAACACTGGAGTTGGCACTCTTTTGGATGTTTATCTCAAAGGTCGAGTTCGCACATGGTTTTCTCTTGAGCTGGTATCTAAAGGAGGTGAAGTCCATTTTTATATTTGGTGCTTGAAAGCATCTAAGGGTCGTGTGGAATCCCAACTTTATGCACAGTTTCCCAATGCAGAAGTTCACGAAGTTTCAGATTATACTCTTGGTATTCATCGAGATCCAGAAAAAATTTCTATAGGTTGGATTGGTCAATATGCCTTAACCAAAGCGGATGCTTATCCGATTAAAACTTATATTGATTATGGATTAGATAAAACTGAAAAAGAAGAATATAAAAATGACCCTATAGTGCCGATGTTAGAATTTTTGGGTTCTCTTAAGAAAGGTGAAAATGCTTGGTTTCAAATATTGATTCAAGGTCATACTAAAGAAGGATTAAAATATGGTCGAGTATTTATTAAACCTGATTGGAAAGTGGGAATAGAGAAAGAAATAAAAGAAATTTTAACAAAAGCAACACCCAAAACTGAAGACAAAAAAGCTTCTCCCCAGCCTTCCAAGGGTCAACAAGATGTCATAGCTGCTATAGAAAGAGCTTCTGCTAAACCGGCTTTTGATACTATGATTCGTGCCACTTACTTTGCAGAAAAAGATTCCTTTAACGCTACAAATATAGGCGGTCTTATAGGAAGTTTTGCTCAATTTAGTTCATCTTCTTTGAACGGTTTCAAACCAGATTTTAATGCTGGATATGATTATCCATGGCAAGATTTTAAAGGCAAGAAAAAAGCTCAAAATGAAACCAAGCTCCTCGAAGCTTATAAACGTCGATCATTTTTTAATGTTCCCTTTAAACATTTCCATGGCAAGCCATTTATTCTTACGACCGAAGAGTTAGCCACACTCTTTCACTTCCCAAGTTCGATTGTTGCAGCCACTCCTACGCTCACTCGTATTCCTTCAAAGAAAGCAGAAGCTCCTTCTAATCTCCCGATTTAAAAATGGAGGATAATCGTATTAGGAAAATTTGGGAAATTTCAATTCTTGGCCTTGTGGCCATTTTGGTTTTTGTTTATGTTTTCTTAATCACTCCACCAGAAAAGTTTCCTCAAAACAGCATCTTCACGGTTCAAGAGGGGATAGGATTGGATCAACTAGCAAACCAGTTAGAAACGAAGGATATAATTCGTTCACCATTATGGTTCAGAATTTTTGCAATCAGTGTCGGGGGTGAACGAGGAATGAAAGCAGGAGATTATTATTTGTCTGACAAAGAAAATGTTTTTACTCTGGCGTGGCGTATTGCTAGAGCAGAACATGATATAGAGACAGTGAAAATAACGATTCCTGAAGGTTTTACTAACAAGCAGATTTCTGATTTATTTGATGAGAGATTTTTAAAATTTGATCATCGCGAATTTTTATTTCTTGCTCAACAGGGATATTTATTTCCAGATACTTATTTTATAGAAGTAGGAGCCACTGCTTCATCTATTCTTAAACTTTTTAAAAATAATTTTGAATTAAAAACAGCCAAATTAGATAAAGAAATCAAGGTCTCTGGGCATAGTTTAGATGAAATAATAAATATGGCGGCAATCATAGAATCAGAAATAAGGACGGATAAAGATAGAAAAATTGTTTCGGGCATACTTTGGAAAAGATTGAAGATAGGGATGGCTCTACAAGTTGATTCAGCGCCAGAAACTTATAAAACCAAAGGGTTGCCTCAAATCCCAGTTTCTAATCCTGGATTAGAAAGTATCATTGCTGCCATCCATCCAACGAGTTCTTCGTATTTGTATTTTTTAACGGATAAAAAAGGTAATGCGTATTATGCAAAGACATTTGACGAACATCAGACAAATAGGGAATTATACTTGAATAAATGATTCAACAGGCTCACCATAAATAATATGAAAGGCAAAAAAGTTTTCGTAGGACTCTCAGGAGGGGTTGATTCTGCTGTCTCGGCGGCTCTTTTGAAGCAACAAGGGTTTGAGGTTACTGGCGTTTTTATTAAAGTTTGGAGCCCAGATTTTCTTCCTTGTACTTGGAGAGAAGAACGGAGAGACGCGATGCGAGTAGCTATAACTCTTGATATCCCATTTTTATTTTTTGATTTTGAAGAAGAATATAAAAAATCTGTGGCTGATAAGATGATTACCGAATACGAGCTTGGCCGAACCCCCAATCCAGATATTTTATGCAACAGAGAAATAAAGTTTGGTGTCTTTTGGAAAAAAGCAAAAGAGTTAGGAGCAGATTTTATTGCCACTGGTCATTATGCTCAAAACAAAAATAATCAAATCTTTGAAGGACAAGATAAAGAGAAAGACCAGAGTTATTTTCTTTGGACTTTGACTCCGGATGATTTAAAGCATGTCTTGTTTCCTGTGGGTGATTTAGAAAAAAAAGAAGTTCGTTCGTTAGCAAAAAAAAATGATATTCCTGTGGCTTTTAAAAAGGATAGTCAAGGAATTTGTTTCCTCGGGGATGTAGATTTGGAAACCTTTCTTCCTCACTTTCTTGAAATCCAATCTGGAAATGTTTTAAACACAAAAGGAGAAATAATAGGCAAGCACAGAGGTGCAATTTATTACACCATTGGAGAAAGACATGGATTTGAAGTGAATCACAATGTTCCTGATTCGAAGGCATTTTATGTTGTGTCTAAAGATATGAAAATGAATACTATTACTGTTTCAGACGACGAAACAGAAATAAAAGAACTTTCCCCAATAAAAATAAAATTAAGAGATATGAATCTACAAGGTGCCCCAACCCATGCACGAATTAGATATAGAGGAGAAAAAGTTTTTATTGATTTGAATGAATCAACTGTTACCTTCGACGGACCTCAAAGAGGTCTTGCTGTAGGACAATCTATTGTTTTTTATAATGATGATGAATGCCTTGGTGGAGGGGTGGTGGATGAGATATACTAAACCCATGTCTTCTATGGAAAATGAGATTTATATCATAAAGTCCACTGGACAGCGGGAACTTTTTAATGAAGAAAAACTTTGTTCGTCTTTAAAACGTTCTGGAGCAACTGATGAGGCGACGGAGGATGTATTGGCTTATATAAAGTCAGAACTTCATGAGGGAATGAGTACAGCAGATATTTACAAACATGCCTTTGATCAACTCCATAAATGGAAAAAACCAGTGGCTATGCGTTATTCTATCCGACGGGCGGTTATGGAGCTCGGGCCAACAGGATTTCCGTTTGAACAATTCATCGCAGAATATTTTAAAGACAAAGGTTTCCAAACCCTGACTGATCAGACTGTTTTAGGTGCTTGTGTGCCTCATGAAGTAGATGTGGTCGCTTGGAATGATGAGAAGTTAATTATGGCTGAGGCCAAGTTCCACAATGAATTAGGCATTAAATCTGATTTGAAAGTAGTTCTGTATGTGAAAGCGAGATTCGATGATTTAAAAGAAACCACCTTTGATTATGGTGGTAGAGAAAGGAAACTTTCTGAAGGTTGGCTCATTACTAACACAAAATTTTCTAGCACAGCCATTCATTATGGAGAGTGTCAGAAACTGATTATGATAGGATGGAATTATCCAGAAAAAGGGAATCTTCATGATATGATCGAGAACAGTCCACGACTTTTGGAAATTTTAAAAATAAAAGAAATATAATATGACTTTAAATATATTTGTTCATTCGGTTTATTTTCAAACAATTCTAGCTTTGTTCCTCGGTGCACTTTTAGGTATAGAGCGTTCATTTGCGGGGAAAACCGCTGGAATGAGAACTTATGGGTTAGTAGCTTTAGGTGCGTGTCTTTTTGTTGTTATTAGCAAGCTAGCTGCACCGGTCATCGACCCAGGTTCTCCTGGATTGATGTATGTCCTCCAAGGTCTCATTATGGGTATTGGTTTTATCGGAGGGGGAGCTATCCTTCATAATCATGATCATAATCAAGATCATGCTTCGGGCATTACTACAGCTGCAGGTCTATGGATTACCGCAGGTATAGGAGCAGCAGTGGGATACGGATTCATCCCTTTGGCTGTTTTTTCTACCATAGTTACCCTCTTTGCCTTCACTGCTCTTTGGTTTATTGAACACAAAATCACTGGAAGTTTGAAGAAATAAATTTTTAATGGATGAACGCACCAAGAAACTCAAGGAGATAAAAGACGAAATACTTCACCTTTCAAGTTCTCCACTCTACGCAGACAGAATTAGAGATAAAGTTTTTCCTGTTATCGGTGAAGGAAATCATTTTGCAAAAATTGTTTTTATTGGAGAAGCACCGGGGAAAAATGAAGCCGAAACAGGCAGACCGTTTTGTGGTCGTTCAGGAAAACTGCTCGATGAATTTTTAAAATCTATAAATATCCCTAGAGAATCTGTTTACATCACAAACATAGTGAAAGATAGACCACCGAAGAATCGGGATCCGCTTCCAGAAGAAATAGAAATCTACGCACCGTTTCTGGATAGACAAATTGAAATAATTAAACCAAAAGTTGTTGTTACTCTCGGACGGTTTTCAATGCAATATATTATGAATAGGTATGGACTAGAAAAAGAACTTGGTTCAATTAGTGATTTACATGGGAAAGTGTTTGAAACAAAAATCGCGGGAGAAAAAGTGAAAGTTGTACCTCTCTATCACCCCGCCGTGGCTATTTATAATCAACATTCCAAGGAGACATTGATGGAAGATTTTCAAGTTTTGAAAACCTTTATTTAGTGCTATATTTCTATTATGAATTCAACTGAATTAAGGGAAAAATTTTTAAAATTCTTTGAGAGAAAAGGTCATGTGCCTCGACCTTCGGCTTCACTTATACCCGAGAACGATCCGTCAGTTTTGTTTACAAGTGCGGGCATGCAACAATTCAAAGTTTACTATACTCATCCTAAAGACGCCGAGAAAGACTTTGGTTCAAGAAACATAGTTACTGTTCAAAAATGCGTACGCACCGGAGATATTGATGATGTTGGGGATGACACCCACCTGACTTTCTTCGAGATGCTTGGGAACTTTTCGTTTGGGGGATATTGGAAAAAGGAAGCCATAGAATATGGATATGAATTTATTACCAAGGAACTTGGTTTAAAGATTGACTATGTTTCTGTATTCGAAGGGGATGCAGAAACCCCAGCAGATGAAGAATCTAGAAAGATTTGGAAATCTATAGATTCGAACATCATCATAAAAAACCACAACAGAGCGGATAACTTTTGGGGGCCGACGGGTGATGAAGGTCCTTGTGGACCAACTACAGAAATTTATATCAATGGCGTAGAAATTTGGAATATTGTTTTCAACGAATATTATAAATCTAGAGATGGTAAATATACTTCACTAGAAACAAAAGGGGTGGATACGGGCATGGGGCTAGAAAGACTTTTAGTTCAGGTCAAAGAAGCAAAAAGTGTCTATGAGACAGATTTGTTTAGCGGTGAAAAAACCAAAGAAGAACGTATTGTGGCTGATCATGTGAAGGCGGCACTTTTTCTCGTTTCTGATGGAGTAAGGCCGTCGAACACGGGCGCAGGCTATATTCTCCGTAAACTAATTCGTCGAGCGGTTAGATTTTCTAAAGAACCATTGGAAGAAGTGGCTGACAAAATAAGAAAAATTTATGAAGGAGTTTATGTTTTAGAAGATAAGGAAGAAATTAAAAAAGAAGAAAATAAATTCAGGGAAACACTCGACAGGGGGATGAAAGAATTTGAAAATGGAACTGATCCGTTTATTCTCTTTACTACTTATGGTTTCCCTATAGAACTTACAGTTGAATTGGCTAAAGAAAAAGGTTGGGCTATTAATTTAGAAGATTTTAATAAAAAATTAGCTGAGCACCAGAAACTCTCTCAAACTTCTTCTGCGGGCATGTTCAAAGGAGGATTGGCTAACCATAATCCAGAGACAATCAAACTTCACACCGCACACCATCTACTCCTCTCTGCTCTCCAAGAAGTGTTGGGTAAGGGTGTGAAGCAAAAGGGCTCAAACATCACCGAAGAACGACTTCGTATAGATTTCCTATTTGACCGCAAGATGACTGACGAAGAGAAACAAAAAGTCGAAGAGTTAGTGAACGAATATATCAAGAAAGGTTTAGAGGTGGTTCGCAAAGAAATGAATAAAGAAGAAGCGGAGAAACTTGGAGCAGAAATGGAATTCGGAACGAAATATGGAGATATGGTATCTGTTTATTTTATAGAAGATGGAAAGGGAAGTATTATCTCTAAAGAATTCTGTGGAGGACCGCACGTGTCTAATACTTCTGAACTGGCGACTAACCCCAATGGGGCACCCAAGCATTTTAAAATCTTTAAAGAAGAAGCAGTTTCTGCGGGGGTGCGACGTATTAAAGCCGTACTTCAATAAATCTTTTTTCGAGGTAGAATATAAGGATGAACACTTTGGTTATAGATTTGTCATCCAGTGCTGTGGGTGTGGCTGTGGTGAAAAACTCCAAAACAGAACTTCCAGAAATTATCTCTAGTGCCCAAATGTCTCTTGTCTTTGAAGAGACGCCTACCGAATCAGAGTTGGCAGAGACTCTGTTGGGTAAAGTTAAGGTATGTTTAACCAGAATCAAGAAAAATATTTCTGTGGATAAAATAGTCATTTCTCATAGTGGAGAGATTACTCACCAAATTACGCACGACCACCTTATTCGTTATATAGAAGACGAGGTTTGCAAATATTTTGGAATAAAGAAAGGAATTCATACTTTAAAATTTGTTGATGTTCTATCTAAAATTGTCGGACAAGTTTTTCAAAATACTCCATCGGTTCTATTAATCACTATGAATGGAGAGAATACTAACCTTCAGTTCGTACATTTAGGTAAACATGGGCAATCTTTAAATATCCCTTTTGGATTAAATAATGTGAAGAGGATGACTGGTCCAAACCTCACTCTTTTTGTGAACGATTCTTTAGATGCAAAGACAACTCGAATAATAAATGAAGCTGTATCATCTTCTACAAAAGAATTCAAAGATCTTTGGGATAAAACGGAGCATTTTAAAATTGATTCACCATATGTTGTCTATCTAGTTTCCCCAACTCCGTTTGAAAATATAGCCAAAACTTTAATTGAAAGCATCCTCCCAGATACAAACATTACCGCGTTTGGAGTTGATAATCATTTTATAAAAGAGTTAATAAGGTTACCTCGAAACGAACCGGTTAACCACAAGTTGGCTATCCTCGGGGCATTTTCAAATTTGTTAGTTTAATATACAATTAATCTATAATTATGCCGAAGAACATTGACGACATCATCGCTCCAAACGGAAGAAAATCAATTCGGAGTATTCCTATCCCAGAAAACCGCAGACGTTTAAATGTAATCGAAGAAGATTCCAAAGCTAAGACAAAAATCAAAGTTTCTGATTATGAAGAACCGATTCAGAGGCCTAGATCTTCTTTTGGGAGAGGAAGTTCTAAATATTCAAAAAAGTTTTTGTGGATAGGAGCAAGTGTTGGGGTTCTTATCTTGGCTTTTGCTATCTTTTCTCTTTTTTCTGGGGCAACGGTGACTTATACCCCAAAGACCTCTGCCTTGTCGTTTACAAAAGATACCTACACCGCTTATAAAAGCGGGGATAAAGTTTTGTTGTTTAGCGTAGTTAAACTTTCTGAAGATAAGGGAGTGAAGACTCCTGCTTCGGGCGAAGAGAATGTTTCTATAAAGGCCAGCGGTTCAATCGTAGTTTATAACAATTCAGGCAAAGCCGAACAAAAATTAATAAAGAATACTCGTTTTCAAACACCAGATGGAAAAGTTTTTAGAATTCCAAATGAAATTGTTGTCCCTGGACAGAAAATGGTCAACGGTTCTCTCATCCCAGGTTCTGTGGAAACAATAGTTTGGGCAGATCAACCAGGTGCTGAATACAATATAGATTTATCAGACTTTACCATCCCTGGTTTTAAAGGAGATCCAAAATTCACCACAATCTTTGCTCGTTCTAAAACTTCTATGACTGGAGGATTTGTGGGGATGAGAAAAAAAGTGAGTGATGCAGACCTTTCGGCAGCGAATACTACTCTTCAAACTCAACTAAAAACCGAATTGATGAGTCAGGCCAAAGCACAAGTTCCTCCTGATTTTATTATCTTCCCCAATCTTGTTTATATTACTTATAATAATCTTCCTCAAACTAACCCTACGGATAAGGGGGTGACAGTCAATGTTCACGCTGATTTGTATGGGGTGATGTTCAAGAAGGTTGACCTCGCAAATTTCCTGGCCATGAAGAAACTCACGAATCCGGAGTCAATTCCTGTTGATGTCCCAGATCTTTCTAAATTAGATCTAACTTTCATCGGTCAATCGGCCAGAGATTTGTTAAAAACCGATCAACTCAGTTTCCAAGTTGCTGGAAGTGCGACTGCAATATATCTCACTGATGAGGATGCTCTTAAGAAAGATTTAGTGGGTAAACAAAAAACTGAACTAGACACGATACTAAAGAAAAGCTATCCTGGCATACTCGAAGCGAATGCAGTTGTACGGCCGTTTTGGAAAAATGTTTTCCCTTCTGATTCAACAAAAATTAAAATAATAGAAAATTCAACAAACTAAATGGCAGACAAAACAGCCCTAGAAAGAATGGGAACAGTCGTAGAAGCTCTTCCAAACATAATGTTTAAAGTGAAAATCGATGGAGATGAAGCAGAGATGCTTTCATATTTGTCTGGAAAGATGAGATTGCATCGTATTAGAGTGCTTGTTGGTGATAGGGTTCTTTTGGAGTTAGAACCATACGGAGGTAAAGCGCGTATCATAAAACGGCTATAAATAAGCATCCTACCCACACCCCCCGTTGACACTAAAATTAAGATAAGCTAGAATACCAATTCACTATGAAAGTCAAAGCTTCGGTCAAGAAAATGTGCTCTAAGTGCCAAATTGTCCGTAGAAAGGGCTATGTATATGTGATTTGCAAGGGAAACGCACGACATAAACAACGACAAGGTTAAAAATGAGAATCCTCGGAATTACCATCCCAGAAGACAAGCGTATTGACATCGGTTTAACTGTGCTTTTTGGTGTTGGTCGTTCTCGAGCAGCGAAAATCCTAAAAGACGCAGGAGTTCCAAGGGAAAAACGACCAAAAGATATTTCTACTGTAGACGAGAACAAAATTAGAACTTTAATTGAATCACTGACCCTTGAAGGAGATCTAAAGCGAGAAGTGGCAGGAAATATTAAACGCTTGAAGGACATAAAGGCGTATAGAGGAGTTCGACACACTCGCGGTTTACCCGTCAGAGGTCAGAGAACTAAAACAAATTCGCGCACTCGTCGTGGAAATGTTCGCAAGACCATGGGTACTGGCCGCAAAATAGCTGAAAAGAAATAGTTCGATGAGTTCACTATAAATAAAATGGGAAAGAAAAAAATTATAAAAGCTGAAGGAGTAGAAGAAACACCAACACCAGTAGAAGTGGTGGAAACAGCTCCTACACCTAAAACAAATTCGAGCTCAAAGAAAAGATTTGAATCCGGAGTGCTTTATGTTGAATCAACTTACAACAATACCAAATTAGTTTTAACTGATCCTAAAGGTAATACTTTAGCTTGGTCAACTTCTGGGGCGTTGGGATTTAAAGGTGCCAAGAAAGGAACACCATTTGCTGCTGCAAAAATTGGAGAAAAAATTGCAGAAAACGCGGCTGTATTTGGAATCAAAGATGTGAAAGTTATAGTCAAAGGAGTGGGGTCTGGACGTGAATCGGCTATTCGAGGTTTTATTTCAAAAGGTATTAACCTCACCACCATCTCTGATATGACTCCAGTTCCTCATAATGGACCCAAACCTCCTAAACCACGAAGAGCTTAAATTTTATGAAAATCGGACCAAAATACAAAATTGCTCGCAGACTCGGAGCTCCAATATTTGAAAAAACCCAAACTCAAAAATACGCTATTTCACTTTCTCGAAAAGAAAAAAACGGCAAAGTTCCTCAACGACCAAAATCAGAATTCGGTCGACAATTAATAGAGAAACAAAAAGCTCGCTTCTCGTACGGCATCACAGAAAAACAATTTGCTAAATATGTTAAAGAAGCTATTCGTTCAGCAGAACCACTCCAAGCTTTGTACCAATCACTTGAACTTCGTTTAGATAATATTCTCTATCGCTCTGGGTTTGCCAAGACTCGTGCCCAAGGACGGCAAATCGCCGCCCACGGTCATGCCTTGGTCAACGGCAAGCGAGTCACGATACCTTCAATGAAACTCGCTGTTGGAAAGGAATTGGCGGTTAGAACAGCGAGTACTCAAAGTCCTCTTTTTGGAGAGGTTGAGGAGCGAATGAAAACGGTTACAGTTCCAGCGTGGATTACGGTCAATGGAGCAAAGAGAGAAGCCAAGGTTGTGGGTTTTCCGGTGTACGCACCAGGAGAAAATGTTTTTGACCTTAGTGCAGTGCTTGAATTCTATAGTAGATCATAATTTAACTTTTTATATTTTTATGGCTGATTATACAATCCTACTTCCATCGAAACCAAAAATTATCTCTGAAGAAGGGGTAAGTGGAGTTTTCGAGATAGAAGGACTTTATCCAGGTTATGGACACACTTTGGGCAATAGTCTTCGAAGAATAATTCTTTCATCTCTTCCGGGTGTAGCTATTACCTCGGTCAAGATTTCAGGAGTGAGTCACGAATTTTCAGTGATGGATGGTATCAAAGAGGATGTCATCACTATTCTCCTTAATTTGAAGAAAGTGCGAATGCGTTTTTCTACAGATGAACCACAAACCATTAATCTAAAAATTAAAGGAGAGAAAGTGATAACAGCTGGCGATTTAGATCTTCCTGGTCAAGTAGAAGTTCTCAATCCAGAACAAATCATCGCTACCCTTACAACTAAGTCTTCAGAACTTGAAATGGAAATTTACGCAGAAAAAGGTCTCGGGTTTGTTCCTAAAGAAATGTTAGAAAAAAATCGTGTTGATATAGGAACCATCGCTCTCGATGGTGTGTTTACCCCAATTCGTCGAGCAAGTTATGAAGTGGAGAATATGCGTGTTGGAGACAGAACTGATTTTAATAAACTTAAAATCTTTATTGAAACAGATGGTACTATCTCTCCAAAAGATGCTCTGACTAAATCAATCGAAGTAATGATAAACCAACTAAAAGCTGTTGTTGGTTTCAAAGAAGAAGAACCAGAGATTGTTGTATCTTCAAAAACCATGAGCAAAGAGGCAGCTTCAAGAGGGGAAATTGATCCGGAAGTTCTAAAAACCAGAATTGAATCTCTTGATGTTTCTGCTCGAACACAAAACGCTCTTTCAAATGCCAATATTCGAACCGTGGGTGGTTTGGCTAGAAAAAAAGAGAAGGATTTGCTTGAGATCGAAGGTCTTGGTTCAAAGGGTATTCAAGAAATCAGAAAAGCTTTAGGTGAGTTTGGAATAACTCTAAAATAGTATAAAGTATTAGCCCAAGGTTATGAGACACCACAATACAAACAGAAAATTCGGAAGACCAGCCAAGCAACGCAAAGCTCTTCTCGCATCTTTGGCTTATTCACTTGTGGTTAAAGAGAAAATTAAGACTACTGAGGCTAAGGCCAAAGAACTTCGCCCGTTTGTAGAGAAGCTCGTGACTTTTGGAAAAAAGGCAACCCTGGCTAGTCGTCGTGAACTTGAAAGTCGAGTGGGTAAAATTGCTGCGAAGAAAATCGCTCTCACTCTTTCTCCAAAGTACAAATCGACCAAGGGTGGATATACAAGAATCACAAAAATGATTCGTCGAACATCTGATGGAGCGCCGATGGCTATAATTGAATTTATCTAATCAAAATGAAACACACACTTGATGCAACAGGAAAAAGAATCGGGCGAGTGGCTACAGAAGTAGCGGTGCTTCTAATGGGTAAAAATAGAACAGATTTTGCCAAGAATAAAATTCCCGATGTAAAAGTCGAAGTCCTTAATGCTTCTAAATTTTGGATTGATGCAAGAAAGAAACGAGATAAAACATATGCTACACACTCCGGTTATCCTGGAAGTTTGAAAACCCGTTCAATGCAACAAGTGATTGATGCGAAAGGAGAAAAAGAAGTTCTGCGAATGGCTGTTCTCGGTATGCTTCCTAAAAACAAACTTCGACCACAGATGATAAAGAATTTAACTATAAAAGATTAATATGACCGCGACAAAAATATCAACAGATAAATACATTGGTGCAGTCGGTCGAAGAAAGACTTCAACCGCTCGTGTTCGCCTCACACCTTCAGTGAAGTTTAGCATTTCTATAAACAATCGAGAATTCGAAAATTATTTTCCCACTCCAGAATTAAGAAATGTAGTGAAATCTGCTTTTGATATTTTAAGTTTGGATCAAAAATTTACTGTTTCAGCTCTCATTAAAGGAGGAGGGGTTTCTTCTCAAGCCGATGCACTTCGACACGGCATAGCTCGAGCTCTCATTATCCACGACCTAGGTCTCAGAGGTAAATTAAAATCAGCAGGATATCTTAAACGAGATCCTAGAGCAAAAGAAAGACGCAAGTTCGGTTTGAAAAAAGCTCGTAAAGCTCCTCAGTGGTCAAAGAGATAGTATAATAATTATATTATGACAGACGAACACGACGACATCACCCTTGATGCTGATAATTTAGACGATTCTGTTGTCGCAGAAGAATCAGCTCAAGAAACAGTAAAAAAACTTCGGGGAAAACTGAAAGAAGCCGAGGAAAAAGCTAAAGAATATTTAGATAAGTGGCAACGTGCCCAAGCAGATTTTGTTAATCTTCGAAAACAAGATGAAGAAGCGAAAACCGAATTTCTTAAATTTGCTGGTGCGGGAATTATTAATCAACTTGTTCCTGTTTTGGATAGTTTCTCTTTGGCTATTAATCATGGGAACAAAGATGCAGAAGCAATTTATAATCAGCTATTCGGAATACTGAAATCCATTGGGCTCGAAGAGTCGAACCCAATAGGGGAGATTTTTGACCCAAATGAACACGAAACCATAGGTTTGACCAAAGTTGAAAACAAAGATGAAGACCACAAAATCCTTGAGGTTATGCAAAAAGGATATATATTAAATGGTCGAGTTCTTCGTCCCGCAAAAGTGAAGATAGGGCATTTTGAGTAGATTTGACAAAGAATAGATACATTTCATAAAATATGTGCTATTATTGAGAACTAACACACAAACATATGGCTAAAATCATCGGTATAGATCTAGGAACCACCAACTCTGCTGTCGCAGTGATGGAAGTGGGGGCTCCAAAAATTATAGAAAACGCAGAAGGTGCTCGAACCACCCCTTCTATAGTCGCAATATCTAAAACCGGTGAACGGTTAGTTGGTCTCCTTGCTCGTAGACAAGCGGTAACAAATCCAAAAAACACAGTGTTCGGTATTAAACGTTTTATCGGGCATGCTTTCTCTGATCCTGCTGTACAAAAAGATAAAGTCACAGTGCCTTTCGAGATTTCGGCTTCGCCCGAAAGTGGGGTGTTAGTGAAGATGGGAGACAAAAATCTTCGTCCAGAAGAAATCTCTGCGATGATTCTTCAAAAATTAAAAACTGATGCAGAAGCAAAACTTGGAGAAAAAATAACTCAAGCAGTTATCACTGTCCCAGCGTATTTTAATGATGCTCAAAGAAAAGCAACCAAAGATGCAGGACAAATCGCTGGTTTGGAAGTGATGAGAATTATTAATGAACCAACGGCCGCTGCTCTAGCATACGGGTTTGATAAAAAGAAAAATGAAAAGGTAGCTGTATTTGATTTTGGAGGAGGGACGTTTGATATCTCAATTCTTGAAGTGGGAGATGATGTAGTTGAAGTTAAGTCTACAGACGGGGACAGCCACCTAGGAGGTAAGGATATAGATCAAAAAATAATTAATTGGATTGCTGATGAATACAAGAAAGAATCAGGTATAGACATCAGAACAGATGCTCTTGCTCTTCAACGACTGGATGAAGCTGCAGAAAAAGCCAAGATTGAACTTTCTACGGCTGTTGAATCAGAAATCAACATCCCGTTCATTACTTCAGATGCTTCTGGACCAAGACACCTCTTGATGAAAATGAGTCGAGCCAAGCTCGAAGAATTGACCGCGGAATTTATTGATCGAGCAATGACTATTACTAAACGAGCAGTTGAAGCCTCTCCATTCAAAATTGCTGACTTGAATGAAGTGATTCTCGTTGGAGGACAAACTCGTATGCCCGCTATAAGTGATGCAGTAAAGAAATTTTTTGGAAAGGAACCCAACAAATCTATTAATCCAGACGAAGTCGTTGCTCTTGGTGCAGCCATTCAAGGAGGCATACTTTCTGGAGACGTGAAAGATATTCTACTTCTTGATGTCATTCCTCTTTCGCTTGGGATAGAAACAATGGGAGGTGTGGCTACAAAACTAATAGAAAGAAATACTACCATTCCTTCATCTAAATCTCAGGTCTTTTCTACCGCTGCAGATAATCAAACTTCTGTGGAGATTCATATTGTTCAGGGAGATCGAACCATGGCTTCTGACAACAAATCTCTCGGACAATTTATTTTAGATGGAATTCCTCCAGCTCCTCGAGGAATGCCCCAAATTGAAGTTTCGTTTGATGTTGATGCTAATGGTATTTTAAGTGTAAAGGCGAAAGATAAAACTACAAGCAAAGAGCAATCCATTCGTATCGAAGCATCATCGGGACTTTCAAAAGATGAGATAGAGAAAATGAAAAAGGATGCTGAAGCTAATGCGAGCGAAGATGTGAAGAAAAAAGATCTAGTAGATGCCAAGAATATTTCTGAACAACTTATTTACACAGCAGAAAAATCGCTCAAAGATAATACGAATATTCCTGAAGAAATAAAAACATTGGTGAACGACAAGATTTCTGTGTTAAAGAAAGAGCGCGAATCTACCACGGCTTCCGTAGAATCAATTAAATCTGCCACAGATGCTTTGTCTACAGAACTTCAAAAAATCGGCGAGTATCTCTCGAAGAACCAAGCTCAACCAAGTGGCGAAGAACCAAAAACAGAACCAGAAGTGAAGGACGCTGAATTCAAAGACAAGGGACCTGAAGCCACAAGTTAAAATGAACAAGGATTATTATAAAATCCTCGGTGTTTCTAAAAATGCGTCTGAAGATGAAATAAAAAAAGCATTTAGAAAACTGGCTCATGAATATCATCCCGACAAAAAAGGAGGAAATGAGGCCAAATTCAAAGAGGTGAGTGAGGCGTATTCGGTTTTAGGAGATAAAAATAAACGAGCCCAATATGACTCGTTCGGTTCGAACTCTTCTTTTTCAGGAGGACAAAATGGATTCAGTGGTTTTGGAGGAGCCAACGGATTTGGAGGTTTTGATTTTTCTGGCTTTACTTCAAACGGTCAAGGATTTGAAGATATCGATTTAAGCGATATTTTAGGCAGTATGTTCGGAGGACGAAGAATGCGTAAAGGACGAGATGTACAGGTGGACATCGAACTAACTTTTCATGAATCTATTTTTGGAGTGACACGCAAGATTAGTATAAACAGCAAATTAGTTAAACAAAAAGAAGTGAGCATCGTTATCCCCTCAGGAATTGAAGATGGCCAAGCGGTTAGAATGAGTGGTTTGGGAGAAACAATCGAAAATGGTCAGGCTGGAGATTTGTACGTTCGAGTACACGTGAAGCATCATCCTAATATTCGCAAAGAAGGTTATAACTTGGTGATGGATATTTCTATAAAGTTGTCTGATGCACTTTTGGGTACAATAAAAAATGTCACTACTCTTGATGGAGAAATTGAATTGAAAATCCCGACTGGTACTAATTCTGGAACTATTTTAAGAGTGAAAGGTAAGGGTGTGCCCCAAGGAAATAATCGAAGAGGAGATTTGTATGTTCGTATTACTGTTAAATTACCCGAGAAATTATCCAAAGAAGCAAAGAAATTAATTGAAGATTTAAAGAAAGAAGGTATATAATTAAATTATGGAAAACAAGTTAGTGTCGATTGTTATCGCACTTTATATTTCAATACTTCTGTACACCCAAGCTTTTTTTGTAAAAACCTTGACCGTACTCAAAGGTTCGGATCAACTCTTTTGGAATCATATTATGATTCTATTTATATTCTTCATCCCAATATTTTTTGTGGTGAATAAACACGTTTCAGCCGATTATAGTGGGGGATTAAAGAGAGGATTGAAACTCATTTTACTCGTAGTTTCTATTTTAGGACTCGTAGGTTCAATTCTTTATCACATCGTGCCTGTAGCTTCGGTGTATCATTTCCCAAATATAGTTGATCAATTTTTTGTTCCTGCTCAGTTTTTCACTATTTGGCTATTTATCCCTGTAGTGGCTCTGCTTTTCTAGCCTTCCAAAACAAGCCTTATTTTGATATTATTTTCATATGTCAGATAAGAAAATACTGGTTTCTGGTGTAAAGCCTACTGGTCGTCCACACATCGGCAACTATTTTGGTGCGATGAAGCAGTTCGTGGATTTGCAAAACGAATATGATGCACGAATTTTTGTTGCTAATCTACACGCCCTCACTTCTCTTCAAAACAAAGAAGAACTAGAAAAAAACTCAAGAGAAGTAATTCTAGACTATTTGGGTATTGGGCTTGATTCAGAAAAAACTACTTTATATTTACAATCCGACGTTCCACACGTGGCTGAACTTGCGTGGATATTCGGATGTTTAACCACCATGCCGTATTTGATGCGAGCCCATGCCTTTAAAGACTCAGAAGCTAAAAACAAAGAAATCAATGCTGGGGTGTTTAATTATCCACTCCTTATGGCTGCGGACATTCTCATACACGATGCAGATGTAGTGCCTGTTGGTAAAGACCAAAAACAACATGTCGAAATCACTCGAGATACAGCTCTAAAATTTAATAATGCTTTTGGGGAAACTTTTAAACTACCCAAGGAATTGATTATTGAAAATATGCAGACCGTTTTGGGTACCGATGGTCAAAAGATGAGTAAGAGCTACAACAATGTTATTTCTCTATTTGCCACAGATGAAGAAATAGAAAAAGCGGTAATGAGTATTATAACGGACTCAGAATCAGGAGTACCAACAAATGTTTATGCGGTTCATTCACTCCTAAGAGATAAAAAAAGTTTGGATGCATTATATGAAGATAAAAAGGGAAAATACAAAGAACTCAAAGAAGAATTGATAAAAGATTTAAAAGCCTTTATTGGACCGATGAGAGAAAGGAGAAAAGAGTGGGAGAATAAACCAGAAGAAGTAGAGCGGATTATTAAAGAAGGAGGGATGAAAATGAGAAAAATAGTTCATGAAAAGATGGTAGAAGTGAGAAAAAAAGTAGGTTTAATTCACCACGAATAATGAAACGAACTTATATTAAAGATCTAGTAACTCATACAGGAGAAGAGGTTTCCATTTCGGGCTGGGTAAATATTCGTCGTGATCAGGGTAAAATGGTTTTCTTTGATATGAGAGATATGACAGGTACTGTTCAGTGCGTTGTCCTCCCCACAAAAATAGAAGCGATAGAAAATGCCAAGATGATGAGACCAGAATGGGTTCTCCAAATCACAGGCAAAGTAAATAAAAGACCAGAAAAGAACATAAACACAGAAGTTCAGAATGGTGATGTTGAGCTAGAAGTAAATAATATTGAAATACTAAACGAAGCCATTACTCCGGTATTTGATGTGACGAGCGATGGTAAAGAGATTGGAGAAGTGAACCGATTAACTTATCGCTACCTTGATTTACGCAGACCGAGGATGCAGAAGAATATCAGGCATAGACATAAATTAGTGAAATTTATTAGAGATTATTTAGATAAAGAAAATTTTATAGAAATAGAGACACCTATTCTTTCTAAATCAACAGCAGAAGGAGCCCGAGATTTTATAGTGCCTTCAAGACTCGAAAAAGGTAAATTTTATGCCCTACCTCAAGCTCCCCAACAGTACAAACAATTATTCATGGCTTCAGGTATGGAAAGATATTTTCAAATGGCAAAATGTATGCGCGACGAAGATCTCCGAGGTGACAGACAGCCGGAGTTCACTCAACTAGATTTAGAGATGAGCTTTGTGGGAAGAGAAGATGTGATGGAACTTAATGAAAAACTTTTAATTGCTCTAGTAACAGAACTTTATCCTGAAAAGAAAATCCAACAAATCCCATTTCCTAGAATTTCTTATAAAGAAGCTATAGAAAAATATGAGACAGATAGACCAGATATAAGAGAAAATAAAGAAGACCCAAACCTTCTGGCATTTTGTTGGATTGTAGATTTTCCTTTCTTTGAGAAAACTGACAAAAAAACAAATCCAAATGCCACGGGAGAATGGACGTTTACGCATAATCCATTTTCTGGTGCACAACCAGAATACGAAAAAGATTTACTGAACAAAGAAAACATCCCGAATATTCTCACTAACCAATACGACATCGTGCTCAATGGTTCTGAGATAGGAGGAGGCAGTATTCGTAATCACAAGCCAGAAGCATTGCTTGCGGTTTATGAAATCATGGGTGTATCTAAAACAGAAGCAGAGAAAAATTTATTTTACATGCTCGAAGCTTTTCGCTCTGGAACACCTCCACACGGTGGTATCGCTTGGGGTCTTGATCGACTAGTGATGCTTCTTGAAAATGAGCCCAACATCAGAGAAGTGATGGCTTTTCCAAAAAACGGTGAGGGTAAAGATTTAATGATGGATTCTCCATCAGAAGTATCCGAAAAGCAACTTAAAGAATTAGGTATAAAACTTGGAAAATAAAGTTTACAAAGTAAAAACAGATGTTTTTGAAGGCCCTTTGGACCTTCTTTTAGATTTGGTAGAAAAGAGAAAATTGTTTGTAAATGATGTTTCTCTTGCTCAAGTAACGGATGATTTTATTAAATATATTGAAACCCACGAAGAATTTCCCATTGGAGAGTCTGCGGAGTTTATAGTGGTGGCTTCAACTCTGATGCTGGTTAAATCTCGTTCGCTTTTGCCTATGCTCGAGTTGACGGATGAAGAAGAAGCATCGATTGATGATCTTGAGAAGAGACTGGCTTTGTATGCTCGAATGAAAGAGTTATCTCTAGAAATAAAAAAGATATTTGGTAAAAACATTATCTATGAGAAAAATCCATCCAAGAATTTTTATATAATCTTTTCTCCCGATTCAAAAACAAACAAAGAAGAACTACATTCAGCCTTGATGCGAGTGATTCAAGCTTTGCCCAAAAAAGAACAACTTTCAAAAGCGACGGTCAAAAAAGTGATTAATCTCGAAGAAACAATTAATAAACTTGCTGAAAGAATTACTGCGGGTATGAAAATGAATTTCAAAGATTTTTATGGCCAAGATTTGGGAGTGAAAGGAGAAATAACGTATGAAAAGAAAGTGATGATTATTGTGGGTTTTCTTGCTATGCTAGAACTCGTCAAACGAGGAGTACTCATGGTTAAACAAGAGGGTAAGGGAGAAATTGAAATGACCACAGGCTAAAAACAACATGAATTTAGAAAACAAAATAGAAGCCATATTGTTATTCAAAAATGAACCGGTTTCGTTTAAGGAACTTGGGAAAATTTTATCTGCGACAACCTCAGAGGTGAAAATAGCAACAGAAAATTTACAAAATTTTTATAGAGATAGGGGATTGGTCATTATAAATGATGGAGAAAATATCAGTTTCGGTACGAGTCCAGATTCAGCGCCCCTTATAGAACAGATTCAAAAAGACGAATACAGCAAAGATTTGGGTCGAGCAGGGCTCGAAACCCTGTCTATAATCCTCTATAAAGGCCCAATTTCGCGTAGGGAGATAGACTATATCCGAGGGGTTAATTCAGGCTTTATTCTACGAAATCTGCTTATAAGGGGGCTTATAGAAAGAAGTGAAAGTGAGGTCGGAGAAAGGAGTTATAGCTACAAAGCCACCATGGAGTTATTGAGATTTTTGGGCGTCACCAAAAAAGAAGATTTACCAGAATTTGCTACTGCTTTACAAAAAATCGAAGAATTTGAAAATTCACCTCAAGTCGATGGAGAATAAAAAACTTTTAGCCACTTCTACGGAGATCAAATTTTTTTCTATACTCGGAGCGATTTTGATAGGATTGATTATCACTACTGTATTTTGGGGCCTGAAAATCGAGCAAAAAAATATCTCCTCAACAAAAAAGGTACTCGTTACTTCATACGAAAGATTAAATCTTGTAGCCAAATCAGTTTATATATTTGATGTTAGGACGAATAAAGTTTTATTTAGTAAAAATTCGGATGAAAGATTACCTTTGGCTTCACTAACAAAATTAATGACAGCATTAACAGCTATTAGCATTTCAAACGAAGAAACACCTATAGTCATTTCAAACTTGGCTATTAAAGCCGAAGGAGACAGTGGTTTGAGAGTGGGAGAAAAATGGACTTTAAAAAACCTTATTGATTTTCTTTTGACCTCTTCTTCAAATGATGGGGCAACAGCCGTTGCGCTAGCTTTTGGTGGAGAAAAAAAATTTGTTACTCTCATGAATTCTAAAGCTGATGAATTGGGTATGAAAAATACATATTATTTTAATGAAACAGGAATCGATGAATCAACTCAATCTGGAGGAGCATATGGTACAGCTAAAGATGTTGGAATTCTATTTGCTTATATATTAAAAAATTATCCAGATTTGCTCCCCGCTACTACTAAAGCAGAAATAAAGATTGCTTCATTAGATAAAATTATTCATACAGCCAAAAATACAGATTTAATTGCAGAAAATATTCCTGGTATTAAGGGCTCAAAAACAGGTTTTACCGATTTGGCCGGGGGCAACCTGGTCATAGCATTTGATCCTGAGATTGGAAGACCGATTATCATCGCCGTCCTTGGATCAACCGCAAAAGAACGCTTCAATGATGTAGAGAAACTTGTTGAAGCAACGCTTGTAGACATTCAAAATTCAATAAACTAGTATAATGTTCATATGACACTAGATGTAATCAAAATTTTTATTCCCACTATTGTCTCTTTTGTTCTTGGGATAATAATTACACCGGTTGTCGCTGATTATTTATATAAAAACAAACTTTGGAAAAAGAAAAGTGTTATTGTGGCCACAGACGGAGGAGCTGCTCCCATTACTCAAGCTTTACATAAAGATGAGATTAGGCAGACACCGAGGATGGGAGGCATTGTAGTATGGGCCAGCACTTTGTTAACGGTCGGTTTTTTTTGGTTTGCTAGTTATTTTGATGGACAAACTTTAGATAAATTAAATTTTTTTAGTCGAAATCAAACTTGGCTAACGGTTTTCACTTTAATAATTGGTGCTTTGATTGGTTTGGTCGATGATTATTGGTCTGTGACAGAACGCTATGATCAAAAAGCGGGTGGACTTTCATTTAAAAAGAGACTTTTGGTCGTTCTGATCGTTGGATTTATTGGAGCGTGGTGGTTTTATGCCAAACTTGAAATGACGAACATCCTCATTCCATTTTATGGTTCTTTGAATATCGGTTGGTTGTTTATACCATTCTTTGTCTTGGTAATGCTGGGTACTTATTCAGGAGGGGTGATAGATGGATTAGATGGATTAAGTGGGGGAGTGTTCGCTACTATTTTTAGTGCTTATGGGATAATCGCCTTTCTTCATGGTCAAATTGACCTCGCAACGTTTTGTTTTGTCATAGTAGGAAGTTTGCTAGCATTTTTGTGGTTTAATATTCCACCTGCACGATTTTTTATGTCTGAAACGGGAATTATGGCGCTCACTCTGACTCTTGCGGTAGTGGCTTTTCTTACTCAAGAAGTCATTCTCCTTCCAATCATCGCTTTTCCATTAGTTATTTCCTCTGCTTCAAGTTCTCTGCAACTTTTATCCAAAAAATTTAGAAATGGGAAAAAAATATTCAAAGTGGCTCCCATCCATCACCATTTTCAAGCTCTCGGCTGGCCCGCAACAAAGGTAGTAATGCGATACTGGGTTATCGGAATGATGTGCGCTATGATCGGAGTAGTGATTGCCCTTCTGGGTTAGGATTTTAATGTTATAATTTTGTTAATGTTTTCTAAGTGGAAAATTGACAAGGTGTTTTTATTTTGGACTGTGACTTTGATGGTCGCAGGATTTTTTATTTTTAGCTCGGCTTCGCTCGGGCTTTTGGCCAGAAGCGGTTCTCAGTATTCTTCTGTCACCTTCTCTCAAACCATTCTAGGTCTTTTTCTAGGAACTATCGCCTTAATAATCACTTCAAATTTAGACTATAAAATTTGGAAAAAAACAGCTTTTTGGTTTTTGGCTGTAGCCATTATCCTTAATATTCTTGTTCTTATTCCTCATATTGGATTCGAGCACGGTGGAGCTCGTCGTTGGTTTGTGTTTGGCGGGGTATCTATCCAACCAGCAGAAATATTAAAACTAGCTTTTGTAGTTTATTTTTCAGCTTTTGTTTCAGGTATAAAAGAAAAGATAAAAACTTTTAAATACGGCTTTTTGCCCCTAGTTATTTTGTTTATTATTCTTGGTGGTTTACTTCTTAAGCAACCGGATACAGATAATTTTATGATGATTGTTTGTTCTGGTATGGCAATTTTTTTATCTGCAGGTGGTAGATGGAAATATATTTTTATTGTTTTAGCTACAGCAATAATTGCCGTTGGAAGTTTGGCCGTTTCTCGTCCATACGTGATGCAAAGGATTACAACCTTTTTTAATCCAAATCAGAATGCTCAAGGTTCTGGTTATCAAATTCAACAATCATTAATAGCTATTGGTTCTGGGGGTATGTTCGGTCGGGGATTTGGACAAAGTGTACAAAAATTTAATTTTCTTCCCGAACCTATTGGAGATTCTATTTTTGCTGTAGAAGCCGAAGAATTTGGTTTTCTGGGTGCCAGTCTACTTGTTCTTTTATATGTGGTTTTTGCTATTCGAGGCTTAAAAATTGCTTCGAAAGTGCCGGATTCTTTCGGTAGACTACTAGTCGTGGGAATTGTTATAATGATTGTAGCCCAAGCTTTCGTTAACATTGGAGCCATGTTAGGAGTCTTACCTCTTTCTGGTATTACCTTGCCGTTTGTTAGCCACGGAGGTACATCACTCTTCATTACTCTTCTAGAAGTAGGTATTATCCTTTCAATTTCCAAATCACAAAAACAAACAAGATGAGAATTCTTTTTACTGGAGGAGGAACAGGTGGTCATTTTTATCCCATCATTGCTGTTGTAGAAGAACTAAATAAATTAGTTAAAGATAAACACCTTCTTACCCCAGAGTTGTATTATATGTCTCCCAACCCATATAACTCTGGGTTACTTTTTGAAAACGGTGTCATCTATAAAAAAAACACGGCGGGGAAAATTCGAAGATATTTTTCTATTTTAAATTTTTTTGACTTGTTTAAAACTGGTTGGGGAGTTCTTGTGTCTATTTATCAAGTTTATTCTATTTATCCAGATGTAGTATTTGGGAAAGGGGGATATGCGAGTTTTCCAACACTCTTGGCCGCCAAGCTTTTACACATTCCTGTAGTTATACACGAATCAGATAGTGTACCTGGACGAGTAAGTTTATGGGCCAGTAAATTTGCAGACAAAATTGCAGTCTCATATGCTGATGCGGCTCAATATTTTCCTAAAGATAGACAAGACAGAGTGGCTCACACAGGCAATCCAGTTAGAAAAGATATTGCCGACCCCATTTCTATTGGTGCAAGAGAATTTTTAAAGATTGAAGAGAATATCCCCATTGTTCTTGTTCTCGGTGGTTCTCTCGGTTCTGAACACATTAATAATATTTTGATAGAAGATTTGTCTAAGCTTGTAGAAAAATATGCCATTATTCATCAAACCGGCAAAGAAAAATTCGCTGAGGTAAAAGAAACAGCTGAGGCAGTTCTCCATGGTTCTCAACATGCTGATAGATATAAACCATTTGATTATTTAAATGCGTTAGCCATGAGAATGTCCGCCGGTGTTGCTTCGGTTGTAGTTTCTAGAGCTGGGTCAACCATCTTTGAAATAGCTAGTTGGGGATTGCCTTCTATCATTGTTCCTATACCAGAACCGGTTAGTCATGACCAACGTTCAAATGCCTTTGCCTATGCTCGTGCTGGGGCATGTGAAGTAATAGAACAAGACAATCTCACCGCGAATATTTTAGGAGCAGAAATAGATCGATTAATCAATAATTTACCTGAACGAAGTAAAATGCAAAAAGCAGCAAGAGAATTTTATAAGCCAGACGCAGCCAAGTTGGTGGCTGAAGAAATACTCAAAATTGCCTTAAGTCACGAAATAGAAAAATAATTCGACAAACTCACTATAAATAAAATGGATAAAAAAATAATAGTCAGGATGGCCCCTTCTCCTACTGGGAATCTTCATATTGGAACAGCTCGCACGACGCTTTTTAACTATCTCTTTGCTAAAAAATATGGAGGAAAATTTATTCTACGCATTGAAGACACCGACAAAGAACGTTCCACGGCTGAGTTTGAAAAAAATATTTTAGATGGTTTAGAGTGGCTTGGTTTAAAATACGATGAGTTTTTTAAGCAATCAGAAAGAACTGAAATATACAGAAAATATTTAAAAAAAATGATAGACGATGGCTTCGCCTATATTTCGCAAGAAACACCTACCGAAGAAGGACAAAGAAACGAAGTGGTGAGATTTAAAAATCCAAACAAAAAAATTGTTTTTGATGATTTGATTCGAGGTCAAGTCGAATTCGATACAACAGAATTAAAAGACTTTGTTATAGCTAAATCCTTAGAAGAACCTCTCTATCATCTCGCCGTAGTAATAGATGACTTCGAAATGGGGATAACGCATATTATTCGAGGAGAAGATCATATCTCTAATACTCCCAGACAAATTTTGATTCAAGAAGCAATTGGAGCAACCAGACCTATTTATGCCCACCTTCCCCTTATCTTAGATAATGATAGAAAAAAACTTTCCAAACGTAATCATGGTGAAGCAGTTTGGATAGATTTTTATAAAAAACAAGGGTATTTACCAGAAGCACTACTCAATTTTTATGCTCTCTTGGGTTGGAATCCAGGTACAGAACAAGAAATATTCTCTTTGGTAGAATTAGAAAAAACTTTCGATATAGAAAAAGTTCAAAAAAGTGGTGCTATCTTCGATGAAAAAAAACTTCGCTGGATTAACAAAGAACACCTAAGACTATATGAAGAAAATAGTAAAAAAGAAATTGAAAAAAGAATAAAAAATAAATTTGCTAACACTGATATAAATTCAAAAATAGTTAATTTAATATTTGAGCGTATCGAGGTTTATTCGGATGTAGATAAACTTATTGAAGTGGGGGAGTTAGACTATTATTTTAATGAACCGGAACTTGATTCAGAGAAAATTGCTTGGAAAGATTCAAATTCTATTGAAGCCAAAAAACATTTAACTAAAATCTTGGATGTTTTAGACGATAATGAAGCTATAATGAGTTATGCCGAGCTGGTAGGGAAGGGTAACGTTCTTTGGCCCTTGCGCTATGCCCTATCCGGTAAAGATAAATCTCCCGATCCGTTTACTCTTTTAGAAATACTAGGGAAAGAAAAATCTACTGAAAGAGTAAACAAGGCCATCGGGCTATTAAAATAAATGAAAAAGTTTTTTGTTCTTTTTTTAATATGTTTATTAACCTTTACTTTTGCACCAAAAGTGAATTTTGCTCAAAGTGCTAATGACCTTCAACAAATGATTGTTGATACTCAAAAACAACGAGACGCCTTATTAGAACAACAAAAAAAACTTCAAGCCGAATTAGAAGCCATAGGTCAACACAAGGATACTCTCCAAACCAATATAAAAGCTTTGGATACTACAAAAACCAAACTCACTAATGATATAAAAATTACTCAATCTAAAATAACAACGGCCAACCTAAGTATTCAGTCATTGCAAAATTCTGTAAACGACAAACAAAATCAAGTAAGTATTCATGAAAAAGCAATTTCTACAGCCATAAAACAATTAGCTGGGTATGATTCTGATTCAATCGTTATGAATATGTTAAACGATAAAAATATTAGTGAAATGTGGACCGAGAGGGATACATTAGAAGGGCTCCAAAATAATCTACTAAGTGAAATATCTAAACTTCAACAGGCACAAGAAATGTTGAAACAGAAAAAAGAAGAAAAAGAAAAGGCAAAAGAACAACTAGTTGGACTTAAAACAGAGCTCGGAGGACAAAAAACCGTAGTAGAAACCACCCAAGCAGAAAAAACTAAACTCCTTGTTCAAACTCAGGGTCAAGAAACAATTTATCAGAAAATGTTGGCCGACAACATCGCGTTAGAAAAAAAATTTGAAGAACAACAATATCTTTATGAATCTCAACTCAAGGTTACTTTAGACCCATCAGCCATTCCATCTTCAAAAAGGGGAGTACTTGTGTGGCCACTTTCTAGTATCACCATCACCCAATACTTTGGTTATACCCCCGAAGCAGCCAAACTCTATAAAACAACAGCCAGACATGGAGGGATGGATTTTAGAGCTAGTATAGGAACGCCCGTATTTGCTGCTCTTGCTGGAACTGTAACTGATACAGAAAATTATAAAACTAAAAAAGGATGCCAGTATGGCAAATGGGTTTTGATTAAACATGATAACGGTCTTTCAACAATTTATGGTCACTTTTCTAGTGTTTTAGTTAATCCAGGACAAACAGTTCAAACTGGACAGATTATTGGCTATAGTGGTAACACTGGTTATGCAACTGGCCCGCATTTACACTTTGGATTGTATGCGACGGCGGGTGTGAGAATTGTAGATGCTTCGACTCTTGGTTCGTCTAACTGTACAGGAATAAAAACTGTTGCTGCCCCACTTCAGGCTTATCTTGATCCACTTGCTTACTTGCCACCCTTGAATTAGAATTAATGCAATATGGACGATATAAAAAAATAAAATGAAATCTAAAAAAGGAGGATTCATCGGTTTGATAATTTTAATCATCATCGCGCTTATTGTCCTCAAATATTTATATAATTTTTCTGTTTTCGAAGCCGCAGGGACACCCCAAGGTCAAAGCACTATTAACTACACTCAACAAGTTTTTGGAACGATATGGTCAGTAATTGGCCCTTCAGTTACATTTGTTCAAAATCAAATTTTCTTTCCTTTGGTTGGTGTTATTTGGGCTAATTTTCAATCGTTTTTACAATGGGGTCAACAGAACGCTGCAGCTGGAATTAAGTAGTCAACTTTGATAGGGTAATGGTCTATGAAGATCTTAAAAACAGTATTATTTTTTCTCTTACTCCCAATCTATGGACCTCTTTATGCATTCATGCATTACACTTTTAAGTGGTGGGAAACGCTTCTCGACTAATTTTTATTTTTTGATAATGGGGGAGGGTTTGTTTATAGATATATGGGTATAAAGATATATTGTGCGACACGCTTCTATATCTAATAACCTCACTTCCCCACTACAAAAAACTCTGTTTAAACAAAAACTCCACACGATTGCTCGGTGGAGTTTTTGTTAATCATATTAGGAGATTATTTCCTTGCGATTTCCGATGCGCTAGAATGTCCCCAACAAGCGGATGAAGACGCCCAAGGCTTGGTTCCATACTTCTCATACAGGTGCTTGGCAAATGCCACATTCCCATCGATAGTATAAATGTTCAAACCGAGGTCTTTTGAATCATCAGAGTGGTACAGTTCATTGATCTGCATCACACCGATATCAAATTTGTTCTTCTCTCCTCTCAATACGTTTCCATTTGAATCATATTGACGATTATGAGATTCACATCCCGCAATCCTTGCTAGTATTGGAATGTCGGCAAAATAATCACCAACAAACTCTTTGACATTCTTTGGATCGGTAATCGGCGCATAGTCTATAGATTTCACTTCTTTGGGCTGCGCTATCTCCATCTTCTCTACCTTGGTATAAGTGACCTGGTCACCCGCTACTATGGCAGGAACGACAGCTGCAAGAGACTAAGAGTCGTAAGCTGTAAAATAACAATGGGATAAACTTTTAACTTTAGATGCCATAACCGTCGTATCTCACTAAACGAAAAATCAGCCCTAGCTGATTCCCCTTTATACTAGCACCTTTCAACAAAAAAGTCAAGACATTTAATGATTTTAATGGTCTAATAACGGCTCTAACTAGCCATATATTCCACATATCCCCAGATCATTATTCAATCTATTTGGGCTTGCAGTTTGAAGCAAGCGTGTACCCAGCTGATTCGGCAGTCTTTGAATCAACGAAAGTTACTTTATTGGCTTCAGAAACAGTACTTTTACACCAAGAATAATAGTATTTAGTCCCCTTGCTCGAGGCATATACGCCTCCTGTAGGCACGGATAGTACAGCAGAGGATGTTTGGGCTTCAGAAGCTGATCGATTCAAGACAGAACCTGATTCTATGCTTATAGTTGAACCATTCTGTTCACTTAGTTTTCCCAAACCAAAAGACAATAAGGCCACAAGGATGATAATCAAAGCTAGAAATAATCGGCGAAATGGAGAGAAGCGTACTACTTCCCCATTCTTGTCAAAATCAACGGTTTCTGATACACTCATTCGGTCAATTATACGGCTCGATTAACTCACCGTAAATACCATGGCACATAAGAAATCCGCAGGAACAACAAAAAACGGCCGAGATTCTAATCCAAAATATCTTGGGATTAAGGCTAACCACGGCTCATTCGCTCGAATGGGTGCTGTTTTAGTTCGTCAGAGAGGTACAGATGTATTGCCTGGTAAAAACGTAGGAATAGGAACAGACCATACTCTATTCGCTCTCAAGGACGGCGAAGTAAAACTCGGCTACAAACGAAAGATGCATTTTGACAACAAGGTTGTAGTGAAGAAAATTATGCACGTTCTACCACAAGCATAAACCTAGTTTCCTTCTCCCCTACTCGCACAGGAACTTCGAAAACTCCAATTTCCTTAATTGGGTTTTTTAATTCGATTAAATCTGGAGAGATCTCTATTTCTTTTTCTTTTTTTAATAAATCTGAAATTTTTTGAGCATTCAGAGAAGCGAACAGATGATTTTGATCGTTGGCCTTTAGTTTGAGTTTGATTTCGGTTGAGCTTAATTTCTGGATAGTTTGTTCGAGTCGTTGTCTTTCTATAGAATCTTGAGCAACTTTGTTGGCTATCAAAGTTTTCACCGTTCCTGCGTCATTTGCGGGTACAGCGAATTTTTTCGGAATGAGTTGATTCATCGCATATCCATCTGAAACATTTTTCTCTTCAAATCTCTTCCCTACTCCTTTAATATCTTTTAATAAAATTACTTTCATTATTTATTTAGAATCTCGATAGCTTTATCGAGCTGAGGATCTTTACCTGCCTCGAAGTCTGCTTGAGTGCGTTGAACCACGACTGAAGGAGTGATGCCTTGTTTAGAAATAGATACGCCGTTTGGGGTGAACCAACGAGCCACAGTTACTTTTAGTGAAGTATTGGGGGTGATGCCAACTAATTCTTGGACAGAACCTTTGCCGAAAGTTTTTGTTCCAACCAAAGTTGCCTTTCCTTGTTCAGAAAGAGCACCAGCAAGAATTTCTGCGGCTGAAGCCGAACCACCATCGACGAGGATGACAAATTTTAGTTTGTCTGTAAAAACGTTGTACCCCTTGCTTCTGTAGATAGTTTCTTCTTTGTTTTTTCCAAAACTCTCTCTGACCACTACCTTTCCGCTTGGGAGAAACCAACTGGCCATATCTATAGCCGCCTCAAGATATCCTCCTGGGTTGCCTCGAAGGTCCAAAATAAGTTTATTATCTCCAGATTCAACGAATTGTCTTAGGGCCGAACGAAAGAGATTGGGAGATTCAGCCGTAAAGCTGTATAAATCAATTTTGAAAATTCCCGGGCCAACGCTTTTGGTTTCTGTGGTCGGAATATTAATTACTCCACGAATAACCTTTATATCAAAGGCTTGTTTTTTTGAAGCACGAATGATGGTGAGAGTGACTGATGTGT
>JAHFOF010000001.1:103829-148912 GCA_023266935.1 bacterium | reverse complement strand
ACAAGAGACTAACACGACCACCTACACACCCTTTACGCCCAATGATTCCGGATAACGCTTGGGGCACTCGTATTACCGCTGCTGCTGGCACGAGTTTAGCAACCCCTTATTCTTAGAGTACTATCAAATTCTTTCTCCTCTACAAAAGCTGTTTACGACCCAGAGGGTCTTCATCCAGCACGCGGCGTCGCTCCGTCAGACTTTCGTCCATTGCGGAAGGTTCTTGACTGCAGCCACCCGTAGGTGTATGGACCGTGTCTCAGTTCCATCGTTGGGGGTCAGCCTCTCAGCTCCCCTAGCCGTCATAGCCATGGTAGGCCATTACCCTACCATCTAGCTGATAGCCCGCAGGCCCATTCTCAAGCGAATTGCTTCTTTACTCCGAAGAGACTATCAGGTATTAGCGAATCTTTCGACTCGTTATTCCTGACTTGAGGGAAGGTACCTACGTGTTACTAACTCGTCTGCCACTAACACAATCTTGCGAAAGTGTCCGTATGACTTGCATGCCTTATCCACGCCGCCAGCGTTCATCCTGAGCTAGGATCAAACTCTAATTATGAATCCCGAATTTTAGTTCGTGATTTGAACGGAACAAAATAGAAAACAATATATTTTTTATTTTGAACCTCTTAAGAATTTTAACTAGCTCTTATCCCAACGGCTTTGTTGCTGTAAGCCAGTTGGGACGGTTTCATTTAATTGAATATTTTATTGAGACTTGCTTCACCCCGTTTGACCGGGGTGTTCTCAAAATAACAAGATTTCAAAGTACCCGCCCTAACGGACGAGTTGAATCGATAGTTAGAGCGTGGGGTCTATTATACGCATATCTGTATGGGCGTCAACCCCCTATTTATCAATCTTTTCTAAGATAAAATGAAAATTCCCGAGGAAGAAAAAAGACCAGATTTCGTAGACAATAATGGCACATAATCTGATTATAGGATTTTTAAATTTATCCGAAATTTTTATAATTCTAGTATCTCTTAAAATAAATCCCGCTTCCCTGGCCAATCTAGTGAATCCAAGTTTGGTCATATAATGCATATCCGAAAGTCTCTGCTTTTCTTTATTCTGCGGGGTAAGGGTGTGATCAAGTAGAGTGACAATTGATTCGGCGATGAATCTCGGTATCCAATTTATAAAATACAAATGAAAATGCCAATCATAGTATCCAAATCTGTTTGGGACACTGATGTAGACCTTGCCGTTTTTTGCCAACACTCGATGAACCTCATTTAAAACAATTTCTGGTTCGACCACATGTTCTATCACCTCGCAAACATTTATAAATCCAAACGAATCATTTTTAAGGAACGGCATATTCTCTCCTCCGGCCTCATACACTTCTCCAGGGTAATGTTTTTCTAAAATAATTTTCTTTAACCTCTCTACCCTACCTGTATGAGGTTCAACAGCTACCACTCGCCCTCCACGACTCAACACATCAAGAACAAATGCTCCTTCCCCGCATCCCACATCCAAAACATTCCTTGAAACTAAATCCGGAATGTATTTTATAAGATTATCTACTTGGGTCATTTACTACAGTCTACTTGTTCTGCCACTTTTGAAAAGTCACGAGGAGTGGTGAAGCGACGAAGATTGAAGAATATGTACCAACGATGACTCCGATGATGAGAAGAAGAGCGAAATCTTTTGTCGCTCCAGAACCAACGATAAAAAGGGCGAGGAGAGTGATGAAGATGGTGAGAGAAGTATTGATTGAACGACCAAAGGTTTGGGCTACCGACTTGCCTACCGTCTCTTCGAACTCTTCTTTCAAACTAGAATCACGATTTATTTTCAAATTTTCTCGAACTCGATCGAATACCACGATAGTGTCATGCACAGAATATCCAAGGATAGCGAGTAGGCCAGTAACAAAGAGAAGGTCAATCTCTACACCTTTAAAATGTCCAAGGAAGACAAACACTCCAGTGGGAATAATCACATCATGGAACAGAGCAATGATAGTGGCGAAACCATATTTCCAAGAAGAAACTCCTCGAGAACCTTTGGACAAACTAGCATGAGAAACTTTTCGAAAAGCAAAAGTGACAAAAAGCACAATCATCACCACCACAACAGCGATAGCTTTAATCGCTTTTGATTTTAGTTCTGCTCCAGCCACAGGACCAATAGAGTTTTGTCTAAGAACCGTTGGGGGGTTAATCGAGATGTGGTTAATCTCTTTTCCTGGATATTGAGAAACAGCGCTTAAAAGTTTTTTCTGTTCATCATTAGTTAACTCTTTGGTACGAATAATAAAATCCATGTCTCCAGATGGTCGAACAGAAAAACCGCCAATGTTCAAAGTGGTAATGTTTCTATTCAAATCATCGAGGGTTGGTGCAGAATCTGTATATTTTATTTCAGTCAAAGCTCCTCCTTTAAAATCGATTGAATAATTAAATCCATAAACCACTATTCCATAAACCGAAAGGGCGATGAGTAGTCCAGAGAGAACAAAGAATAATTTTCTGTATTTTACAACAAACATATTATTTTATATGGAAACCATTACTGAATAAAAATCTTTTGAATCCACTGTCCCCCTCCTGCCTGCCGGCAGGCAGGTTGGGTGCAATGGCAAACAAAAATGTTCTGGACACGGTGATAGCTGTGAACATCGAAATGAGCACTCCTAGGCCGAGGGTGAGAGCGAAACCTTTGACCGCGCTCGTCCCGAGCCAGAACAAGACTATCGCTGTGATGATTGAAGAAATGTTTGAGTCTCGAATCGAAAGCCAAGCTCGAGTAAATCCTTCATGCAATGCGTCATAAATTGATTTACCTCTCTTTAATTCTTCTTTGGTTCGTTCAAAAATAAGCACGTTCGCATCCACAGCCATACCTATAGAGAGAATGAACCCAGCGAGGCCAGCAGCCGTGAGAGTCACACCCAACATTTTAAAGGCAACGAGCGAAAGGATAATGTATGAGATGAGTGCGACCGAAGCAACAAAACCTGGAAGCCTGTACCAAAGAATCAAGAAAATAATCAAAGCCACGAGTCCTATTAACCCCGCTCGGACACCAGAATTAAGTGCGGATGTGCCGAGCGAGGCGCCAACTACTTGAGAATTCAAAAGTGAAATAGGCACAGGGAGAGCACCATAATTCAAGTTACGAACCAGAGTCTTGGCCACATCAGCAGAAAATGTTCCCGTGATTTGAGCTTTGCCGTTTGTGATAGCTTCTCGAATCACTGGAGCCGAAAGAACTTGACCATCCAGAATAATAGCCAGCACTTGTCCTTTGTTTGCTGTAGTAAGTTTAGAAAACAAATCAGAACCTTCGCTGTTGAACTCTAAGCCGACTTGGGGAGCTTGGGTGTTTTGATCAAATTCAACCGTTGCATGAGAAAGGTATCGACCAGTTAAACCCGTTGGAGTATAAACTTCATCAAGGGTAACTTGCGGATTAGCCTTTACTAATTCGGCTGCATTAGCTTTTTGCAAACGAAATTCTAGAATTGGAGTTTGCCCGATGAGAGAAATAGCTTGGTTAATGTCTGAAACTCCTGGAAGTTCTACGAGCAGTCGATCATCGTGATTCCCAGAAATAAATCCAGCATGTTCTGTTTGCACAAGCGGTTCAGAAACACCGAAGATGTTTACTCGGCGTTCTATGACATCTTTCAAACTCTGCATCGCATCGGTTCTATCTGTTACTCCAGAAGTATCGGCTTTATAAATAAGCTCTGTTCCTCCGACTAGGTCCAGGCCGAATTTAAATGGGAATTTTGCCCCCGGTTTCTGTTCTCTGACCAAAAAATAGCCCAGGAGGACAAAAACAATAATCAGCAAAACGGAGAAAATCAGATGTTTGTGGGCTTTCATTAAAGTAGAACAATTATACAGAAATAGAGTTTTTGGGCAATACTTCGACATGCTCAGCATAAAGAAACTACACTCCTACCCTAGAAAGCAAGGTTTTGATAGTTTTTAGAGCGATTTTTAAATCAGTAATAAATGAACGATTTTTTATATAGTAAAGATCATAAGACAATTTTTCTTTGGTCTGCATTACCGCTTGGGTGTGATGAGGATGGTTTATATCTTGATAAATCTGAGCCCAACCAGAAAGTCCCGGCTTGATAAGGTGTCGAACGTTGTAATAAGGAATCTCCTTCTCATAAAGCTTCACGAGAGATGGGAGTTCTGGGCGAGGACCAATTAAAGAAATATCCCCTCTGAGAACATTCCAGAGTTGAGGAAATTCATCGAGGCGGGTCTTGCGGAGGAATGCACCAACTTTCGTCACCTTGAGTTCAGTCGAACCATTTTTATATTCTCCATGGTCGTTTGTAGTCATACTGCGAAACTTAACAATTCTAATTATTTTATTGTTCTTGCCTACTCGCTCTTGGTGGATAAACACCGGACCTCCGTCTTCAATTTTCATCGCAATCAAAGCGAACGGATAAGTGATGAAGAAAACACTAAATAATGGAATAGAAATCAAGATATCCATAACTCGTTTGAGAGCATCATAAGTGTGTCGAGGCGAAGTAGAAATATTTTCTAGAAACCAATTATATTTAAGGAGTGAAAGAGGGACGCGTTTAAAAATATCTTCATACACCTTATACATATCCACGAATTGAATTTTAGAGAAAATCAAATTGTACAAACTTGGCAGGACTGGTTCGACCTTCTCGTTCGCAAGGTCGATGGCTATCATAGTTACTCCTTCACTATAAATTCTAGAAACTATCTCATCTTTAAACCCATCATTTTCGACTCTATCCAGATCAACTGAGGAAACAAACCGAAAACTATAAAGCGGATTGGCATTTACCTCCTCGAACAACTCTCTCATTTCTTCTCCACTCCCCACTAGCACCGCATTAATCGGTTGCTTTACTCCGACGAAGAAATAAACATAGGTCCTCCAAACAAAAATTATGATGAAAGAAACGATTAGATAAATAAAGAGAATTGTTTTTGGGGTAATACCAAAGAGAGGAACAAAATAGAAAAAGACTACGGCGATGGTCGAGTTCACCACTTGGGTATTGAAGAGGATGGCTGGTAGGCGTGACTGGAGCATCAGCGTGTGACGCTCGTACAAACCAGCGATATAGAAAACCACGACCCAAACTAAGAAGAGAAAACTAAAAGGCACAAGGTGTAGGAAAAAAAGCTCTTGTGAGGGCACCTCAAAGGCACGAAACAGGAGGGACAACCACAAGGAAGCCAGGAGGCAGAAGATGTCGCCCAACAGGAGGACGGATGGCTCTCTATTGCTTAGAGAATTCATGTAGCGTGCATTATACCCTAAAATCCATCCCGCTGGAAGCCCTTTCATATATGCGGTAATATAGCGGGATGAAGCCACTTCGTATCCTGTATGGGATAACCAAATCAAACTTCGGTGGAGCCCAAAGATATGTCTTCGACCTTGCAGTAGAATCTCAAAAAGCTGGAAATGAAGTCTCTGTGATGTGTGGAGGAGACGGTCCACTCGTTCAAAAATTAAAAGATGCTGGGGTTCGAGTTATTTCTCTCCCCTCTCTCGATCGAGATATTTCTATCTTAGGAGATTTGAAATCTTTTTTTGAAATAAAGAAAATTTTAAAAGAAATAAAGCCCGATGTCTTTCATATAAATAGTTCAAAGATGGGAGGCATCGGTGGACTTGCAGGAAGGTTGGTTGGGATAAAGAAAATTATCTTTACTGCACATGGTTGGGCATTTAATGAGAACAGATTCTTCTTAAATAAAATTCTGATTATGGAGTTAATCTGGTATACCATATTGCTTTCTCATAAAACTATCTGTGTCTCAGAAAAAACCAAAAAAGACGTTTCTTGGATGCCGTTTATTAAAAACAGATTGGTGGTTATTTATAATGGAATAAAAGAATTTGAACTTGTTCCACGCATTGATGATTCATTCACTGTCGGGGCAATCTCCGAACTGCACAAAATAAAAGGTTTAGATGTTTTATTAAGAAGTTGGAAAGAATTTATAAAAAACCATAAAGCAAAACTTGTGATTATGGGCTCTGGTGAAGAAGAAAATAATTTAAAAAATCTTGCTTCAAAATTAAACATTACCGACTCTGTTGTTTTTAAGGGGTTCGTGAACAATGCTCGGGCACAACTTTCTACTTTTGATATCTTCGTGATGCCCTCCCGATCTGAAGCGATGCCTTATGCTCTGCTTGAAGCAGGATTCGCCGGACTGCCTGTAATCGCCTCGTCAGTTGGAGGAATACCTGAACTTATTGAGGACGGAAAAAATGGTTTGCTTGTACAAAAAGAAAATGCTCTAGAACTTACTTCTGCTTTAATTAAACTTGTTGATAATAAAAACCTTCGAGAAACACTGGGAACAAACTTGAAACAAACAATTATTTCAAAATTCTCATTCGACAAAATAGTTCGAAAAATATTCGAATTATATAAATAAAAAGACCTCCCTGAGTTGATTGGGAGGTCTCGTTGCAAATCGTGAAAATATAGCTATTTGGCATAGAGCAAGACTGCCATATTGGGATTGTAAAAATCATCCATCGCTTCGTACCCGATGATCTTGACACTCTTAGTGTCTCGATTCCACACCATCGCCGGTGCCACACCAGTAACACCATCCGGGTCCATTTGAACATCCTTCCAGAGAATCCATTCAAACGACTTGAGGTCAGACGGATACATCTGGGGGTTGCGGAGCCACTCCTTGACCACATCGTCGTTTGCTGACAACGCTCGATGCAATACACCGTCTCTCTTGAGGAGGTATTGCATCACGACGGCGGAAGTATGGCGACTAGCTTTTGCACGACGATAAAACACGAATCGCAGCATGTGCTCTTCCAGGATTATCTGGAGGACATCCGCAACCTTGTGCGGACTGCGCTTCCCATCGAGAATGAGCTTCGTCACCATGGCCCACAGCTTAAACAATCGCCCGTAGATATCGCTCTCAGGCACTTGTGTTTTCTCGCTATTATCCATAGCCGTTCTCCTTTGAAGAACTTCCACGCATTATCCATGCGTGTTTCCGTTTTGCCTGCCGGAACAGTTGCAAGGAAATCCTTGCCCACCTTCCTATATTATATGTCCAAATAAACTAAATGTCAAGAAAATATTTATTACACGGCTCTAGACCACCGCATTTTGCGGGGTCACGCCAGAGGCGGTGATAAAGACATTCCTGCCTGCCGGCAGGCAGGTTAGACCCTCGGGCCAAGAGAATTCATTTTCATACTAGAGAGGATACCGAGGGCAAACCATTCGGTCACGAGGTGTGATCCACCATAACTCATGAATGGAAGAGTGATGCCGGTCACGGGCAGAAACCCCATATTCATCCCCACATGAATCAGAATATGAATAATAAATAAAACTGCGAGACCAAGGCCAAATAGGGCTTCGAAGTTCGAAGAAACATTGTTCGCATTATCTATAATTCTAAAAAGTAATATAGAAAAAATTAATAAAAGAATAACAGAACCAACGAACCCCCACTCTTCAGCAAACGCGGCGAAGATAAAATCGGTTTGAAATTCTGGAAGGAAAAGAAGTTTGGATTGACTCCCCTGTCCGATGCCTTTGCCCATAATTTGTCCAGAACCTACAGCGATGGTGGATTGATATGCATTGTATCCTGTGCTGTGAATATTTTCTAAGGGATGAATAAAATTTATGATACGTGCTTTCTGATACGGTTTGAAAACAAACATCCACAGAAATCCAACCAGAACCAAACAAATCCCTGCAACCACAGCAAAATGTCTCCTCGGAATACCAGACACGAGTAACATTCCAATCCAAAGAAAGAAAATGGTCATCGCTCCACCAAAGTCTGGTTCAAAAAACACAAGGATAAAAATAAAAAACGCATAAGCTCCAGAAACCAAGATGTGTCGAATATTTGCTATCTCGATGTGTCTACGAGAAAAATATTTGGCTAACATAAGGATAGTGATGAATTTCGCCGGGTCAGATGGTTGAAGAGCAAAAAATCCAAGATGGAACCAAGATTCTGCTCCCTTGGCCACATGCCCCACCACGAATAGAAGGAGGAGGAGAAAAATGACGAAGGCAAAAATAGTGACGAGCACGCGTGTTCGACGAAGAAACCTCCAATCTATAGTACTGGCTACAAAAAACAAAACGATTGAAATCAAAATCCAAATACTTTGTCTAACAAAAAAATACTGACTCCCAGAAAAAGAGTCCATAGTGATAAGCCCCGCGAGCGAAATGAGAATCGCCGGAGCAAACAAAAGCCAATCAATTTTAGTCCTGATTACTAGAGACTTTAAAGAATTCCAAGCACTCATTTTATGTAGCTTTTGTTGGGTAAAATGCGAGGGATTATCTCAAATGTGGCTGGTTTACCTACAAAAGGTTCGGGCCAAACGAAAACCAAGGGGGCTGATTCTCCTACCCTCAAACTATCAATGAAAGTTTTCGATGCACCGACTGTGTTCCCTTTATCATCAAAAACAAGTGCGACTAATTCTATATTTAAAACCGACACCAATGAAGAAGAAGTAAGTCCTGCTTCGAGTCTAGGCTCAGAATCAGTATTAGAAAGAGTGGAATCTTTTATTTTTAAATCGGGTAGGTTGTTTAAATTTTTCTGCCAGACTAAAGAATTATTGTCCAAAGAAAATGTCGTTCGAACAGGAATGTCTCCAAGGAGATTAAATGGTCCTTCGAAAACTACAAACGAAGATCCTTTCGGCACAAAAGTTTGTCCAGAAATAGTTTTCAAAGGCACAGCAGAATTCGCACCATAAATATTAAAGGTATAAGGGGCGAGTAAAATTTCTGCAGAAACATTTGGATTTTCTATATAAGAAATCACTTCATAAGTACTCGTGGCCACACGGAGAACTCGCGGATCACCTTTCATAATCAGAGGCAGAGTTTGAGTCGTACAAATCAAAGAACACGAACCACCACAATCTACACCAACTTCATCACCATTTTGTTTTTTATCAAAACAAGTTGGAGCTTTATAAAAAAAGAAAAAGATTGGTGCTCCGATAAGCACAACGAGAATTAAAATAATGAGAAACAAAATAAACCTCTTGCGATTAATCGACCATTGATTCATGCACTTATTATAACAAAAATCGGCTCTGCAGGAACGCAGAGCCGAGAATCAAAATCAAAAACTTGCTTGTTCCGTTCTACGGGGCGAGAAGGGCAGGGCGGCTGCCGTCCCAATCGACGACGAGCCAGCCCCAACGCACCACCACCCGGCCGTCGAGCCAGCAGAGACACGCGACCCCGCGGTTGCCGTCGGAGTCCTGTGTGGACTTCCACAGGAAGACGGCTTTGCCTTTGAGCTCCTCAGGGTAGGTCCGTGGGTTCTCAAGCCAACCCTTGACCAACTCGTCTTCGAGGGAGAGGGCACGGTTGATGAGGCCGGTTTCCTTGAGGTAATTCTCGAGGTCGAAGCCATTGATCCGTCCACCATTCTTCTGCTTGTCGTGGAGGTAGAGTTCGAATTTCTGATATTCTCTGGTTGCCAACGGTTTTGCCTTTGGCCCCCAGCATGGTCGCCTGGCCACAAACTTCTTGAGTTCTGTTTCGTACACATCACCTTCATCGCCGAGAAGCAAGTTCTCGACTTGTTGGCGCAGTTCGCGAGTTTTGCGAAGTGCTTGCCTGAGCGTGTTGTTCACGGTCAGCTCCTTTCATAGAACATTCTCGGCTCCGCCGAGTCGGTAGAGGGAAAATCCCTCACTTTCTGCTTTTAATTATACACCTTTCAATGTTTCTGTCAAGGTGTCAACCTGCCAGGTTTGCACTTATCTTTATGAAAATTCGGCCAAACAAAAAGCCCGTTCCGAATCATACTCGGAACGGGCGAAGTCTCGCGTGAGTGGTTACAACTTGCCAGTCACCCGGCGTGCACCCACTCTTTCCAGAAACTTCTGCTTCAGACCCATGAGATCAAGGACTGGATAGAGGAAAGTGAGAATCACATCTGTCACCATCTCCTTGGGTCGCGGAATGCCGAAAGCGATCCGCAGATCCACATCCACATGCTCGCGAAACGCGACCCAGAGCATGCGCGGATAGTGAACCCACGTTACCACCAGGATGAACTTGGCTTGCTGTTTCTTGGCGTACTCGCTCATCGCTGTGATGTGTCCAACGCTTTCCCTGCCTTGCGACAGGATCCCGAGGTTTTCGTTGAACCGGTACTTGATGATTTTTTCATACTGAGTCTCATCACTCACGCCTTCGTCGGTCTGAAACTCCGAACTGGTGATGATCTCTGTTTCCTCATCAAGCGCCTCTGCGAGCTTGATGGCGAGGACACATTGACCAAACCAATCCTGCATCCTTTCGGGGCCGATGCGTCCTTCTGGAAATGGGCTCTTGGGAAGCAAGCCGATTACGGTTTTCACAAGTACTCTCGCTTGAAGAGGTTGGACAACTTTAAGCGTATTGCCTATCTATTAATAGGTTATCACAATTTAATATAAATGTCAAGCATAAAAATAACCCCAAAAATAGGGGTATTTTTATATTCAAACGCTATGTTCCGGCGATTACCTACTTTTGCCCATAGGACTATCATCGGCTCAACGAGGCTTAACTGCCGTGTTCGGAATGAGAACGGGTGTGACCCTCGCGACGAATCACCAGAACATAATTTTCGAATAACTTTTATTTTGAAATACCTCGAGTTAGGGGGAAATAAATTCCCCGTTTTGTTGGTGCTTCATGCCCCCGGAAGGATTCGAACCTCCACTCTACAGATATGAATCATCTGTTGTTTTGCCGGTTAAACTACGGGTGCAAACTTCCCAACTCAAGATATTCCAAAAACAATTATATTGATTTCATTTAGCAGGACAGAAACAGAAAATAAATTTGTGATTCCTAAATTTCCTAATAAGAATCGAGCAATTAGTACTTCTCGGCTCAACACATTACTGTGCTTACACCTAAAGCCTATCAACCTAGTCATCTTCTAGGGCTCTCAACGATTCCTAATCTTGGAGTTGGCTTCATTCTTAGATGCTTTCAGAATTTATCCATTCCCGACATAGCTACCCAGCGGTGCCCTTGGCAGGACAGCTGGTACACCAGAGGTCAGTTCAACTCGGTCCTCTCGTACTAGAGTCAAATCTCCTCAAGAATCAAACGCCTGCAGTAGATAGGAGACCAACCTGTCTCACGACGGTCTGAACCCAGCTCGCGTAACTTTTTAAATGGCGAACAGCCATACCCTTGGAAGCTTCTCCACCTCCGGGATAAGTTGAGCCGACATCGAGGTGCCGAACTGTGCCGTCGCTATGGACGCTTAGGCACAACCAGCCTGTTATCCCCAGGGTAGCTTTTATCCGATAATTTTTAGCCGCCTCTAATGCGCACTAAAAGTTCACTATGCTCCGCTTTCGCGTCTGCTTGTCATGTACGACTCACAGTCAAGCCAGCTTATGCCATTACACTATCGGCACGGTTTCCATTCGCGCCTAGCTGACCTTAATAGACTCCTCCGTTACTTTTTAGGAGGATAGCGCCCCACTAAAACTGCCCGCCAGATACTGTCTCTAAACGTTTTTTCCGTTTAGGTTAGAAAATACAATCTACAAGAATGGTATTTCACTGTTGAGTATTACAAGACCGAAACCTTGCACATAACCTCTCCCATCTATGCTACGCATGCTAATTATATTTTCAATATCAAGTTGCAGTAAAGCTCCTGGGGTCTTTTCGTCTATCTGCAGGAAACCGGCATCTTCACCGGTATTGTATTTTCACCGAGCAGGTCCCCGAGACAGTTCTCCAGTCATTACACCATTCGTGCGCGTCTGAACTTACCAGACAAGGAATTTCGCTCTAGCTTCCTGTGGAGCTTTGGACTATATCTTCATCCGAATTTAATACGGATGTGTGACGTGTAGTCTCTACGGGTAGTTTATGAACTTCGTTGAGGAGGCAACGAGTATTCGTTGCCTTTTTGGATTATGTTGGAAAGAAATCATTCGCCACGCATGAGTGACGTCTCCGCAGTCAGTACTCTGACTATAGGACAATGTTTCCGTGGTACCCCGGGACATTGCGGGTCCATAGTCTACATGCTTCGCGATTTACTGTCCTTTCCCTTTTGAGGATCGGCACTGAATGATTTTATGCGTCCAGAGGAGGTACCTCTGCGCCCTCGTGTAGGCTAGCGGACCAACCATTCGACGCAACTTTCCAACACAACCCAACATAAAGAACTTTTTCCTCAACGAAATCCACAAACTTTCCCTCGGTGTTGTCCGTTTCTAGATTTCACCGATATAGTCACATTTTTGGACCTGCTATATATCTCTATACAGCGAGGCAGCGTTTTGTGTAATTTTAATTCATTCAACTGTTTACTCCGTATCCGAACGGTCCCAGTCCTTCTGAAACCTTCTTTCGAAAGTTTCAGAACCTTAGGACCGTTATAGTTACGGCCGACATTCACCAGGGCTTACATCATCCAGCTCATGCCTTGCGGCAATCACCACCGACGTTTAACCTTCTGGCATTGGTCAGGTGTCACCCCCTATACATCCTCTTGCGAGTTCGCAGGGAGCTGTGTTTTTGATAAACAGTTGCCAGAGATACTTTAGCTGCGGCCCCCTACATTCAACCCTCTTGTTAAATCAACAAGAGGTAGTGAAGTGGTAGCCATGAGAAGGCTTTGATTTTTGCGTTGGCGGATGATCCTTTTACCAACGACCGAGAGAAGCACAGCGACATCGTACAAGTACATTCGTTCGTACGTGTAGAGGATGTTCAACGGTTCTCATCGGGATTCGATCCATTTTCTCCCATGGCTACCACCCCACTATTTGTACATTTCAGCACCAAAAGGGCTGAATGTAGGGGGCAAGCCTTATTCCGAAGTTACGGCTGCTTTTTTGCCGAGTTCCTTGGGGACGTCTCACTCGTTCGTCTTGGTCTACTCGACCTGAACACCTGTTTCGGTTTGCGGTACGGATGTCTACGCAATAAGTTTAGAGAATTTTCTTGGAGAATAGCTTTGTATCATTTACTGAAGGTTGCCCTTCAGCATTTCCGCTCACCTTGGTCTTGTGCCCCGGGATTTTCCACGGAAGCGACCTCAATGCACGGACGTCAAATCCAATAATGCGCGATACATACTTATCCTCGTCCTCCCATCACTTACGTAAACAGTCATGGAATATTAACCATGTGTCCATCGGATGCGGTTCTCACCATTTCCTTAGGCCCGACTAACCCCTCTCCGACAATCGTTGAGAGGGAAACCTTGTTCTTTCGACGTGCGGGTTTCTCACCCGCATTGTGGTTACTTGTGCCAACATTCTTACTTCGCAACGCTCCAGCGTGGGTCACCCCTTCGCCTTCACAGCAGATGCGAATACTCTCCTACCACTCAATCCTGCCGAAGCAGAATTAAATCCTCAGTTTCGGTACTACACTTAGCCCCATGAATCTGCGGTGCGATATCTCTTACTGAGTGAGCTGTTACGCTTTCTTTAAAAGATGGCTGCTTCTAAGCCAACTTCCTCAGTGTCAGAGAAATATCACCTCCTTAAGTGCACTTAGTGTAAATTTAGGGACCTTAAATTGAGATCTAGGCTGTTTCCTTTTTGACCGACGGAGCTTAGCCCCCGCAGTCTAACTGCCGCATTTTTAATCCACTGTATTCGGAGTTTGATAGGTCTAGCGAGATTTCTCCCTGTCCAGACCTTCCAGTGCTCTACCCCAGTGGGGAACACGCGACGCTAGCCCAAAAGCTATTTCGGAGAGAACCAGCTATTACCAGGCTCGATTAGCTTTTCACTTCTTATCACAAGTCATCCGAGACTATTGCACGGGTCACCGGTTCGGGCCTCCATCTGTCTTTCGACAAACTTCACCCTGCTCATGACAAGCTCGCTCTGGCTTCGGGTCTTATGCATACTACAAACGCGCTATTCACACTCGGTTTCCCTATGGCTCCACCCTTTATTGGGGCTTAGCCGCGCAGTATGCATAAACTCGTTGGCTCATTCTTCAATAGGCACGCCGTAGAGGATATAAATACCCTCGCCGACTCCTTGTAAACATATGGTTTCAGATCTATTTCACCGCCCTTACCGGGCTACTTTTCACCTTTCCCTCACGGTACTAGTTCACTATCGATCTCCAAGAGTATTTAGCCTTACCGGTTAGTTCCGGCAGATTCCCCCGAGCCATTCGTGTCTCGAGGTACTCAAGAACAGAAACGAGAAAGATGTTTGATTTTCGCTTACGGGACTATTACCCACTTGGGTGCTACTTTCCAAAAGCTTCTGCTAACCAAACATTTTTTAACTTTCCGCACAAATAAATTTGTGCCGTTTCTGCCTTACAACCCCCAGCATCAATCCCACAACAGAATAAATTCTGTGGTGAGAATGAAACTGGGTTTGGGCTTCTTCCTTTTCGCTCGCCGCTACTTAGGAAATAACTATTGTTTTCTTTTCCTCCAGTTACTGAAATGTTTTACTTCACTGGGTGAGTTTCCCGCCTAATTGGCGAGATGATGTCAAAAGACACCGGGTTTCCCCATTCGGACATCTCCGGATCAAAGGTTGCTAGGCACCTCCCCGAAGCGTTTCGCCGCCATGCTGCGTCCTTCATAACCTCATTGGAGTCAAGGCATCCACCATACGCCCTTAAATTTCCTATTAGGAAATTTAAAAACCACTTTACCCCGCCTCCTTGGCGGGGTTTACTTAATTTCTTTGAGTGCTCAATAACCCGTCCGAGTTATTGAGTTGACTCTGCTCTGTCCTGCTAAATGAAATCAATACTTTCATTTAGCATTGTCTCGAGTCGTTCAACTTAAATCAACGGCTCGAGACTTCCCCGTCTCCAGATTCGAAAAGACCCACTTTTATAGGTACTTCATCTGTGACGGAATTAATTTTGTCAAAGTTCACCCCGCATTTTGCGGGACCCAGAAATGAAGACCCCCGCTTCGAACCGAAGCGGGGGTCTTTCGACCATAAAGTAGCTTCGTGGCTACTTAAACCGCTTTGAAGTTACTAAGGTGATAAACATATTTGGGTAAACAACATATTATACTAAGGACTATTTTATGTCAACTAAGGCTATATTTAGGCACTTTTGGGGATAATGTGGGTATAAAAAGCGCCCATCAACTGGGCGCGGGGTGTGATGAGCCACACCTCACCATTTCTTTCTTCAGGAAGTCTACAATTTCATACTCCCCGAAAATACTTTCTTCATCGGAAATCTCGAGTCTAGGCAACACCCTTCCATTTGCCGGATTGAGACAAACTGTTGGACAGTATTCTCTAATGAACAATACAACCCAGTCTGTTTCTTTGTCTGCTGGATTGTAAGTGAGCTGAAAAATTTTCATCTTACACCTCGCGTCTGTTGGCGTATCTTGTTTTGTTCATCGAGCTTCTTTGTCAGAAACTCCATAATCTCGAAAGCTCCTTCTATCCTTTCGGTTCTATCAAAACGGAGTTCTGGGCGACCAAACTCTCTGAGATACCGAACATGAATAACGATGCCGTTGTCTCGAAGAAAATTTTCTAACTCTTCTCTCCGATCATCATCTCGATCAACAAACAACAACCACGATCCGTCATCCAAGATGTGCCTCATTGCCCTTAGCCTCTCTGGTGATAGACATAAACTGTTGTGCGGTCCGCGCTCTACCCTACTCGCTTTTACCAAAAAAGAAAAGTTTTAATTTTTCAAACCAACTTCGATGAGTAGTTGCTGTGCTGGTGGATAAAAATTTAGAAGCCACAACAACCGAAGCGATCTCTTTGTTCTGAGATGACGTGGTTGGAACAGAAATCCTTTCTGTTGGTAACTCGGCTATTTCTTTTTGTAATTCTTGAATTTGATTAGACAAACTAATTTTTGTTTTCTCCTCATCTGATTTATTTATATTGTCCCCCACTACCACAAAGCTGACCTCCGAAATATTCGTGGGTGAAAGTTTGGTGATATTTCTGGTGAAGGATATTTTCATCCCCGACTTGATAATTGTATCTTCAGGAAAAACAAAGATTTGCCCTTTGGAAACAAGCTCCCGACCAAAAAGATTTATCTCATATTTAGATTTATTTTCTACTTCTATTCTTTCTGGAGATGCATAAGTAATAGTAAAATCTGCAAAAATGATTTTTACATCTGTTTGGGACACAGCTTGTCCGGCTGGAGATGTGGCATTTAATACAACAACATAATCTCCTGGATAGTCATATGCGTGACTAATTATGTGACCATAACCTACGGCCCCATCACCGAAAGACCACTTATAAATGGTCTGCCCACTAAAATCTGCATTCGATTCGCCTTTGAATTCTATCGGGGTTTCAACTATCCCAACTCTTGTTCTCCCTGCTCCAACTTTGTATACAGGCTGAACGATAACATTTGAAAGAGGCACGGAACTATAATGAACAGAATTATCATTTATCGGAGCTGTCGTATTGTTTGAAGAATTTTGTTCGGTATTATTTGATGTTTGGTTTATGGTGGAAGGTGTGGCAGTCGCAATACTTTCACCAATGACAATCTGTTGCTGAGTAGAAAAAAGAATAGTACCACCCTTAACCGAAGAGATACTGGCTTGAATAGTATGGGTACCCAGAGCTGAATCCTGATAATAAAAATTTTTATTCTGTGAGTTTTTGGCCATAGTAACTGGTAGAGACAATATCGAACCAGAAGTGTTAGAGAAAAATTCACCAGTCGCTGATGATGAGTTGAGACTCACATACATAGTATTAGGAATATCCACCCCCGTTCCTGAACTATCTTGGGATTGAATCGTCATTATAGAAGACAAGGTGTTCGGAGAAATTGTTTGTGAATCAGTAGTAAAAATGAATCGAGAAACATCTAGGGCTTGAAGAAAACTTGGGAACACAAGGAGGAAAAATATTATAAAAAATGTTTTCGTTCTATCCGCGAGCATAAATAATTATTCCAAAACTCAAAACCAATAAACAAATAAAAGCGAACAGAAATTTAAAAAAGGTCTTATCAAAATATTTCATACGTAATTAAGTATAACAAAAACACCCCCGAAGGGGTGTTTTTGAAACTTCCAGACCCGAAGGTCGGGATCAGTTGCTTTATAATCCGTAGATTATGGAAGCTGTACTGAAGCTGTTTGCCAGTTTGTCTTACCTCTCATGAAGTTAGATACGTTTTGGGTGAATCCAGCATCTGATGACCAGATGATGTTATCAAGACCAACTGCGTAAGAAGCTCCAGTAACCTGTGCTCCACCTGCTGTGATACGACCTTCTGTGTAGACATTGACAGTAACTTGAACAGAGTTGTTCTGAGCAAGTTGGAATGCCATGTTACCTGGAAGACCTGTTGTCACAATTCCATTTGAAGGAATGATGAAGCTGGTTGTTGAAGACACAGCTTGTACGTCAACTGCACCTCCTTGGTACAAACGAGTACCGAAGGTTGATGAAGCTGCCTGTGTTGGGAATGAGATAGCAGAACCAAGAGCTTGAATGTTAACTACGAAAGTTGAACTCAAGGTTGAAGTAGAGTATCCACTAACTCCTCCTGCGGTCAACGACTTCATAATCGAAGGAGTACCTACGAGAGTGAAGACGGGACCAATGTTTCGAACGTAGAAGCTGTTTGATGTTGCTGAACCTGTAGGAACTACAGTTGTACCAGTTGAGCTTTGAGCTGTGATGGATGTAACTGAAACTCCGAAGGTTGTTCTAGCTGAAGTTGCTCCTCGTATATCTGCCGCAATGGTGAACGTCTTTGTAGTGTTCTTTGGAACCACTTGGTTGATAGTAGAGAATGTTGCAACTCCTGTAGCTGTAACCGCTGTAGCTGAGTTAATCAAAGTACCTGAAGTACCGTTGCCGGCATAGAGGTAAGTTGATGAAGCTGAAGCAACTCCACCAGATACTGTTGTAGTAGTGGTGAGGTCAGTGATGGTTACATCGTCTGATGTTGCACGAACATCAAACACGAGCATTGCTACCTTGTCCTTCTGGTTTAGAGAAGCACCATCTGCAGCAATAACTTCTTGAAGAAGAGGTGTTGCTGAGTTGGTTGAGAAGGTCATAGCTGCGCTATCAGTCAAGTTTGCACTTACCAATATTGTGTTGCTGAGAGTTTCAGCTGTTGGAAGTGGTCCACCTGCACCTGCGTATAGATCTATACCTGCGCCATCAACACCGCGGATACCATTTGCTTGGATACCAACTGTGTATGAAGTTCGGTAAGTAGTGTCTATAGAAGGATAAAGATCAGCTGCAACGGTGTAGTTACGAGTCATGTTCTTTGGAACTACTGAGCTGAAACCAGTGATGGTTACAAAGTAGTTTGAACCGCTCTTTGACACTGTTGTCGAGTTCAACGGAGTAGAAGCGAGGACACGTCCTGCATCATCAACTACGTAGAGTGTCGAGAAGATCTTGTTATAGATCGTAGTGTTTGTACCGAGGTCAACTTGTACACGCTGAAGTGCGATGTCAGAGCTGAGGGCCTTCGCCTGGAAGACGAGGACTCCGTCCTGATGATCACCCGCGTAAACAGTGTTGTTAGGTACTGGGCCAGTAGTTACAGAAAGGATACCTTCTGCTCCTGGAGTAGTGATACCTGCTGAACCAGTTGAAGTGGTTGAGGTTGTACCGCCAGTTGTAGAAGCACCGCCTGCATTAGCTGCTGCTCTGGACTTTGGTCCAAAGTAACCAGCTGCTGGAGAAATTCCAGATGCTGCTTGCCATGCCATAACTGCTGCCTTTGTCTGAGCACCGAAGTAACCAGTGGCACCTGCAGGGATTGATTGACCCTTGCTGATGAGCCAGTTCTGAAGTGCTGTAACATCTGCACCCTTGCTACCGAGTGTAAGGTCGGCGTTGAAAGTTGCTGATGCTGACGAACCTCCGCTCATTGAGCTGAGTTGCGCCATAAGTGCGTTGATTTGAGCCTGAAGTTCAGCTACTGTTGCGGCGCTTGCTACTGGAGCAAACGAAGCAATAGCAAAAGCTGCTCCTGTGAAAGCGGCTACAAATCGTGCGTTTCGTGTTCTTAACATTTTATAATTTAATTTTAATGCGCATTTGCTTCCCCATAACTATTAATATTGCGGGGTTGCAATACGGGTATTAATTGCCGACGACGGATAAGCCTTCGTCGGCAAGCTGATAATCTGCACCCACATATTATAAGGCAAATACCCCATAAACGCTGTGGATAACTGGGATTCAGTATATAGGAATGGCTATTTAGAGTCAATCTTGACCATTTCTAGTGTTAAGCCAAGGAATATCTGCTCCAACGTTTTTCCCCTGTTTTTCTGAGTGTTCCACTATGAACCATAGCCATTAATTCTCTCTGAATTGTTTTCTCACTACATCCGTCTATGAGGGGCGAAACATCTTTTATCATGATCTCTTTTTTTCGCTTTAAAAGGTTAATTATGATGCTCTGTCTAGTGTTTTTCTTTACTGCCACAACACTATAATCCTTTAAATCTTTCGATTCAGTTTTGATATTCACTGCTGGAAGCAATCCTTCTTCTATTTTGTGTCCTTTATCAATTTGTTTGATTTCTTCATTTTTGTCCTTTATGTTTGGGCTTTTTTTAAATTCAGAAATGTATGAATTGTCAGAAATACTAGAACCGAAAAAATCTTTTGAGAGAAGGCCCTGTCTAGTCTCTTCGAAGATTCGAGTTGGATCAGAAATAGAATTAATAAATTTATTTAATTCATGAGAAAGAATTTCATGATTCATTTCTGAAACCAAACTGGTTCGTTTGGCAATTAGAAAAAGACTATCAATTTCAAGGATAGTGTTTTGAATGTCGACCACTGCCCTGTCGCTAACAGATGGAGGATTGTCCTTTACAAAAATAGATGCTGACAGAAGATTCGAACCAAGAGTTCTTAGCTTCCATTTTAAGGGTTCTTTGTCGTCGAAAAAGCTGGTAATAAGATACACTGCTGAGACAATTTTTTCTGTCTTTTTTAATATTTCTGTCTTTAACATGTCCTATATAAACTACCACACTTTGTCCTTTATTGCAAGTCCCTGACATTATAAGACATCAGGGACAAAGATTGCAATAGGAAAATTTAATTAAAAGTCGTGTGATATAATTAGTCAATAAAGAAGCCCTAAAATGAGCAAAAAATCGAAGAAAAAACAACACGGATTAGAGAGTGAAAAACCTTCATTTTTTGAACGAATTTCTAAGGAAACACTGAATGCTATCCTGGGCGTCCTTTCTTCTCTTATAACAGTTTTCTTGCTTTCTGCTGCGTTTGGTAAGGGGGGCATGGTCGGTAGCGGTGTTTATACTTTCCTTTCATATCTTTTTGGAGTTGGATATTATCTGGTACCTTTGGTTTTTGCCCTTTTGGCCGTTTCTTTCTTTCAATCAAAAGAAAAAGATTTCGCTCTTCCCCAAACTATCGGGGCTCTACTTTTCTTTGTGTCTTCACTTGGTCTAACAAATCTACTCGCGGTTGATCGAGGTGGAATCATCGGAGGATTTATTTCTTCCCCTCTTATTTCTCTTTTTGACAAACCTCTTTCCATAATCATTCTTATCGCTCTTATCTTGATTTCACTTTTGGTAGTTTTCGACCAAAGAATCAAATTTGATTTAATATTTCTTTTTAAAAGAATTTTTGGGAAAAAAGATCAACCGTTGGATTCATTAGAAGAAGATGAAAGTGAAGAAGTAGAAAAGGCTGTAGAAAAGGTGGCTCATTCAGAGGAAATTAAGGGTACTGAAAAAAATATTGCTGGCGCTACAAAAAAATTATTCAATCGAGACGAAATGGAAGGATTCATCCCCATGATTACCAAGAGATTAGGAAGGGCATGGGTTCCTCCCCCACTCTCTTTGCTCGACAAGGATAGAGGTAAGCCGGGCGTGGGAGACATCAAAGCTAATGCTAACCAAATTAAACGCACTCTTTTAAATTTCGGCATTGTAGTAGAGATGGATGAAATATCTATCGGGCCTTCGGTCACTCGTTATTCTCTTAAACCTGCAGAGGGAGTGAAGCTTTCAAAAATATTAGGTTTGCAAAACAATCTTGAACTCGCTCTTGCCGCTCACCCCGTTCGTATTGAAGCACCTATTCCTGGAAAATCTTTGGTGGGTATAGAAGTACCAAATACCTCTAAAGCTACTATCGGCCTTGGTTCTCTACTAACCGAACCGGAATATGCAGATTCTGATAAACCACTTTTAGTTTGCCTCGGACGCAACGTTTCTGGCCAGTCTCGTTTCGCCAATATTGCCAAGATGCCCCACTGTTTGGTAGCCGGAGCTACTGGTTCAGGAAAATCTGTCACTATTCATGCCATCATTAATTCTCTTTTGTTTAGAAATCCTCCAGAAAATTTAAAATTCATCATGATCGACCCAAAAAGAGTCGAGCTCACTCAATACAACAAAATTCCTCACCTTCTCACCCCTGTTATTACCGATCCAAAGAAAGCTATCCTTGCTCTAAAATGGGCTTCGAAAGAAATGGAACGTCGGTACAACATTCTGGAAGAAAACACTGTTCGGGATATTGATTCTTATCATAAAAACATTCTCTTACCAACCATCAAGAAAACAAAAAACGCTGATGAGGAAGACTTGGATCCAATGCCTTATATCGTAGTAATCATCGATGAGTTGGCAGATTTGATGCAATCTTATCCGCGCGAACTTGAATCGGCCATCGTCCGTTTAGCTCAAATGTCTAGAGCAGTTGGTATCCATCTTATTATTTCTACCCAACGCCCTTCGGTCAACATCATCACGGGGTTAATCAAAGCCAACATTCCTGCTCGTATCGCCCTTCAAGTTTCTTCTCAAATTGATTCCCGAACTATTCTTGATGGAGCAGGTGCAGAAAAACTGTTAGGAGCAGGAGACATGCTTTTCCTCGGTGGAGAAATGTCCAAACCAGAACGTATCCAATCTGCCTATATCTCTGAGGGTGAAGTAAAAGGAGTTGTGAAGTATCTATCTAATGCTTATATGGAAGAATTGAATCCTCAAATCGATTTCTCAAATGGCCAAGTGGACAATTCTATTTTCTCCGCCAATCTAGGAGACGATGCAAACGGAGACGATGATGAATTGTATGAGGAAGCTCGGGAAATCGTCATGAGTGCTGGCAAAGCCTCTACTTCTTTCCTCCAAAGAAAACTTCGTGTGGGTTATGCTCGAGCAGCAAGGTTAATAGACATGTTAGAAGAAAAGGGTGTGGTCGGCCCAGGTTCTGGAGCCAAAGCTCGAGAAGTTATAGGCTTCACCGGATCACACAGTAATTTGGATTCGGAAGCAGATGAACTTTTAGAAACACATGAAGAATTATGAAAAAAATAAATTTATCACCTAAACAGTATTTCTTTATTAGTTTATTTGTTCTTATCGGACTTTATTCTGTTTTTCAAGCTCGTTATGTTATCTTCGGTCCGTCTTTGAAGGTTTACTCCCCCACAAACGGCGCTTCCTTACCTTCGTCGGTCGTCATGGTGTCTGGCAAGGCCACAAATATCGCATATATTAGTTTGAATGATAGGCCGATCTTTGTGGATAAAAATGGTAATTGGAACGAAAAATTGATAGCCCCAGAAGGACTTAGTATAATGACCGTTCGAGCCAAAGATCGGTTCGGCAGAAGTACAGAAAAACAAATTGAAATAATGGTAAATTAACGACATGAAAAAAAATAAAAAAGAAATCGTTCTGAAAACTATGGGCGAAAGAAATGAATCCAAGAATATTGACGCCACACTTGATGCTATAAAGATGAAGTTTGGAGAGGATTCAATCATGATGCTTGGAGCCAAACCTAGGGTGGGTGTCGATGCCATCTCGACTGGTTCAATCGGTCTTGATGAAGCTTTGGGTGTCGGAGGATTACCTCGTGGACGAATCATAGAGATATTCGGACCAGAATCTTCTGGTAAGACCACCCTCTCTCTTCATGTTATAGCCGAAGCTCAAAAACTCGGTGGTATCTGTGCGTTTATAGATGCTGAACATGCGATGGACCCAGAATATTCAAAACGGCTTGGAGTAAAAATAGACGAACTACTCATTTCTCAACCAGATACAGGCGAACAAGCCTTGGAAATTGTAGAATCACTCGTTCGTTCAGGCAAAATGGATGTAATAGTCATAGATTCTGTGGCTGCGCTAACTCCTAAAGATGAAATAGAGGGAGACATGGGCGCGCATCATGTTGGTAAGCAAGCCAGATTAATGAGTCAGGCTCTTCGTAAACTTACTGCTATAGTCGCTCGTTCAAAAACTATTGTCATATTTATAAACCAAATCAGAATGCAAATTGGAGTGATGTTTGGAAATCCAGAAACTACTCCTGGAGGCAAGGCTTTAAAGTTCTATACTTCTGTTCGACTCGACATCAGACGTATCGCACAAATTAAAAAGGGTGAAGAAGTGATGGGCGGTAGAATTCGTGTAAAGGTAGTAAAGAACAAAGTCGCTGCTCCGTTCAAACAAACTGAATTTGATTTGATGTACAACGAAGGAATTTCTCGTGAAGGAGAACTAATCGCTCTTGGAGAAAAATACGGCATTGTAAAAAAATCTGGAAATTCATACGAATACGGAGACGAGAAACTTGGTCGTGGATACGACGCTACCCGAATCTTTCTTCGAGAAAACAAAAAAGTTTCAAACGAAATTCTAAAGGAAATCAAAGCAAAATTAAGAGAATAAAAAAGCAACCCGCTACCATGAAGGCGCGGGTTTTGAAGATTTGGATTCTTATGAATCCTATTGTATTGCTCTCTCTATGATTCGAGAGATTATTTTTGGTGCTCTGGAGGACGCATGAGGAAGACTACATCACTCACGGTTTGGTAAGTCGGAACTCAATGACCGAACATTGCCTCCCAAGGCGGTCAGAGCTTGACTCGACTTCCCCCAGAGCATGAACTGATTCTGGTTTGATTCTATACCTAATGTTTTTATTGTCAATAATTTTATTAAAATAGAAAAGCCCCACACATAGTAAGCTGTGAAGCTTTTCTGTGTAAGGCTAGTTACTAAAGGCTCGCTCGTCTCCCGAAGCTTTCAGAAACGGCCGGAGTTTATAATAAACCCCGGGGAAGATACCACACATTGCCCTTTCGAAAATCGGCAGATCGGCAAAGATCTGCTCAACCTCTTCGAGCCTGGGTTGATGATATCCGCCGGCTGAGAACAGACACGTCTTGTCGTAGTAAATCTCGACATATCTGCGTCCGGTAATGGTTCGACCCATCAAATATCCCCACTTGCTCCCCTCTCCAGTTGACATGATCTTCGACGAGCTGTTTGTATCAAACCAATCTTTCGTCAAGTCGATCAAGTTTACTGCAATCTTGACCACAACCGTCCTGATGTCATTTGCCATCAAGTCGATGTTGTCGATGCCTAGAGCAAGTGGTGACCGAACTAAGTTCGTGTTCTTCATTTTCTCTCCTTCCCATCGCTGGGATTGTCCTCGCGGACATGTGTATTGAGCATCGCTGCTCGGGAACTGCCCGCATGTATACTATCACATATTATAGCTAATGTCAAGAAAAATACTAAAAATGGCTGTATTGAGCCTTGGTTTGACTTCTTCTTTTAAATCCGTAGAATAACCAGACTATGCTTGAATATAACGAAATTACCGAACATAAATATGTGGTTTTTGAGAATGAACCATACGAAGTTCTAGACTCTCATGTCTTTAGAAAACAACAGCGCAAGCCCGTGAATGCGACCAAGATGCGTAGCATGCTCACAGGACGGATTGTGGAGCATTCGTTCCACGTATCAGATAAAGCCGAAGAAGCAGATATTTCTAAAAAAGAAGTGAAGTTTCTTTATGAAAATAAAAAAGAATTTTGGTTCTGCGATGTTAAGGATGCTTCAAATCGCTTCAAACTTCCTGAATTGATGATCGGTAATGCTTCAAAATTTCTAAAGACAAACACCATTGTGGATGCGATGGTTTGGGACGATGGAAAAAGTGATGAGGGTAAAATTATTGGTTTAAAACTACCAATCAAAATGGATCTAAAGGTAACAGAGGCTCATCCTGCGGTCAAAGGCAACACTGCCCAAGGCGGTTCAAAGATGGTCGTGCTTGAAACTGGCGCCGAAATTCAAGTCCCTATGTTTATAAAAGAAGGAGACGTGATTCGAGTAAATACTGACAACGGAGAATATACTGATCGAGTGACTAATTAATCTGTTGTTCGTATTTAAGAATATCAAAAAGTAACCCGACAAATATACCCACGATTATCCAATAAAGAAGAATAAAAAGTGGTTCATGAGTAATCAAAAATGAAACTGGGCCAAAAATTTTATATAAAACACTCAACGGCATAAATACAGGTGTGAGGAACGGATCAGCAAAACACCCCTGCCCCGCTCCAACTGGACAAGTTATTTTTAAAATAAACAAAACACCAACTAACGCTGGGGCGAAGAAAGCACCTTGAACTGAATAAGGAATTTTCATTCCTTAATTATAACCCAGACTCGCCCCGCCCTTGGCGGGGTTATCGAGTGATGTAGGGAAGGAAACCCATAAACCTTGCACGTTTGATAGCAAGTGAGATGGCTCGTTGAGATTTTGAAGAAATACCACTACGCTTTTTGGACTGAATTCTTGAGTGCGGAGTGAGAAATTTCTTCAATGTATCTACATCTTTGTAGTCTACATAATCAATTTTGTGTTCCTTTAAATAATCTGATTTTTTCATTTTTAGAATGGTATATCTTCTGGATTAATGGTTTCTTCTGGATAATCTATGGTGTCTATTGGAGGAGCTTCGTTTTTATCTGCTGAAGATTTAGACGGGCCACTTGTCATGTTCGCACCGCCAGAGGTACGTGGACCAAACTGCACTCTGTCTGCGACTATTTCTGTGCGATATCTTTTTGTGCCATCTGCTGCATCCCAACTTCGTGTTTGCATTCGTCCTTCAACAAGAGCTGAAGCGCCTTTCCTTAGATATTGGCCCGCAGTCTCTGCCTGTCGACCGAACACTACGATGTTGTGATAGTCTGCTGATTCTTGCTTCGCACCATTTTTGTCTTTCCAAACACGATTAGTAGCAAGAGAAAACGAACAAACTTGAATGCCCGAAGGAAGCGACTTTAATTCTGGATCTCGAGTGAGGTTACCTATAACAATAGCTTTGTTTAGATACATATATTTATTCTATCACGGGTTCTATAGGAGCGACTTCTGGAGATACTTCTGCATCTACAGGAAGGGCGCTAGTCTCTTCCCGTGCTCTGCGAGCTTCTTCAGCTTGAGCAAAGGTAAACAAAGTCTCTCGAGGAGACTTAATCAAGAGAACACGGAGAATTTCTTCCATCTTCTCCACTTTAAGTTTTATTTCTTCTATCATTCCTGGTTCTGCTTCGAATTTCATCCAACCTATGTATGCTTCGTTTACCACATACTTCCTTGCACCGACAGATTTGGACATAGAATAAGCCAATCCTTCGAGGAATGGTGATTCAGAGTCTAGAGTCTTCCCGCCCGCTTTTTCTATTGTAGAAACAATTGTAGAGACCACTTGGGCGATGTTATCTGCGAGGACACTTGGGAGAACCAAGTACCCGAGCTCATAAACACCTGCTTCCTTGTGGTCTTCTGTAGTGGACATCAGTTTTATAATTAATTTTTAAACCTCAGCCCCATCGCTCTAGGCGCGGGGTACAGAAGAGGTCTGGATACATTATCATTTACACCCAGTTTAGGCAATATCTAAGCCAAAAAGACGTTGAGCATTAAAAACCATAGCTTTTTGGACAATCTCGAGGTCTTCTCCACGGATTTCAGCGATTTTTTTAACAACTTCTACTACATAGCTGGGTTCATTGTGTTTTCCTCTGTACGGCACAGGAGCGACAAATGGTGCGTCCGTCTCAGACATAATCATACCCAACGGAGCATTTTTAATTACCTCATCATAATCACGAGCAAAAGTTATCACTCCGGTGAACGAAGTGGTGAATCCAATTTTCCAAAATCTTTTAGCAATCTCCAATCTTCCAGCAAAAAAGTGTACATCTCCCCTTAACTTGTTGCCGTGTTCGATTTTTAATGGTTCGAGGATTTCTAAAAGTTCTTCGTATGCATCACGAGAATGAATCATGATCGGCTTATCATAAGCTAAAGCAAAATTTATTTGCTCTAAAAATAATTTTTTCTGCCTATCAAAATCTTCTTCTTTCTTTAAGTGGAAAAAATCTAAACCGCATTCCCCTATTGCCACAACCTTTGGATGTTTTACTAATTCTTCAAATTTTTCTTTTTCAAAAATTCTTGTTGGATTGTCTACAGGATGCACTCCTATACAGGCATAAATATTTTCATTCTCTTGTGCCAATCTAACTGCCCATTCGGATGAATCAAAATCTGTCCCTACAGCGATTGTATAAGTCTCTGTTTCCTTTAATCTATTTATCACTTCCTCTCTACTTGCCCCGTCCTTGGCGGGGTCTGCATCATATTCATGGAAGTTTAAATGTGAATGGATGTCGAAGTATTTCATTCTTTGCGAAGAAATAATGGAGCTTCTGGAGATTTGTTTTGTTTAATTAAATCTAAAATCTTTTTTGATGTTTCTGGCATAAATGGAGATAGAGAATACCCAATATGATTCAGTTTAATTAAAAGAGTACTGATGACCTCTCTGTCCTTTGTTTCCCATGGTTTTTTCTCTTGAATAAAGGCATCGAGTTCTCCGATTTCATTCCATATATGGTTCATGGCTTTCTGTAGTTCAAAATTATCTAAAGCCTTAATGATTTCTTTGTGGAAGGACTGTTCTGGAATTTTCACTGGATCCAAAAGATTGCTTTCGGTCATCTTCATAATTCTAGAGGTTAAATTTCCTATCCCATTCGCCAGGTTTGCATTATAAGCTTCTTTAAATTTTTCTATAGTAAAATCGCTGTCTTCGAAAGTGCTTAACTCTCGAGCCACATAGTACCGTAGAGCATCTGTGCCGTATTCTTTCACTAGATCAACAGGATTAACCACATTGCCTATACTCTTGCTCATCTTTTGACTTCCACTTTGGATAAAACCGTTTATGACGATTTGGTGTGAATTTGGTAACCCAGCGGCCATAAGCATCGCTTGCCACATGGCTGATTGCTGTCGAAGGTTATCCTTCCCACAATATTGAGTGGGGGTACTGTTCACCCAATATTTATCAAATTCTTCCTTATTATCCGGCCAATCAAGGGTCGAAATATAACTCACGAGTGCATCGAACCAAACGTACATCACATGCTTCTCATCTCCAGGCACAGGCACTCCCCAACTCATTTTTTCTTTCAATCTTGAAATACTGAAATCCTGCAAACCCATAGAAACAAAAGATTTTATCTCATTGAATCTATTCTCTGGGACAACAAAAGTTGGATTTTCTACATAAAATTTTGAAAGTTTTTCTCCAAATGCGCTAAATTTGAAAAAATAGTTTTCTTCCTCACGAATTTCTAATTCAAGATTTGGGTGAATAATACATTTACCATTTTCCAATTCTGAATCTGTTTTTTCTAATTCACATCCGATACAATATTTTATTTTATAATTTTTCTTATATATAAATCCATTTTTATCACACAGTTTCCAAAATTCTTGAGCCGCATGAACATGTTTAGAATCTGTAGTGCGGATAAAATGCACATCCTCGCTTAAACCCAAAAGTTTCTCTAAATCTTTAAACTTCTCTGCCCCCATATCTACATATTTCTGGACATCTATTCCGGATTCTGTAGCTTTTTGCCAAACCTTTTGCCCGTGCTCGTCCGTTCCTGTATTAAAAAATACATCCTCACCCTTTAATCTTTTCCACCTAGCAATGATGTCCGCTCGAACAAACTCCATCGCATGACCGAGGTGTGGTTCTGCATTCACATACGGGAGCGTAGTAGTGATATAAAAACTTTTTTGACTCATTTTTAGGCGGTTAAATCAGTGGCTCTAGTGGCTTTTTCTCTTTCTAAATCTCCAAGTAACTCCATAAATACCGCAGCTACGGGTACAGAAATAACCACTCCGAGAAAGCCCGCGAGCTGTCCCCCGATGAGTAGAGCGAGAATAGAAACCATCGGAGGTACTCCCACCACCTTTTTCACCACCAAGGGGTATATCAATTGATTTTCAAATTGTTGAACGATAACAAAGAGTCCTGCCACGATAAGAGCTTGGGACATACCTCCTCCAGTGAAGGCGACGAGGATGGCCGGAATAGCTGCGAGGATAGGTCCAAAGAGAGGAATAATTTCAAACACCCCAGCCGAAACGGCTAAAAGTAACGGATGCTCAACCCCAACCAAAAGCAATCCAAGATAAACCAAAACCAAAATAATCACGGCGAGCAAAATTTGTCCCTGCATCCAGAGACCAATCTTTTTCTTCGAACGTTCCCAAAGACTAATGATATATTTTTCTTGTTTCCAAGGAGTAACCACTCGGAGAAATTTACCCACCCCATCTTCTTGTACTGCCAAATAGAATGAAAGGATAATTATAAGAACAAAACTAAATATCCCTCCGAAAAAGAATGTGGCACTAGAGAACAAGCCACTTGAAAGAGATGCAACCAATGAATTTATTTGGGTAGCAATATTTTGAGCTGAGATGGTACTAGTAACAGAACCAAAAATATTTGAAAGCCCAGGATCACTAGCGAAAGTCTTCGTGTACTCTGGGAAAGCAGTAACAAAATTTGATAACTCACCGAGGAGGGGCAAGAATAAGAAATAAAACAACCCCGCACAGACTGCACCAATAATCACATAAACAGATAAAATAGTTGGTAATCTAGGTATAGATTTCTTCCGAGCCCAAACAGCCGCCGGCTCAATGGCAGAAGCGATTACTATAGAAACAAGAATAACCAACACTAAATCTCGAAGGATAAACAGGGCTATCACAGCCAAGATTAGGAGGATTCCCCTTACCCAACTACCCGTGGTTATAGACAATTGATGATTTTCTGATTCTCTCATTTGTCCAATAATAGCACTTTTTTCAAACTTTTCTCATCTTTTATATCTCCGACTATCGCGAGGTTTAGGTTCTTGTTTTGAAAAATTTCCTTGGCCACTTTTCGAATTTGTTCTGGAGTCACAGCGCGAATTTGTTTTTCTATTTCTGAAGGAGTTTTTAAATTACCCTTTAATACTTCTTGATGAGAATAATAGTTAACGAGTGAATCGGAAGTTTCCAAACCCATATACATATGCCCAACTATATAATCCTTAACTCTCTGAAGTTCCTCCTTTTGAATCGGTTCATCTATTATTTTTTTACACTCATCCAATAAGACTTTTGTGATTTCTTCTATTCGAGTATTTTCTAAACCAACAGATATAGAGAAGTAGCCGTGATCTGTTAGGTCTCGGTTACTTGAATAAACATAGTAGCAAGCGCCCAACTCATCTCGAAGTTTCTGATGGAGCCTTGAAGACATCCCCCCGCCGAGTACCCCAGAAAGGACATCTAATATAATTTGCCTCTTATCCTTTGCTCCCCATGCTCTGAATCCGAGAATGATGTGTGTTTGATCAGTCTTTTTATCCAAAACAGATAACTGCGGTTTGGTTTGCTTCTCTACAACTTTTTCTTTGGTTGGTTTTTTGGCTTTTGGAATATCTTTAAATAACTTCTTAACTTCCTTCATCACATCATATTCAGAGACATCTCCGCCTACTATCACCGTGGTACCTTCTGCCACATAATGTTTTTTATGATAATCTACAAAACTTTCTTGTTTAAGTTTAAGAATATTTTCTTTGGTTCCTGCTATGGATCGTCCCGCTGGTGTATCTCCATACAAAAGTTCAAGGAAAACTTCTAAAACTTTATATTGGGGCAAATCTTCATACATCGATATCTCTTGGATAATCACTCCCCTTTCTTTCTCTAACTCTGCAGGAGGAAAATTTGGATGGAGATACATATCTGAGATAATTTCCAAGATATGTTTCCAATGTTTCTTCTCTGCCTTGGCATAATAACTTGTATATTCTTCGACCGTCTCAGCATTGGTCATTGCTCCCAAGGCATCTAATTCTTTATTAATAATTGCTGATGATGGACGATTTTTAGTGCCTTTGAACATCATGTGTTCAAGAAAGTGTGACAAACCACCTTGAGTCTTGGATTCATATTTTGAGCCGGTTTTAGTCATCACCATCACTGTCACAGAAGGATTACCTTTGGTTGGAATAGTGATAATCCGAAGCCCATTTGGGAGCGTAGTTTTTTTGAATTTCATGTGCAGTGAGTTTACCAAACAATTGAACAAAAGAAAAAGGGCGTCCTATCTAGGACGCCCATCGAGATTGAGACCTTTCAGCACTCACGCAACGAACTCATCTGGGTCCGCAAGCGAGACAATGCCTTAGATCTGATCTGAGAAACACGAATCTCACTGAGTTCGAGAATCTCGGCAATCTCGTGTAGCTTGAGCTCTTCGTAGTAGTAGAGTGAGAGCACTACACGCTCCTGCTCCTTGAGCTTCATGATAGCCGCACGTAGCAGATCGACTTCTTGCTCGTGGTTGAGCTGGTTCTCGATCTCACTCTCTTCATTTGCTACTAACTGCTCTGTCGTCGGAGCGACGCTCGAATGATCCTGTGGCGTCGTGTTACTGTCGGACGACAGATGTGTCGCTCCTTCCACGTCGGCCTGCCAGCGCCACAGCGTCTCGACATCTACACCTAACCGGTCCGCCGTCTCACGATCGGTTGCGGACCGAGACAGCTGACGCGCCAACGACTCACGTGCTGCGTTAATCTCGCGGGTCTTGCGACGAATCGAACGCGGTACGTGATCCTGACGACGTAGTTCATCGAGAATCGCCCCACGAATTCGCGGAGCTGCGAACGTACTGAAAGCAAGTCCACGCTTGGGGTCAAAGCTCTCGAGTGCGTTCATCAGACCGAGCGTGCCGGCACTGACAAGTTCATCAAAGTTCATGTCAACAGCGAGTCCACGAGCCACCTGACGAGACACGAAATGCACCAACCCCAGGTGTTCGTTCAGCAACTCCCGTTTGGCATCTGCGTCACCCTTTATGTATCTCTGCCATACTCGATCTTGATCCACAGTGCCTCCTACGTTGAGGTAATAAATAACATGCCTGTTTTTATTAAACTCCTTTATCCATATTTTGTCAACAGTGCGTTAGCAATGCCTACGCCCTATTAATTCATGTGCTTATTTCTTTAATTAAATCCTTTATAGCCACTCGTTTTTGTTCTCCTGTATCTCTGTCTCGAACTGTGACTGTATCCGCGAGTTCTGGTTTTTCTCCTAGAGTATCAAAATCCACAGTAATACAAACTGGAGTGCCTATCTCATCTTGTCTTCTATACCTCTTCCCTATATTTCCATTATCATCAAAAACAATTTGAGGAATGTCTTTTTTCAGCATCATATAAATCTCTCGAGCTTTCTCTACTAACTCTGGTTTATTTTTAAGAAGTGGGAAGACCGCTGCTTTTATTGGGGCGATGTTTTTTGATAGTTTCAAATAATTTCTTTTCTCTCCACCAAGTTCGTCTTCTGTATAAGCCGAAGACAAGATAGCGAGAACGGTTCGATCCACTCCGAACGTTGGCTCTATCACATGAGGAGAAAATCTTTCCCCAGATTCTTCATCAAAATATTCGAGTGCCACTCCGCTTGAATCACTATGATTCTTCAAATCAAAATCTGTTCTATAAGCCAAGCCATATAACTCCTTGCGACCAAAAGGAAAATCAAATTCAAAATCAATCGTGCGTTTGCTGTAGTGAGCCCTATCACCATCAGGTACTTCTAATTCATGAATCGAACTTTTTGGTAAGCCGATTTCTTTCATCCAATCAAACATCTGTTCTCTCCAGTTTTCAAAAAAATCTTTCCAATCTTTCTCTTGTACAAAATATTCAATTTCCATCTGCTCAAATTCTCGAACTCTAAAAATAAAATCTCTCGGAGAAATCTCGTTTCTAAAGGCCTTGCCGATTTGAGCCAAACCAAACGGCAGTTTGGGGTGAAAAGCATCAACCACATTTTTAAAATTCACGAACATTCCCTGCGCTGTTTCTGGTCGAAGATATGAATCAATCGCTTCTTCCCCTGCCCCCACTGCAGTTTTAAACATCACATTAAATTGTTTACCATCTTCTGTTGGGTCAACGAATCCGGACACATGACCGCTCGCCTCCCATACCTTTGGGTTCATAATAATAGCCGCATCAACTCCGAACATATCTTCTCTGTTCTCTACAAACTTGTTCCACCACAAGTTTTTTATATTATTTTTTAAAGCCACACCAAGGGGGCCATAATCCCAAGTCCCCGCCAATCCTCCATAAATTTCTGAACCTTGAAACACGAATCCACGACGCTTACAAAGCGAGATAACCTTGTCCATCACTTCCTGATTTTTGTCTGCCATTTCTGTAATATTAGCTTAAATTAGAGCTATTTCACAACTACATCATTACCCTGAACAAACCTTGGATCAGAAGAAAGGGTGGTAGTAACAGATTGGTTTGTAAGATTTATACCCTTGCCTGTAAAGGTATCCGTCCCCGAAAACTGAATATTATTTATAAGGTTAGGAATACTGTTTATCTGTCCTATAGAAGGAGTGAGAGAAATTTGGAACGAAGCCGTGCGTAGAGGTGCAGAAAAGCCAGCACCCGAAACCAATTTATCCAATGTCCAAGTAACAGTATTGTTATTAGGATTATAAATTATTTTTTCTGAAGAAGTCGCAGCGCTCATCCACTTCACATTTGGTCCGAGGACCGCAGTTACTATCGGTGTCTCTATATCATTCTGCGTATTGCCCAAATTAAAAGTGATTGTATAAGTCGTAATCTTTTCTGCTTTGGGAGGTAGAGGCCCTTTGTTTAAAAATGGTCCTTTGGAATAATAAGCTTTCGTCGAGAGAGATACTTGTGATGCAATCTTCACCGAACTTGAATCACTAACAGCCGTGTCCCCCATTCCTCCGCCTTGGCTCGTCCCTACAAAACTGGCTTGAATTTTTATTTCTGGATTTTTTGTGCTAGTAGGAAGATCGGCCAATGAAGAAAAGTTGAAGAAAACTGCTCCACTGTCTCCCGGTTCAAGTATTTTTAAAGAATCGGTGTTGTCTTTGGTCCAAGTAATAGAGTTATCGCTCGAATTATAAAATCCACCGTTTTGAGCTCGAACCGTGAATCGATCAAGCGGTGCCCCAGAAAACTTGATGACAATTTTTGAATCGGTCAGAGCTGAAGAGAGGTTGTTAGTGAAAGCTACACTCCCTTGAATATTCTGACCCGCAGGAGCGACGTAGGTGTCGATGTTTTCTCCGTTCAAATTTATTTTCAAACCAACATTTGGTCTATCGAGTGAAATGGTTTCTAAGGTTTGGGCCAGAGATGTATCAAATTTTTCTGGATTATCTGAATTAGCAATACCAGCATAAAATCTAAAAGTCCTCTCGTCCTGATTTTCACCGACTAAAATTCCTCGAACAGTGATGGTTCTTTTGTCTCCTGGAGCAAGGTCTCCCAGAACCCAAACATTTTTATCAGTCGATACGCTGTTTGGTGTAGTAGAAACGGGACTATATCCATAAGGATACTCGCCCCGTACCACTACGTTTTTTAAAATATTGGTTGAGTTGGCGAGAATATTTAAGGTAGTGGTGAAAGTATCTCCCGAGGTCACCTTTTGTGGTTCATCAACAGTTAAGGTGATAGGGGTAACCCCAACGGCTACTTGGTAAATTTTGGTTTTATTGAAAGAGGCATTTGAACCCTTTAGCCCATATTCAACGGTTATTTTTATTTCCTTTATATCTCCAGTTTGTCCGAACAAAACAGCTTTAATATTTTTGGTCACGTTTTGTCCTAACCCCACAGAACCTATAGCAATCTTTTGATGACTAAGGGCAACGGTTTGATCTTCAAAAGTTCGAGTTCCTTCTGGATAATCGATGGTCATGGTGGCCAGTTGTAAATCGGCGTTGTTTTTGTTAGTCAAAATAATACTCAAATCAAGAGGGTCTCCTGCAGAAATTGAGACTGGACCGTTTACTGTGATGTCTACATTTTTTGAAGAAATAAAGTTCCCTCCTCCAAAATAAATAAAGGCTGCAACTGCTCCAGCCAATAAACAAAAAGAAAGAGCGAGAATAAAAATCTTCTTCACCAATGGATGTTCTGTGGTGGGTATGAGTTCGTGCTGAAGAAGTTCTTCGAGCTTTGGCCCACGGAAAGTATCTCCGACTTCTACCGCTTGTTCGACTGGTTCAATGGGAGTTCTTTTGTCTTCTGGAGGATGATACTGTGTACGCGAATAAAGTTCGTCGTTCAACTCACCCACTTTGCTTTCATCTTCATGCATGATTCATTAAGTATATCAAAGAAAAAAGCGACCTCGTGAGAGATCGCCAACCCAAGAAAGGGTTTTGTTTGAAACTAGTTGCGACGGAGGCCAGCAAACCACGCGCCGCTAACCCCCTCTCCCTCGCTGCGGTCGACATTCACTTCGCGCTCGTCGTCCCACCTGTTGAACGTGACGAAACACCAATTGCCTTCGGCATCCTTCCAGTGGGTGCCGTTCGGGTGTGTGTCGGCGAAAGCCGGATCGGCTTCGTTGACTGCTGCGAGCGAGTACGGGTCTGCGGGCTTGAGGCCACGCAGTTCGAACTCCTTCTCGATGTCATCGTCCAAGAGGTAGCGATCGAGTTTGAAGAAGACTACTTCGCCTTCCTCACCCTCACCCCTTGGCATGCCCTTAACCACGGACTTGTCCGTGTACTGGACACGGCCGGTGGCGTTGAGCATTTCCTGCGGCGTGCGGTTGCGGTCCGTCTTGAACGGGCGGACGATCATGTCGCTCATGGCTTTGTCCTTTGATTTCAAGTGGTCCTAAAAGAACCTCTGACTACTTATAGTATATACCTAAATTAGCTGTTTGTCAACTGACTCGCTTCTAACCCTTGATTTATAGCTTTAATCATCTCTTTTTTGGGTAAGACCAAATCCCCTTCTTTCAAATACCCCAGATGAAAGAGAATGTGAGCCACAAAGTGAATTTCAAATGTCTCTCCGTGCTTTTCTTTATCTAAAATTATTTTCTCTACCGCCTTAAACAATTCTGGATTCGGGGCTTCACCCTGGACAAGCTTTTCAAGGAGAGCAAGAGGCCTCAATATTTCTTCACTTGAATCAATTTTTTTTATTAATTCTGAGGAAGTGATTCTCCAAAATTCTTTACCTCGAACAAGAGAAACAGATGAGAGCGAGAGTGGTTCAAGCAGTCCGCGAAGTTTGGAGTGCCCTTTCCTTACTCCCGTCGCTGTGGCTCGAACGAGTCCGAGTTCTTCGGTCAAGATTGAATACACCCTATCTGCTTCTCGCAAAGCTCTCTGCGACATGACCAAACCTTTGGTGGTGTGAATAGTGTATGACATCTAAACGAGGTTCACATTTGTCACTTCTTCTATTTGTTTTTTGTTTTTTAAAGCCAACTCTCTGTCTGTTTCAGGAATTTGATAATCGATTTTGTCTGTTGGCTTCAGATTTTTCTCTTTTCTCATTTCTTGAATCACTCTGATGATGTCCCTAACTTTGCCCTCCTCAATCAACTCTGGAGAAAGCTTTGTGTCGAGTTCTACTCCTTCAATATTTTTGTCCATAACCACTTTCACATTTACTTCATCTTTTATTAAATCCAAATAAGCACCGTCGAGTTTAACAGAAAGCGAGGCAAGTGGTTGACGAACCTTTATGTTTGCCTTCGAACGAGCTTCGAGAGCTTGAGTTACAATCTCTCTGGTTCTCTTCATGTTCTCTGTCACTGCAGATTTTTTATGTAGAAAAGAGAAAATAGAGTCTTTTTGTTTTTCTGGCCATGTTTCTAGGTGAACACTCTCCGGATCGGACTCTGTTCGCAGTTTTTGATACAAATCTTCGGCTGAAAATGGAGCGAACGGGGCGAGCAGTTTTGAAACTGTTTTTAAAACAAAGTACAAAGTTTCCCTTGCCCCGGCCAGCTCGGCGGGGTTTGCTGCTTCATCCTTTAATCTATCTCTGGAGCGACGGAGATACCAAGTAGACAAATCGTCCATAAAATCTCTAATGGCTCGTGTTGGTTCAAGGAGTTTATATGAATCTAATTTGGTCGACATTGTATTTATAAGTTCTTCGAGCCTAACCATAATCCATTGATCTAAAATGTTTTCACTTTTTATCTTTTTACCTTTGACCTCTATATTTTTATCCCTATATAGTTCATAGAAAGCATAAACATTGTCCAAAAGATTAAAGACCTTGCGGTTTATCTCATCCACAGTCTTCTCATCAAAATTTTTTGAATCTCCGGGTTGATTGACTGAATACATCCACATACGAAGAGTATCAGCACCGTATTTTTCTATCATTTCTAAAGGGTCAACCACATTGCCCACAGATTTACTCATCTTTTTGCCATCTTTATCCATCAAAAGCCCGAGACAAATCACATTTTTGAATACTTTACCCTTCTCCATTAAAACACCTATGGCGTGCAGGGTATAAAACCAACCGCGAGTTTGGTCTATGGCTTCAGAGATGAAGTCCGCGGGTTTAAATTCTGCTTTTGGATCTTGAGAAAATGGTACCGAACCAGAATCAAACCAAACATCCATGACTTCCTTCACCCTCTTATATACCTTGCCGTCTTTCTCTAGTTCAATTTCATCAATAAATGGTTTATGAAGGTCGAGTTCATAATTTTCGTTGTGGGGTAGAGAAATAAAAGAATATTCTTTTGTCTGTCCATAGTACAAGGGATTTGATTCCCATTTATCCCACGTTTCTTGTTTATTATATCCACTAAGGATTGGGGGTATCACTTCAAATCCTATACCATGAGACACAAAAAGAATTACTTCATTTTTATATTTTTTTTCTGTTTCATAAAAGAAATCTGCGAATCTCATTTTGGCTTCTCCAACAGATTCTCCGTCATTTGGTTTTGCTTCAATAGAATTATTTTCTAGGCGCCACTTGTCATAAAGTTTACGTGATTGCTGGTCGAAAATACCAAATCCATATTCACGAATTCGTTCATCGAGGATAATCTGTTCAATCGGCAATCCGATTTCTTTAGCTACTAATTCAGCCGTTTCTCTCGCCCTAACAAAAGGAGAGGTGATAATTTTTGTGATTCCCTCTTTTTTGAGTTTTACGGCCGATTCTATAACTTCTTTTTTACCTTTTTCAGTTAAATGATCAGGAAAATCTACCGAGGCACTACAAATATACGACACATTATGACCAGCCTCACCATGTCTCATACCTATAAAACGATTTTTGTTGGTTTTTGAATATTTTTTTAGAGTCTCAATAGAGTCCACGACCAATCTATCTCCACTTTCTGATTGCCAAACAGGAAGAGGAGTACCCCAAAACCTCTCTCGACTAATCGCCCAGTCCTTGACCTCTCGGAGCCATTCACCGAAACGACCTTCTTTTATATATTCTGGTTCCCAATTTATCTTTTCATTTTCTTTCACCAATTCATCTCGAAGTTTGGACATCCCTATATACCAAGAGTCGCGAGCATAATAGATTAATCGAGTATTACATCTCCAACAGAATGGATAAGAGTGGTTGTAGTTCTCTTTGCCGAATAAAAGTCCTCTGTTTTGTAAATCTTTCAGAATTTCTACAGCCAGAGTTTCATCTACGACCGAACGGCCTTCGAGCCAATCTGTACCTTTCATAAAGGTCCCATCCGGATTGACCAAATGTACCTTTGGCAATCCAACTTTGTTTCCTAAATCAAAATCTTCTTGTCCATACATCACCGCTGTGTGTACAATCCCCGTCCCATCTTCGGTAGTCACAAAGTCCGCAGGATAAACTTTAAAACCCTTGCCTGTTTCGCCTGCCTTGCCGGCAGGCAGGTCTTTTATAAACGGATAAAGCGGTTCATAAGACATCCCGACCATCTCACTGCCTTTGTGTTCGGCGACTATTTCATAAGGCTCGGTGATAACTGAGAGTTTATTCTTGGCCAAGACCAAAATTTCTCCACCAACTTTTATTTCTACATAATCTATCTCTGGCCCAACAGCCAAACCAACATTACCCGGAAGCGTCCAAGGTGTAGTAGTCCAGGCGAGGAAATATGCGTCAGGAAAACCAATAATTTTAAACTTCACATAAAGTGATAGATCCTTCACATCTTGATAACCTTGAGCGAGTTCATGAGAAGAAAGTCCAGTCCCACACCTCGGACACCAAGGAACCACTTTATAATCTTTGTATAAAAGTTTTCTCTTTTCGACATGAGCCAAAATTTTCCAAACAGATTCAATGTATGAATTATGATAAGTAAAATACGCATCATCCATGTTCACCCAATACCCGATGCGTCGAGTAAAGTCCCTCCACAAATCAATGTATTCCCCCACGCTTCTTTTACATTCAGCATTAAACTTGGCTACGCCGAATTCTTCTATTTCTTTCTTGGATTTTAAACCTAGAGTTTTTTCTGCTTGAATTTCTACTGGGAGTCCATGAGTATCCCAACCAGCTTTTCTGTTCACGTGGTATCCACGCATGGTTTTGTATCGAGGGATAACATCCTTAAAAGCTCGCGCTTCGAGATGATGAATGCCCGGCTTGCCGTTCGCTGTTGGGGGGCCTTCGAAGAAAATAAAGTCACCTGCCGAAGATTTCTTCTCAAGAGTTTTTTGAAATATATTACGGTCTTTCCAAAATTGAAGTATTTTTTCTTCTCTTTGGGAACGACTATTGTTTTGCCTACTTTCGGTAGTTGGCCCTTTATCTTCAGGCATTGTTCTTGAATCTTAGCATTTCAAACAATTTTTGCCAAAGAAAAAGAGCGCTCCTTGCGAAGCGCTCTGTGACCTTCTTAGGGTCTCTCGCTTTACCCCGTCCTAACGGCGGGGCAAGGCGAGGTCAAAGGGTCAGTTGCGAGAAACCACCCGGTCGCCCGCACCCCCCCTGCCCGGACTCTCGACGGAGCGCGCGCCCAAGTACCAACCGCCGCCGTCGGCGACCCAGCTCGCCGACACAGCCCAGAGTCGACCATCCTTACCACGAAGGTAAAAGATGAACCACTCGGTGCTCCCGCGGTTGTCCGCAAGGAACTGCTTGAATTGGGATACCGATGTTTCCGCCTTGTCCCCCAGCTCGGTGAGGATGGGAGCATCGAGTGACGACTGCTCGAGCTTCCTTACAGCAAGCTCGGCCACATCGGTGACGGGAACTTCGAGGCCAAGGAACTGGCTCTCAAAATTGTTCCCGAACCACTTGGCCCCAGCTTCTGCAAAATACTGCTTCGAGGTGGTGACTGCCGGTTGGGCAGGCATCCTCACCGTGCGGAGAAGGGTGAGGAGGGTTGAAGCAACCGTCTCAAACACGATCGAAAACTTCACCTTGTCTCCGAGAATCGCATGGGCGTTCTTCTCGCCGATCTTCTTGACGAGAGCGTTCAACTGCCCCATCGTCCAATCCTGAGTCATCCAAGCCATTGTTTCTCCTTGGGCTCCATTACCCATTGAATCCTCTCACCCGAGGCGGGATGAATAGTAAAGAACTCTATTCCTTTATATTATACACCCAAACAAACTATTTGTCAAGAACACATTACATCCTCTCTGGTGCTGGAATGCCGAGAATATCTAGACCGTTTTTGAGTACTATTTCTGTTGCTTTAGATAAAGCAAGTCTATGATAACTTTCTGGAACATCGTTCGGATTAATTATTTGAGTGGTTGCATAAAAATTATTAAAAGCAGAAGAAACTTCAGTTAGATAAGTAACCAAATAGTTTGGAGAAAGATCGTCGCACGCTCTCAAAACAATCTCTGGAAATCTATATAATATTTTTTCTAACAAAGTTTGATCCTGTTGTGATGTGGACTCTTTTAATAAATCAAAGTCACGAATAATTAATCTTCCTTTTTCTGTGACAGATTTTGCTCTAACATATGCATATTGAAGATAAACTCCTGAGTCACCTTCTGTAGAAACAGATTTCTCTATATCAAAAATAATATCGTTCCCTATAGATTGTCTAAGAATCATATATTTAATCGCTCCGATGGCCACTTGTTCATCCCCTTTCACTTTCTCCTTCACTGTTTCTATGAGTGACTCTGCTGTGATCACTTCTCCTGTCCTCGAACTCATCTTGCCTGTAGTTAAACGAAGCATCCCATGAGATAAATGTTCTGTTTTTTGTGCTAGTTCTGGATAAATTTGCCCAAGGGCACAAAGTAAAACTTTGAAATAATCGTTCACTTCGTTTCCTGTTATCACAATCGATTTATCGTATGGATATTTTTCAAATTTATATTTAGCCAAACCGAGCTCCTTCGCTTCATACGTTGGAAGTCCTTCGGAGTTTATAAACACTCGGATATGTAGATACTTATCAAACTTCTCTGCATTGAAAATCACTGCCCCGCCTTCACCCTTTTCAAATATCTCCCCAGTATTCTCTTCAACTAATTTTTTACCAAAGTCTGCTACTTCGCTTTCAAAAAAATTAAAATCAAACTTGGTGCCGAGCTTTTTATAAATCTTTTCAAATTCTTCTAAAGACCTTTCTTTGCCTTCTTCATATTTTTTATTCAATTCTGGGTCAGATTTTTCATATATCTTTTTGTTTATATCTTGAATTTCCTTCTTGGCTTGCTCATCTTCTTCATAGGCTTTTGAACCTAAAGCATAATCATCCTTCCATAAAGCCTTGGCCACATGCATCCCCACATCTCCTTGATAGCAAGCTTTCATCACTTCCGCGCCATTCCATTCAGAAATTCGTGCGATAGATTCTCCTATCGCATTGCTCATCAGGTGTCCGATATGAAATTCTTTGAATGGATTCGGATCAGTGTATTCAACGATTGTTTTCTGACCTTTTAGATTTTTATTCTTCCCAAATTCACTTCCCCTCTCTATTATCTCTCCGATACTTTCCTTAAAAAATTCTTTGGTCAAATAAAAATTTATAAAACCTGATTTGATTTCAATTTTTTCTACTCCCTCTGGTTTATGATCTTCAAGATAAGCCAAAAGCTCGGGTGCTTTCTTCGAGACAATCCCTGCATTGGTCGTATAATCTCCAAAGGTAAGGTTGGTTGGGTGTTCCACAGTAAACCTCGCCTCTGACACCCCGACGCTCTCCAGAGCCTTTTTGACTAGGTTTTCTATAGTCGTTTTCATACTTTCATCATACCCGAAATGCCGAACAAACAAAAAAGCCCCTCTCGGAGCTTTCTGACTTATTTCACATCAACACCCATGCTCCTTGCGGTGCCTTCGATGATTTTCATCGCTGCATTTATGTCATTCGCATTCAAATCCACCATTTTCTTTTCAGCGATTTGCTTCACTTGAGATTTTGAGAGCGAGCCAATCTTTTCAGTATTAGGTTTACCCGAACCCTTTTCTTTATTAAGCATTTTCAATATCAAATTTGCTGCTGGTTCGGTTTTGTAAATCAAATGATATGTTCGATCTTCATATACTTCGACGATGGTGGGTACTGTTTCTCCAATTCGATCCTTGGTCTCATCATTAAAACGCTTCACGAATTCACCGATGTTTATACCTGCACCTCCGAGGACCGGACCGAGCGCCTGACCAGGCACCGCTTTGCCTCCGGGGATTTGAAGTTTGAGAATTTTGGTTATTTTCTTGGCCATAATAAATAGTTAAGAAGTTGGAAAGTTAATAAGTTGCTAAGTTTGATTCGTTATTTCGTTGATTTATCCTTTAGAAATCTAATATAACCACTTATTGCTTTTAGAAGGTCAGTATACATATCAGAGAGCTTATTTGCAACATTAACCGACAATAATCCCTTTTTACTCGAGCGGATAATATTTCTCTTTGTTTCTTCGGCTTCCCCTTTTGCTATATACATATAACGAATTTTCTCAGCAAAGCTATATCTTCCATAACCCTCCGCAATATTATTTGAAACTGAGGATGAAGATCTTTTTATCTGATCAACACTCCCATAGATTTCTTCTTTAGGAAATTCTTTTAGAATCTTATAAACCTCTACTTCCAAAGCTTCGGTCATTTGATAAACTTTCAAATTTTCTAGCCCAGTGGTCATAAATTTTTAAAGTTTCTCAAAATTATATTTCCATCCTGGTTGCCATTTCCATGGGGCAGAAATTATTTGTTCTAAAGGAACTTTATTAACAAGATTCTCTAGCCCATATTGAGTTGCCCTATGCCCAATAATCATTACTTTTTTCCCTTCATAATTCTTGATTAAGTCTTCAAGAAAACCCCTCATTCTCGCCGTTGTTTGGATATAGGATTCGCCTTTTGGAAATGACTCCTTTATTCTATGAATCTTTTCGTCTTCTCTCCACACACTCGGGTTTTGGGTGTATTCACCATAATTACATTCTCTTAATCGTGCGTCTCTTATAATCGGCCACTTATTTTTAAATCCAATTTCTGCGCTTTTATAAGCTCTTTGAAGATCTGAACAAAAAATTGCATCGAAATAATCGTTTTTGTATCTTTCACCCATTTCCTTAGATTGTTGTATGCCCAAGGGTGATAACTCTACATCATTATGTCCAGAAGGTAGTTTGGCTTCATTGTCATAAGTGGTTCCGTGAGCTTCAAAGATTATTTCAATCATTAAATTTTGCCTTTCTAACTTATAAACTTTCTAACTAACCAACTTATCAACTAGTCGAATTAGATTTTTTTTATTTGAAGAAAATCTAATTCGACAGGAGTCTCCCTGCCGAACATAGAGACAAGCACTTTGACCTTGCCCCTTTCACTATCAACTTCTTTCACCTTGCCTTCTAGATCCTTGAATGGACCATCGATGATGAGTATCCCATCGTCTGGTACGAGGTTAATGGTATGAGTGACCTTGTCTGCATTCATTCGACCGAACAAAACATCAACTTCTTTCTGTTCTATAGGCACAGGATAAACTCCAGAACCGACGAACCCAGTTACTCGAGGAGTGTTGCGCACTACATACCAAGAGTCATCGGTCACGATCATGTCCACGAGGATATAACCCGGATAAATCTTCTCTTCTTCTTCAACACGCTTGCCTCCTTTAATCTTAATTTTCTTTTCTGTAGGAACGATGACATTAAAAATTTTGTCCTCCATCCCGAGTGATTCGATGCGTTGTTTTAGATTTCTCATCACAGCATTTTCATATCCAGCATAAGTGTGGATCACATACCAATGTCTACCTTCGGAGATTTTTTGCTTGGTCATCTTAGAAAATTAAAGAACAAACTTTTGAATAATAAGAGAAAAGATGTAGTCGAAGAATCCGAGAAAAAAAGCAGTAAAGAAAGAAACCAAAATAACTATCGCTGTGAAGGCGATTGCTTGTTTACGAGTTGGCCAAGACACATGATGAAGTTCACCTTGTGTATCCTTGATGTAATTAATGAATCTATTCATAAATTGTATTAAAAAACGCCCCGTCGGCGTGTGTAAATACTACTACATTCAAGTCCTTGTTGTCAAACAAATTTTATAAAAGAAAATCCCCTGGGCCGTGTTAAGGGCCCAAGGGACTCTGGGTCTAAGGTTCTAGACCCAAGGTTCTTAGGTTCAGTTGCGAACCACCACGCGATGCCGACGCCCGCTGTACCAGACGTAGCCGCCCGAGAAACGGCCCACGTCCACCCCGAGGTCGCCGCCGCCAGCCCGGCGCACGCTCGCGACGAAGACTTCGTTCTTCGCCTTGAAGAGGAAGAAGGTGGCATAGCCGTCGGTGCGGAGATGTTCACGGTGCTTCTCGACGAACTCGATGATTTGGTCCTGAGTGAGGACCATGTCGTCCATCGGGCGACCGGTGTCACCGAACATCTGGATGAAAGTGGCGTCCTGCGTGAGTTCGCGAACTTCGACCGAGGTCTCACCATGAGCTTCGCTCTCCACATCAGTTCCCCAATTCTTGAAATCGGGGTCGATGTAGCCGAAAAGCTTGGTCGCCTTGGCGATGGTGCGCTGGCCGGACGTCTTGCCGATCGTGAGACTCGAGAGGAT
>JAHFOF010000001.1:64368-103819 GCA_023266935.1 bacterium | reverse complement strand
GTGAGGGATTCCACGATGAGCTTGAGGATCACCTCGACCTTCCTTGAAAGGACACGGGCCACACCTTCTTCGCCACCGAGGATGTTCCACACCGCTTCCACCTGTCCGAGAGTCGCGTTGCCGTACTTCATGGTGTTCTCCTTCGGCTGATTGCCGAGAGTTGACCTCTGCCCGAGGTTATGGGTCGCACTGTAAAGAACTATTTATAATTATATACCTAAATTAGGAGTTTGTCAAGGACTTTCTTTGCGCCATATTTTAGTCTTATTTTATGGCGTTTTTAGGGGATTTCCTCCTAACGAATCTCGTAAGTCACGGTCACGTTCGCTGTGGTTTTGTTTTCTCCGACTGGGATAGTGGGTGTAGAAACGTCGGCTTTCATCATACTTACTCCAGCGAAACCTTCTCCATACATAGGCACGGGGCTAGAGAAATTGTCCGCATATCCAACTACTCGCACAATCCGAACACCGAGACTTTTAGCAAGTGCTTCTGCTTTACCCTTCGCATCTTCTATGGCTTTCGCCCTAGCTTCATTCTCACTTTTGTTCTTATCATCAGTAGAGAAGCTTAAACCACTAACATTCGTTGCCCCTTTGTCTCCTACGAGCGCAAGGGCCCTACCAGCATCTGCGGTTTTTCTCACTTTGACCGAGACAGATTGATTCACAGTGTATCCGTCTGGAATTTGTCTCCCCGGAGGACAGTATCCATTCGCACAAACTGCTGGAGCATAAGTATATTTTGGATAAACAGAATAATCTGTAGTTTTTATATCTTTCTCTGCGACACCCAAATCTTTTAATCCAGCGAGGATAGTGTCCGTATTTTTTGTCACCTTGTCTTGTGCATCAGAAACATTTTTAGCATCAGCACTAACGCTAAAAGAAAAAACAGCAATATCAGGAACAGAAACCGATTCACCAGTACCAGTAATGGAGATAGAATTAAAAGCCACATCTACATTGTTCCAATCTTTAAACGCGTTGAGTGTCTCCACAATCAAAAAGATACCGAGGATGAGAAAAGCAAACGATGCCCATTTCAAAAGTTTTTTTGTTTCTATAGAATCCATATATTTATGCTAGTTTGAGTAATTCACCCATTCTAACACACTAAACTCGGGCAACCCCCTTACGCCTTAGAAAGCTTCTTTCCTCAAGAAAAACATTGAAAACAAGGGCTACAAAGCTGACGGAGAGAAATCCTAGAGCAATCCCTGCAAGGATATCAAGTGACCAGTGAGCACCTAAATAAATCCTCGAGAAAGAAATGAGCCCTCCCCCAACCACACAACCTAGTACCAAGAGGGTTTTATTTAAAGTACTTTTTGTCCAATCGAAGAAAGAATAAGCTGTGGTAAAGAAAAATGCAGTAGCCACAGTCGCATGACCAGATGGGAAACTCCAACCAGAAACTCCGACTAAGGCAGCATCTGGTCGAGCGAGGTGAAAATAATCTTTCAAAACCAAAAGAGCAATGAATGAAATAATAATCGAGACAACATAAAGCAACGCATCATATGTATCTCTGTGAATTAACAAAACAATAGCCAAAAAAAGAGAAAAGAAAAGAAGAAGGGCTGGTGATCCAACATTCGTCACCCAAATCATAAAAGTGGTTAGAACGGGTTGACGCAAATGAACGATCACCTCTTCGATCGTGGTATTGAATGGGGTCAGCTCTGTTCCTGTGACCAATCCTCCGATAATAGTAGCCAGGGCGAGGCCAGACATGATATAGACCAAGAGAAAAAGGATGTTCTTGGAAGAATTTCTGAAAGAAATCATGAGTTAATCGTATCATAAACCGTTCAATTGAACTCCGAATAAATAAAAACCCGACCGAAGTCGGGGTGTAGCGCGTTATGTTCGCCAGAAATTCTTGCCATCTGTTGATGCCCAACCAGGAGTTGCTAGCTTTTGGCCTGGTTTGCTGCTTCCTAACTCGATGAGTGTTCTTGACCCATTCTTCCCAATTCTGACGCAAGTCTTAGGCAAGGAGTTGGGAGAAGACGAATTGGTAGACGACGCACCCGATTGCGTTTCCTTCTCAAGCATGGTTCAACCCTCAAAAAGTGGTGGAAAGAAAAAGGGCTTCTGCCCTACAGGTAGTATCTAACTAGTTCAAAAGATAGTCAAGTCAGAAATTTAAACCGAGCTTGTAGAAGTGGCCTCTGGACGAACAACCTGCACTCCTATCTTTTTCTGAAGCATGTCTCTCATTTCTTCGGCTAGCTTTTTATCCATCGCCTCTATCACTACCTCACTCATCCCCCTTTCGGCGTCTGTTTCATCACGTCCTGCTGTTTCTATAATAACCTTGCTTAATCCAAACATTTGGTGAGTAGTATCTCGTTCTATATTTATGTTTTGAATTTGTCTATAAGGGATAGAGGTTTCTCTTTTTTTAATCAAACCTCTTTTAAGTCTCACATCATATTCTTCGAAAACAAATGAATAATCATGATAATCAAGCCACCCAACAACAAAAGCTACAGCGAAAGCCAAGACAGTGATGATAACTAGAATTGTGATAATCGAAGATATAATCGACAGCATAGAAGACGGCAACATATCTTTTAATAAAACAAAAATTACTGTGATGAGAGCAGAAATACCAGGAATCTTTGATTTTTCCAAGCATAAAATAATAAAAGCTCTCTTCCCCAAATGTGTTTCTTGTCCAAAATTAATCATATGGTTTCTATTATAATCCTATTCAGATTTTTTCTCTTCGTGATAATCCTGTTCTGTATTGATGGACCAAATATTAGACTTGTCGTTTCTCCCTGATTTGATATTTTCTACTGCAGTCATGGCTGTGAGCATCGAATGATCTTGGTTGTTATATTTATGCATACCATTTCGTCCGATGAGAAAAAGGTTTGGGATGCTGTCTGTGAATTCTCGGGCTATTTCAAAGTGATCGTATGAACCAAAATATCCCGGATAAGTCTTTTTCACCCTTATCACCGTCGCATCCAAAACATCTCTCGAGTCCGCAAGTCCAATCTCTTCGAGCTCCTTCACCGCAAGCTTTTTCATCTCTTCATCACTCAATCCCCAGAGAGAATCCCCTTCTGTGCAGAAATACTCCATCCCGAGCCAAACATTGTTCGAATCAGCCACTAGATACGGGCTCCAATTGTTAAAAAATTGAATACGTCCAACTTTAGTACCCGGTTCTTGAATATAAATCCAAGTATCTTTTAATCTCTCCCCGTTCTTTTCTTCTGCTTTTAATTTTTTTAAAAGCACCCCCACAGTCACAAAATCTCTGTACACCAAACCTTCTCCAACTTTCAAAACTTCTGCAGGCGGTTTCGGATTCATCTCTTCAAATAATTCTTTCACAGGCATAGTGGAGAAAAAATATTCGGCACTGATTTTCTTTACCTCTCCAGTTTTAAAATCCTTAACATCTACAGAAACAACTTTCTGCTCCTGCATCTCTATCCCCACAACCGCTGTATTCATTAATATTTCTCCACCCATACTCAGAACTTTATGAGCTACAGTCTCCCACATCTGTCCTGGGCCAAGTTTCGGATATAAAAATTGTTCAATAAGGGATGTTTCTGTTTTTTTATCTCCAAATTGGATACCAAAAAATGTTTTGCGAAGAAAATGAATAATCGATTTGGCTATAGACAAGCCCTTCACTCGTTGGGCGCCCCATTCAGCACTAATTTGTGAACAAGGCACACCCCAAACTTTCTCTGTATATTCACGAAAAAAAGTTTCGTAGAGTTCTCGACCAAACTGGTTAACATAAAAATCTTCCAAACTTTTCGGATTTTTAATCGGGTGGATAACAGCAATGGTGTAGCTTATACCCATCTTGAACATTTTTATTAACCCGAGTTTCTTTATCGTGTCCAAACTAAGAGAAATCGGGTAATCGAAAAAATTTCCTCCATAATAAATTCGAGATTTGCGAGGACGAAGGAGCATGACCTTTCCATCGTCCTCGGTGTTTCCATTTTTCTCTATTACATTGGTTTTGCCTTGATAAGTGATGGTCGTGTCTGTTGAAGAATTGGCTATGGGCATAATATTCTCCCACCATTTCATCACTCGCTCTGATTTAGAGAAGAATCGATGCCCGCCTATGTCTATGCGGTTGCCTTTATAAACATGCGTACAAGAAATCCCGCCGATAATATCAGAGGCTTCTACCACAATCGGTTTAATCGATGTGTGCTTCAAAAGTTCATAAGCCGCTGTTAACCCACCCGGTCCAGCTCCGATAATGAGAGCGGTTTCTTTTTTCATGAAGCAATATTATACCTTATCTCTTTCTTAAATCTAAAACGGGTGTTTTCTATAACCACACAAGCCCCATAAGTAGCCAGAATCAAAAGAAAAGGTTGGATCGGAGTACGATAACGAGCGTTCCCTATTGGTCCTGTAAGTACGGTGAAATAAATAATAAGACAAGCAAAAACCACCAGGATTAAATGTCTGCGACGAAAAGCAGCTATAGAACCAGCGAGGGCAAAAATAAATACTAATATTTGAAAACCAGTTTCTAGAAGTTTAGGAATAAAAGAGATAACTGGAGCAGGTGCAGAGCGCAAAGAATTCACATTTCTTAAATATTCAGAGAAGCTCCCCCCAAAGAATATGGGCAGGCTATTCGCTAAGTGAAAATAAGTATAACTAATAGGATCAGCCAAAATATATTGTTTAGCCAAAGCGCCCATATAATCATCAACACTACCAGATTTAGGAGTTAATTTATTTAAATCAGAAGTTATTTTTGTTTTAGTATCAACATATTCTGGAGTATTAGTGTGTCGGCTTAATAAAATATAGAGATGTGTACCATGACTCCACATTTCCTTCCAAGTCAAAAATATTTGAGCGTTGTATAAGAGAAAACCTCCGTCGTTCACGATTTGATAATGATTAAAAATATTTTTGTTTCTAATCATCCAAGGAGAAACAACTAAAACAAATCCGATTAGAAAAACAACCAGAGATTTCCGTCTAGCGACGAGAATTGTTTTTTTATCAAAACGAACTAAAAGAAAATAAATCAATGGCAAGAAAATAACCAAATATTCTGCGATGGGTCGAACCAAAGTCATATACCCGAGTAACAATCCCGCACACAAAAACATCGTCCAATCTCTCCATTTTTTATTAAAAAAAACTACATAAACTAAAATAATTAGAAGTGAAGCGAAGAAACCATCAGTCATGACTGTCGTATTAAGGAAGATTATTGATGGATCTAAAGAAAATATCAGCGCAGGAATCAACGAAACCCAGTCCGGCAAAAATTTCCGAGCCATGAGAAAAATAAGGACAGATGCTAAAGCCAAAAGGAAAATTTGTAGAAAAACGGCTGGGACAAAACTCCCAAAGATTTTTTCTGAAACAGCGAGAAATGCTGGATATCCCACAGCATAGTGTCGAATCGGAGTTAGAGTCTTCTCATCCCAAGCAAAGGTGTGGTGAGCCACAAGATTATGAGCCAAAGAAGCATAAAGAGAAGAATCCCCTTCTATCACTGGAAATAAAGAGTTGGAGCCAACAGAAATACTTTTTAAATAAAAAAATAAACCAAACTGAGCTATGAGAGAAACACAAACAATAACCAATATGGATCGCTTCATGTTGGGCTCATTATATAACTACTGAAGAAACTTTTCTTTCTATTCGGTCGTCTTCCCATCGAACTCTGGGCCATTGGCTTCTGCTTCAATTTTAGTTGCTCTCACTACCCCATCTTGATGATGAGCTGGAGAATAGAGAGTATAAAGTTTGAGGTCTTCTGTCACTGAAGTATTTATCACATTATGTTGTGAACCAGAGGGAACGATGACCGCATCGCCATCCTTTATTTCATAAGTTGTCTCGTTGATTATCACTTTGCCTTCACCTTTTTCAAAACGAAAAAATTGATCGTTGTCTGTGTGGACTTCACTTCCAATCTCTTCATTTGGTTTCAAACTCATCAACACAAGTTGAGAATGCTCTCCGGTATAAAGCACTTTTCTAAAATTATTATTATTAAGTGTGGCTTCCTCAATATTTTCTTTAAATCCTTTTTTCATAATTTAATTATACCAGTAAAACAAAATTGGATCATTTACATTTAATAGATAGATTTAGAACTTTGTTGTTTTATAAAATAATGTAAATTACAAATAAAATCAAAAAGAGTAATATTTCCTGTTTAGAAAAATATTTAACAAAGCCCTTAAGATTAAAGCTTTTATTTGGATATAAAGGCCAATAATCTGATGCATCAAGAGCATCAAGAATAATATGCCCAAACCAGCCAGCAACCATAATCCACCCAAGATTTTTAAAAACTAAAATTAATATAATCGACGCAAGAATGAAAAATACTATGTTGTGAAATATTCCTCTTTGGTCACCATAAGGGTCTTCCTCGTTTGTAATTGTGTGCCATAATTTCCTCGGATTTTTTATTACTCCGTTTTTAATATAAGAACTAAAATGATCTAAATCTGGTGCGATTGATGCAACAACGGCGAGAGAATAATTTCCAGTTACCTTTCCGATTATTGCCCCAAGGATAATATGGGTTGGTAACGTCATTTAAAAAGTATAACAGTAAACAAAGTAAAACTTATAGAAGCCCACGCCGTCTAAGCTCGTCATATCCTTCAGACAAATCGTGATAAAACTGTTTTTTATTTTCAAGATCTGTTATCTCAGACAAAGTTTCTCTATTTACACTTTGCTGTTGTTCCGGGGTTAAAACATCGGGGTTTTTCACCGAAAACCAAGTTTGAAATATGGCCATATTTTTCGTCAGATTTTTAGTCAGTAAAAGATACAGTCTGGCTGAATCCCACAAATAATAAGTATTCAATTCTGGTTGGAATTCAATACTTTTATCAGAATCGAAACTTCCGTGTTTGGAGAAATTTTTTACCTCACTTAATTTATTTCTCACTTCTTTTTGCTTCTCTTTGGGTATGAACTTTTCATAACCCTCTTCTAGAATGCTGTTAAACCCTTGCTTCTTACCTATAGTCTCTAATATTTCATGTGCGGCCCTACTTAAAGTATGTATTGAAATTGAATCTCCTTCTTTGAAAAACAATTCAATAGCAGTTTCCAATTGTCCTCTGGCAACATCTAGTTTTGTTACTGTAATTTTCACCTAAATAAGATTCTTAAGATTGGGGTGGCTATCGGGAGTTGAACCCGAACAGCAAGCTCCACAAGCTTGAGTGCTACCGCTACACCATAGCCACCATTATTTAATTATAGCCCGGACGAGCCGAAGTGTGCTCGGGACTGGATTTGAACCAGCACGCCTTTCGGCGCTACCACCTCAAGGTAGTGCGTCTACCAATTTCGCCACCCGAGCGTAGCGACACTATATCAAAACAGGAGAATTATTCTACTACTTCAGTCGCTTCAACCTCTTTGGCCATTCTCACATTTCTCATTTGTCGACGAATATCCTTAGCCGCCTTGTCTCTGATGTGATAAAGCTTCGCTCGGCGAACAGCTGATCTCTTCACAACTTCTATCTTGTCTATATTTGGAGAATAAAGTGGATAAATTCTTTCTACACCTACACCACTGGCCATTCTTCGAACAGTGAAAGTCGCACCCGGTTCAAGTCCGTGTTTGCGAGCTAACACCAAACCTTCGAACGCTTGGAGACGAGTCTTGCCCTTTTCTTGGATTTTCTGTTGAACACGCACGGTGTCGCCTGTTCGAAAATCAAGTTTTTGTCGCTCTTCTATGTTTACTGATGAATATATTTTCTTCATATAAGTCGCAATAATCTAACACAGAGGCCGTTTTATGTAAAGAAAAAGGCACCACGTCTTAGGTGGTGCCCGGTTATCCTTATTCAGGCTAGTTTTAGAGCGTCTTCGCTTCAGGCTGTTCGTACAGCCGGAGATACGGCCAGACGAGGTACGGGATGAAGTGATCCGGCGCTTGGTCGGTGACATCAAAGTAGACTGTCGACCCGTACGCTCCATAATGAATCGAAGCGTTGCCCTTCCCACCGAACCTCCCCACGAAGTCGAGGGTCAACTGCAGGATGGATCCCGCATTCTTCCCTGTCCCGTGGGTGAAGTCGATGACAAACCTTTCGTTGTCATCGACCACAGACCACTCATTGATCCTGACTCCAAGCCTGTTGAAGAGCTTCTCCTGAGCCTTCAGAAGGTTCAGGATCCGTCGCCCCATGTTGAACTGATGGTCACGGATCTGACGAGTCTTGTTCTCGTCGTTCTCCTTGGTGTCATGGTTGGTGAGTTTCTGACCCACCCCATTCTTGGTGGCGCGGCGGTGCTCCATCCATTCGTAAAACACATGAAAAAGACAGAGCCCGACAAAAACAACTGAAATGACGTTCCAAGAATCCTGCATGTGCAACTCCCGTATTCGAGAATGCCGCTCTCAACGGGTAGGGGAATTGAAAGAGCACTGGTACCCCCACTTACCAATCTCTTTGTATTATACACCTTTAAACTATTTTGTCAAATCCAATCTCTTTAAACGCATTTAAGAAATCTTCAGGGAAATCAGCTACTAGGATTTGAGGGTTATTATTTAAATCTTTGAATTCTACTCGACGGGCATGAAGGGCGAGGCGTTTGAATCCGAGAATGTTTTCTTTGGATGATGCATAAAGTTTATCCCCCACTACCGGCCTCTGTTGGGCAGTGAAATGCACGCGGATTTGATGTGTTCGACCGGTTTTAGGTTTCGCTTCAACCAAAGTAAATCCCTGCCTGCCGGCAGGCAGGCCGTCTCCACGTTTAAGCACTTGAAAATAAGTTGTCGCATCACGCATCTCCCCCATCGCTCCACGCCCCGCAGAATATTTTCTAAAATCACTTGGGCTCTTGCCTATCTTCAAACTAATCGTCCCATGATCTTCTTTCACATTGTCATACACGAATGCATAATAAGTTTTCTGAATTGTTCTATCTTGAAATTGTTTTTTTAGATGTTCATACCCTTTTTGAGTTTTAGCCAAAAGCAAAACCCCTGAAGTATCTCGATCCAAACGATGCACCACCCCACTGCGGTCAATAATGTCACCCCCCTCGAGCCGGATCATTTCTCCAACATTCTTTGCTTCAGGATATTTTTTTACCAACCATTCAGAAACACTTGGTTCAACCGTCTTTCCATCACTATGAACAACAATTCCGGCTGGTTTGTTTATGGCCAAGATATCGTCATCTTCAAAAATTATTCTGTCTGATAAATTCATGTGTCCTCGGCAGGAATCGAACCTGCATCAAAGCCTTAGAAGAGCTCTGCTTTATCCATTAAGCTACGAGGACATAGTTAACACAGCTTCAAATTAACACATTTTTCTTTAGTGGGCACGGAGGGATTTGAACCCTCAAGTCGTGAGACATACGCTTCTGAAGCGTACGCGTATACCAATTCCGCCACATGCCCATACTCAGACAATACATTATATGTTAGTATCGTTCCATCCGCGCCGTAGCGGGAAAAGTCGGGCGATTAGCTCAGTTGGTAGAGCAACTCATTTACACTGAGAAGGTCACAGGTTCGAGTCCTGTATCGCCCACATCTATTTAATCTTCGTTCCTTCGGGGATGTCTTCGGAGATTTCAAAAAGATTTATTTTATCTTCAGCAGAAGCCGCCATGATCATCGCTTGGCTGACTAGACCCATCATCTCCCTTGGTTCAAGGTTAGTCACAAATCCACATTTTTTCCCAACTAAAACTTGTGGGTCAGGAAAATATTTTTTAATCCCAGAAAGCACTTGCCGAGGATTCTCTTCAGCGAAAGAAACAGAAAGTTTTAAAAGCTTTTCACTGCCGTCGATGTTTTCAACGGATAAAATTTTACCAACCTTCATTTCTATTTTTAGAAAATCGTCTATAGTAGCCATTTTATTTATAGTGAGTTAATCGAACTATTGTTTTCTTTCTAAATAACTTTTTAAAATAATAGCCGCCGCACTTGCATCGTTCATCGTCGTCTTGCCTTGAATCTGTTGAGCTTCCATTGAAGTATAAACTTCTGGATGAAGCACAACTTCTAATCCGTCTTCGGACAAAGTATCGGCAAACTTGATTATATCGTCCAATATTGGATTTGGTTTCCCATCTAGATTTTTTGATTCCCCGACTACAATCCTCTCGATTTTATTTTCTTCTATAAAATCTAGAACCTTGCGAAGCAAACTTTCATCATTCGGCAAAACCATTCTGGGCAACGCAAACTCTCCTGCTTCATCTGTAGAAGCGACGCCTACCCTCTTGGACCCATAATCAATACCCATGAGTTTCATTTGATGATTATAGTATAATAATCACATGACAAACATAAACATATTTACCCGCTGGTTAACAGCTCACCCATTTATTGGATTTTTAGTCATAGTTTGGTCCTTGGTTTGGAAGGGTTTCGCTCTCTGGAAAGCCGGCGAACTTAGACAAAAGTATTGGTTCATCGCCATCCTCGTTTTAAACACGATGGGGCTTCTTGAAATCATCTACCTCTTCTTCGTCTCGAAGAAATACAAAGTTGAAGTTATCTAAACTGCGGAGGAGGTGAGATTCGAACTCACGACCCAGTTACCCAGGTGACAGTTTTCAAGACTGTTGCTTTAGACCACTCAGCCACTCCTCCTACAGCTATATTTCTAACAGTTTTTTGAATGCATTACCACCTTTAAATAATTTAATTTGACGCTCTCGTTTCCAAGCAGAAATCTTATCTGGAAATTTTTCTGAATAAACAAGTACCCAAGGACGATATTTTCTAGTATAAGTTGATGCTCCAGAATTATGGTGGGCTAATCTATTTTCAATATTGTTTGTGTACCCAATATAATATCGATTTGTCTTAACGCTTTGAATTATGTATACAAAGTACATCGGTTAGTTTTAGACCACCCATCGCCTTTGGCGAGGCCCCGCCGTAGGCGGTGGTCAGCCACTCCTCCAATACGCTTATCAAACCACAGAGAGGGTTATTAATCAAACCTTTTATGCTACAATTTTTGTATGGCAAAGCAGACCTTTAAAATCGAATGGGATGCACACATCTACGAACACAAAGAACGAAGCTCGGATTGGTTTTGGGCTGTAGGCATTGTGGCTTCTTCCGTGGCTATCGCAGCCATAATCCTCGGTAATATCATCTTTGGTATCCTTATCATCGTTGCTTCATTTTCTCTCTCCCTTTTTATAAATAGACCCCCAGAAACTATTCATATCACCGTCGATGAAGCGGGTGTTACTCGAGCAAACATACGATATCCATACGACACCATTCATTCTTTTTGGATTGATGAAGAACATCCTCATAAAAAAATACTCCTTCGTTCTAAAAAAATGTTTATGCCTCTCATCATCGTCCCTCTTGGAGAAAAAACTGACGTAGAAAAACTACACGAGATGCTCCAACAAAAACTGGAAGAGCAATACTATTCTCTCCCTTTTGTCGAAAAGATTTTGGAGTATTTGGGGTTTTAGTTTCTGTATGATAAAGTCGGCATATTGCTCCCATCGTTCAATGGATAGGACATAACTTTGCGGAAGTTAAAATGTAGGTTCGATTCCTACTGGGAGCACAAATTATCCTCTGTTGTTTCTAAGATAATTAACAGAAAGGAAGAAAACAATGATGTAGAAAATCAGACCGTAGGCACAAGTAGGAAGGCCTAGAGAGTAGTTTCTTGTCCCAGCAAGTAATTTCCCTATTTCTGGAATCACAAAATAACCCGCAAAGAGAATCCCGAGGGCGGAAACAAAACTTTGAACCTTGGCCAAAACTAAAATTGAAACTTTTTGATAATGAGCGAGCAAGGCTGAAACAAAAAGCACAGCAAACATAAGGAAACCAAAGTAACAAGCTGGATAACCTAGAAAATATGGGCAAGGTTCACTCAAAGCACAGGTTGAAGTGAAAAACTTCACTCCACTTAAATACCCAGAAAACAAAACACCCGCAATGCCTATGATTAAAACCGTTTTACTATAATTTAAATTTTTCATACCCCAATTCTATACCCGCAGAATTAAAGAACAACACAAAGTGTTAACAAAAAATCTGGGATTTCCCAGATTTTTTGTTAACTAATCTTTTTTATCATCTTTGAGAGCCGAGACTTTTTCCTGGATGCTGTATTTTTATCCAAAGTACGACCTTTGACCGCTTTGTCCAGAGCTTTTTGAACCGTACGCATAACCACCATGGCTTGTTTCTTGTTTTTTTCAGCAATTAGCTTCTTTAAAGATTTGAGGGATTTAGAAACCTTGTCTCGTCTAATAGTATTAAAATCTCGTTTTTTGAACGAGCTTCGGAGGGCCTTTTTTGCACTACGAGTAATAGGCATACCGGACATGCTATCATATCGTCATGATAGGCACAATATCAGGCAAAATAAGGCATAAGGAGACCAATTCCCTGATTGTGGATGTAAACGGGGTTGGGTACAAAGTTTTTGTTCCTCTGGAAACCACCTTGGACGCCTCTGCCGGACAGGCAATCTCTCTTTGGACTTACCTTGCAGTCAAAGAAAATGCTTTGGATTTGTACGGTTTTAAAGACAAAGAAAATTTAGATCTTTTTGAATTGTTAATCGGTATATCAGGCATAGGACCAAAAACTGCTCTAGGAATCTTGAATGTAGCCACACCAGAAATGCTTAGACAAGCAGTAGCTGAGGAAGAAACTTCGTATCTGACTCGCGTCTCGGGTATAGGCAAGAAAAACGCAGAGAAAATTGTTTTGGAACTTAGAGATAAATTAGTCACAACCTCTGCAGACAAAGGTATGAATATGCGAGCCGAAGGTGATGCTCTCGAAGCATTGGTTTCCCTCGGATACAGTGAGAGGGATGCTCGAGATGCTCTAAAAAAGATTTCTAAAGAAATAGAAAACACTAGCGAACGAGTAAAACAAGCCCTGAAACTGCTTTCAGAAAAAAATGGTAGATAATATTTTGCGAATCATAAAAAAATTCATCCCGAAATCGCTTTTTGATGCACTCGCACCAACTTACCACTATTTACTCGCTGTCCTTGGAGCTTTTATTTATGAATTCCCTTCTAAAAAAATTACCGTGATCGCGGTAACAGGCACAAAAGGCAAATCTTCTACAAGCGAGATGCTAAACACAATTTTTGAAGCGAGTGATAAAAAAACTGCCCTATTAAACACCATTAGATTTAAAATCGGAGGAAACTCAACTCCGAATAAACGTAAGATGACCGTTCCTGGGAGATTTTTTGTTCAAAAATTTATTAAACAAGCAGTGGATGCAAAGTGTGACCTCGTCATCCTCGAACTTTCAAGTGAAGCCTCAAAACAATTTAGACATAAATTCATCGACCTCGACGCTTTAGTCTTCACTAACCTAGCCCCAGAACATATTGAATCTCATGGTTCGTTTGAAAAATATAAAGAAGCGAAGCTTGATATAGCCAGAGCGCTGGCCGAGAGTTCAAAACAAAGAACAGTGATCGTGGTAAACAGTGATGACAAAGCTTATCCAGACTTTCTAAAATTTGGTGTGGATGAAGCTTATTCGTTTTCTATTAGAGACGCTGGGCTTTATACCACCACAGATGATGGGGTGTCGTTTGTGTTCAGAAACACAACCATCAAATCCCCTCTTCGTGGACAGTTCAATTTATACAACATGCTCGGAGCAGCTACGACAGCAAGTGCGTTTGGAGTTTCTGCAGAAAATATAAAAAAGGGGTTAGAGAATCTTTCTATTATTAAAGGCCGAGTAGAATTTATTAAATTAGAAAACAAAAAACAAGACTTCGATGTGGTTGTGGACTACGCTCACACTTCCGGCTCACTCTCCGAGCTTTATAAAACTTTTGAAGGTAAGAAAAAAATTTGTGTATTAGGAAATACTGGCGGAGGAAGGGATCAATGGAAACGTATGGAGATGGCCAAAGTAGCTGACGAATATTGTAGTGAGGCCATCCTCACGAACGAAGATCCGTACGATGAAGATCCGAAGAAAATTATTGAAGATATGCTTCCTGGATTCACCAAACACAAAGTAACTATTATCATGAACAGACGTGAAGCGATTCATTCGGCCATCAAGAAAGCAAAATCTGGTGATGTAGTGTTAATCACGGGCAAAGGTACCGATCCATTCATCATGGGTAAAGACGGAGAAAAGACTCCGTGGAGTGATGAGAAGGTAGCGAGAGAGGAATTAGAAAAAATCCTAAAGTGAAATTTGCTTTGTATTTTATATAAAAATTTTTGTAAATGGAAAGGGGCGAACTGCACTGTGCAGTTCGCCCCTTCTTTTTTCGCTCGGGCTCAAGGGTCAAAGGGTCTAAGTTACAGACCCGAGGACAAAGAGCCAGAGTACTACTTGTTGCGAACCGCCAGGAAGCGGAAGCGGTCACCCCAGACGCGCTCGAACCAGCGGAGGTCCAGAATCCGCTCCGAGTCGTCCCTGAGGAGGCACGGCACGCCGCAGTCGCCACGGACCTCCGCAGAGGAACCGAGGGCAACCACCGGTAACTGGCGCTGGATTTCGGGGAAAGTCGCCCCAAAGGCGAGTAGTTCCTCGATTGTCGCCGGACGAAGTTTCCCGCTCTTCTCGATCTCCTTCAACGCGTTCTCCGAAGAGATGCCGCGATTCGGGTGAACGAGTTCGCAGACGAATTCCTTCGTCCCCTCGCCCTTCACGGGGAATCGCTTCTCGGTGATGTCATCGTTCTTCCAGTCGTAGCGACCGGCGGTGATCATCTCCGCGAGCGACTTGGTGTAGTCGACCATGATCCGCGGTTCCAAAGGTATGAGACCGAGGAACTTGCGGAATTCGTCACGGTTTGGAACCGTGCGTGCCTGGATGGCCTGCACGAGATCGGCGAGGCATCCGTCGTGGAGAATCCGAAGATCATCCGCGCTCGGATTCTGCTGGCCAATGATGGTCAGCGAGTGGCTCGCCTGTCCAAAGGTTGCATTGCTCATAGGAAACTCCTATGTTGCGCTACTCCTTTCGGGTAGCAAGGTTGGCTAGTGGCAACATTGTGTCGCCATAGCCAAAAAAGTCTTAATTTAAGGCCCTTTTGGCTATGGCGAATGCAAGTAGATATTAAAGTACTTTACTGCCTAATATTATACACCTATCAAAGTCAAAAGTCAAGCTAAATTATACAGCTTTATTTATAGAGTTTTTGGTGAATTGGGCAAAAGTGAGCACTTCTGGTTCCTACGACTAGTCGTTTAATAATTCCTTTGCATTTTGATTTTGAACATTTTTTCCCTGTTTTTCTGTATGCTCTGTGGTGATCTTGAAATTCTCCCCTCTCCCCGTTTATATTTCTATAATCAGACATAGAATCCCCACCAAAATCTATCCCCTTCTTTAGAGTTTCCCGCACTGCTTTATACATCATCTTCAAATTTTTCTCTGGAATTGTCCTTGGTGTAGAAAGTGGATGTACATTGGCTCTCCAAAGTATCTCATCCGAATAAATATTCCCTATACCAGAGATTAAAGTCTGATCCATCAAAACAGTTTTAACCTTGCCCTTCGGCTTTTTCATTAATCTCTCTTTAAATATCTTAAAAGTAAAAGATCTATCGAGTGGCTCTGGTCCGAGATGATTCAAATGGATTGATTCACCAAGTTTATTCGTATCTACGAGAGTAACCTTCGCAAATTTGCGCATATCACTGAATGCAAGGTGCTTGCCGTTGTCTAAAGTAAAATCCAAATGCACGAACGGAGCATCTTTGGGTGGATTATAGAAAAAATATCCGGTCATCTTCATGTGAGCCAAGATGGTTTTGTTGTTTGAAAGATGAATTAAAATATTTTTTGCTCTACGTTCTGCCTTTATTATTTTTTGATTCTTAATTTGTTTTTTAAAATTGATGAAGAATTTTGGCTCCTTCACACTTCCTCTGTGCATTTTTAGCTTACTCTCATAATCCGTCCAAACATCTATAATCCTTCGGCCCTTCACAGTTCTATTTAAACCATTTACTGTTGTTTGGACTTCTGGAAGTTCAGGCATTTTATAAAAGATTAAATAAAGCTATCCCCGCAGAAACAGAAACGTTCATGGACTCTTTTCGCCCCTGCATAGATATCTCAAGGATTGTGTCCGCGAGATTCAAAACGGATTTTGAAACTCCTTCAACTTCGTTTCCTACCACCAAAACAAACTTTTTTGGTGCTTTAAATTTTTTCAAGTCTTTCGAGGTTTTGTCTTGTTCTAAAACCAATATTTTATATTTTTTACTTTTTAATTCTTTAATTGCCAACCCAATCTCTTTTTTATACTCCCATTTCACATATTCTTCTGCGCCAAGGGAAACCTTTATAAAATCCTTGCGCTTTCTCCTAAATCGATCGAGTGGAGTTGGAGTTGTACCTATAAGAATAACCCTAGACACTCCGAGGCAGTCTGCGGTACGAAAAATAGAGCCAACATTAGCCACGCTTCGAATATTGTCTAATATCAATACGCATTCGTTCATAATTGCGGATATGCTATCATAAATCCATGCTTAATCCATTCCCCGGACTATTATCGTTCGCCCTTATAGGTCCTTTTATTCTTCGCCTCGTCATCGGTCTGGTTTTTCTCGACCTCGGTATTTTAAAATTTAAATCTGAAAAACAAAGCTGGATTGAATCATTTAAAGCCTTGCATCTGAATCCTGCAGAATTTCTCGTTAGTCTTTTTGGATTAATAGAAATCATCGGTGGAGCTTTACTTCTCGCTGGAGCTTGGACTCAAATTGCTGCCCTTGCGTTTGTTATTCTCGTTGGTCTTGAATTTTATGTTGAATATAGAGACGCAAGCGTGCTTAAACGCGACTTCGTCTTTTATCTTCTTGTCTTGGCTATCGCTGTTTCTCTACTCCTCACCGGCGCGGGGGCATTTGCTTTTGATATCGGCCTGTAGCATTAATAGACAAGTGAGTAGATTTTAGTTATTGTTTCTTTGCGTTTGCGCCCGTGCTCCCCGCCCGACTGAACGGCTTCAGTCGTTCGGGCGGGAGTCGGTAGATATAACATGAATCACACGGTCTACGTACTTAAAGATTCTGTTGGCAAATTGTATAAAGGTGTTACAAATGATTTGAAACGAAGACTCGCAGAACATAGGCGTGGTCATACTCAATCAACTAGACACCTAAAAAATCTCAGAGTTGTATATACAGAGGAGTATGATAACTTTGAACAGGCTCGCAATCGTGAAATTTATTTCAAGACAGCTGCGGGTCGAAAGTTTCTGAAGAAAGTTTTGCGCCCGTAGCTCAGTCGGTAGAGCAGCTCCCTTTTAAGGAGATGGTCGCAGGTCCGATTCCTGCCGGGCGCACCAACTATTGTATGAATAGAATTAAAAACTATATAGGACAACTCAGATTATATTCATTGGCAGATCTTATATTACTGTTAGTTGCTATTAGGGCAGATAGATTGGAATTTATCGGCGCAATAATTCTTCACATAGCTTTTTTAGCTTATCTGGAAAACAAACATTCTCACCCATATAGAGCAAGAGTGCCACGATGGATTTCTTACATCTTGGCAATTATTGGAGTCTTGGTATACGGAAAGATTGAGGGGATAATTTATTTATTGTTTGGTTTTCTTTATGTCAAAAAGACAAGAAAATTGGGGTTTGTAAGCCCTGCACTAAGAGGACTACAGAATTTATTTATTGTAGCTGGGGTCATTGGTTATCATTCAGTGGTTACATACATAGTCGGCGGACTATTCCTTATTAGAAACTTAGCCGGTGATTTTAGAGATATGGCAAAAGATAAAAAAGAAGGGATGAGAACATTTCCGGTGATAATCGGAGTTAATAATAATTTTAAATATATTCATATTATTCTTATGATATTTACTTCTGCAGTCTGGTGGTACTTATCTTCAACCTCGATTAGTTGGCTTATTTTAATAATTATTATTGAAATTTCTACTTATAACTTGACCCCTCGTTAATTTTTGAAAGTTATTATTTGAATAACAGACCATTTGTGCTAGGGTGGTCCAAGACTTCACCACTCACTACGCAAGAGGTACTCATGTTTGAAGCAGTAGAGATCTATCAATTCAGAGGATTGAGATCGTTATTGAACACTCCCAAGGGGAAGCAGGTATTCTTCTACGAAGATGAACATTACTATCTTTCAAACTTCTCTGCCTTTGCTCTTGTCGTTGGTGGAGAAACTTGGATGACAGTAGAACACATCTATCAAGCCATGAAATTTTCTGATCACCTTCGGATACGGGGCCTGATTAAGGACGCTCTGTCGGCTCACGTTTCCAGAGAGATTGCCAGGGCCAACAAGAAACTGGTTCGTTCCGACTGGAACCAGGTTAAACTCCAGATTATGGAAAGTTTGATTAAAACCAAGATTTCTCAGCATCCCTACGTTTTAAGGAGACTTCTTGAAACAGGTGATGCCATTCTTATCGAAAACTCGAACGAGAATGCCTTCTGGGGACGAGGTTCAGACTGGTGCGGACAAAATCACCTGGGTCGTATCTGGATGAAACTTCGTGGCCAAGAAAGAACCCTTCACGTTGAGGGTAAGGGTATCCCAAAAGAGCACTGAAGTGCTCTTTTTTACTTTCCAATAATTTCTGGAGAGAGTTGCCTATTTACCAAAACAAAGGTGGTTCGACGTGGAAGTTCTTTGAGTCTCCTTGCTCCAACATAAGTGCAAGCGCTTCTAATTCCTCCCAAAATATCTTCAACAGTATTTAAAACTTTTCCTCTATAAGGAATTTTTATTTTCTTTCCTTCCGAGGCTTTATAGCTGGCTTTGCCCCCATTGTGTCTCTCCATCGCATCTACAGAACTCGAACCGTAGTGGTAAACAAACCTTTCTCCTTTTTCTTCAATAATCTCTTCTTCTCCTTCATCGTGTCCAGCGAGCATTCCTCCAATCATCACAAAATCTGCACCTGCTCCGAAAGCCTTGGATATATCTCCTGAAGAACGACATCCTCCATCAGCACAAATTAATCCCCCAAGACCATGGGCTGAATCTGCACATTCAATAATCGCTGAGAGTTGAGGATAACCCACCCCCGTCACCCTTCTAGTAGTACAAACTGTACCAGGGCCTATTCCCACCTTCACTATATCTGCACCCGAAAGAATTAGTTGTTCAGTCATATCTCCGGTGACCACATTCCCTGCCATGATAATACTCGTTTTTAATAAAGCCCTGACTTCTTTTACAAAATCGACAAACCTTTCTGTATAACCGTTCGCCACATCGATACAAAGTAAATATGGTTCACCAAATTTTTTTAAATATTTTTTTAGAAATTCCTTGTCTTCTTCCCGAACCCCAATAGTGATGAAAGTATGTTTTTTATCTATGGATTCAAAATCTGTTAATTTATGATGTTTATGCAAGGCTGTTAAAATTTTAATCTTAGAAAGAGACTTCATCATAGAAATGGTCCCTACTCCATCCATATTGGCTGCGATAATAGGCACTCCACTCCAAACTTTCTTTGTATGAGGAAATTTAAATTCTCTTTCTAGACTCACTTCTTTTCTACTCGAAAGGGTGCTTCGTTTTGGACGAATCAACACATCCGCATAATCGAGCTTTACTTCTGTTTCTATCCTCATGGCAAGGTGAATTATATACCTCTCCCCCACAAAGAGGTACAGATTGATAAATCTTTATCACCGCCACAGCGGGACCCCGCTAAAAGCGGTGGTCTATAGCCCCAAAAGAGTCTTTTCTATTAGTCCATCTATCTCTCCCACCCCCCTCCTTGCGTTGTGATACCCAACCACCAATTTTTCTGAAAGATCCTCTAATTCCTCCTTCGAAAAATTCTTCGCATAGCCCTTGGCTTTTTGATAAGGAAATTCTTTCATCTCTGTTTCTTCAAACGATTTTGTTTGAGAAGCGATGAGCATAGATTTAATTATCCAAACAATTCTGTAAAATATTTCTTCGGCTACCATCCCGCTTGCAAGGGCTTTTTGATACAACACCCACGCTTCTTTTTTGTTTCTCGCCCCTACTGCATCGGTTAAAGAAAAAATATTAAAATCTGAATGTTTTGTTTTTATTTCATCCTTTTGTTCATCAACAGCACTAAAATCTAAATCAACAATCTCTCCGAATATATTTTTATGATAAAAATCATCCATATTATTTTAGATCTCCCCAACTTTTACCTGAGACAGCTTCGGCCACGATAGGCACCCCATGGGTCTCTTTATCCACCAACACTCCTTCCATTATTTTCTTAAATTCTTTTGAACATTCTTCAACTAAATCATCTTTCACTTCATAAACTATTTCATCATGAACATTTAGAATGGTGTAAACATCATTCTTCCAACCTTTTTTCTTTATTAATTCATCAATCTTAATCATAGAAATCTTCACTATATCTGCTTCCGTGCCTTGAATCGGCGCATTAATGGCCATCCTCTCTGCGGCTGCTCGAATAAATGGTAGCGGGGACTTCAATCCCGCAAAATATCTCCTGCGTCCAAACATCGTTTCAGTGAATCCTGTGCGTTCAGCATCAGCTTTTATATGGTCAACATAAGCAGACAAACCAGAAAATGTAGAAAAATAATTATTATAAAACTTTTGCGCTTCGGCTCTGTCTGTCCCTAGATTTATTTTTAAAGCACTTACCCCCATCCCAAACAACACCCCGAAGTTAATCACTTTGGCCTTTCTTCTCATCTCTTTGTCTACTTTATTTTCTGGAACTTTAAAAACTCTTGAGGCCACCCCAGTGTGAACATCTATTTTGTTTTTAAAAATTTCAATTAGACTTTTATCCTTTGAGAGGATAGCTGCGATGCGGAGTTCGATTTGAGAATAATCGAGCGAGAGCAAGCTGAATCCTTTGTCAGCAATAAATGTATGTCTGATTGCCTGTCCGAGAACTGATTTGGTCGGGATATTCTGTAAATTAGGGCTCTCTGAAGCCATTCTTCCTGTAGTGGTGCCGGCTTGAAGAAAAGTTGAATGCAGACGAGAGTCTTTGTCCAAAAGTTTAGGAATAACGTCTATGTAGGTAGAGAGAAGTTTCTGAAGTTCCCTATAACTTAAAATTTTATTGACGATTGGGTGTTTATCAACAAGTTTCACCAATTCTGATTCTTTGGTCGTGAATCCACCCGAAGCAGTTTTCTTTTGTCGGCTCCCAGCAAGATTTAACCGTCCAAATAATATTTCTCCGAGTTGTTTTGGGGAATTAATATTAAATTCTCCGCCAGAATCCGTCCAAATATCTTTTTCTAATTTAGAAAGTTCTTTGTGATAATCTATTGAAAGTTTTTTTAATTGATTTGCATCTATTTTTACTCCGTGCTCTTTTATTTTATCTACGATTGGGATGAGGGGCTTTTCTATTTTTTCAAAAACATCTTTCACTTTTCTTTTATTCAATTCTGTATTTATAACCTTCCAGGCATCAGCAATATTAGAAGTTTTAGTAAAAACAAAAACATCATCGAGTGTTGGATTAGCAATATTTGAATCAATGACCCAAAGAGCAAGACAAATTTCTCGTTCTTCTGGGTTGTTTAAATTGATTTCTGGTTTTTTAGATTCCTTTTTTTCTTTTATTTCTTTGGCTTCTTCTTTTTTGTTTAAAAGTGATTTTATTCTTTCTCCCATCGTTCTAAATTCGAGCTCTGCAAACAGTTTTATTAAATTATCTACTACTAAATTTTCTTTCCACGGTTTGGGAAGTTTAAAATCGATTGGAGCATCTCGACGAATAGTAGCTAGGGTTTTAGAGAACAAGGCTTCTTCTTCGTTCTCGATTAATAAATCTCTAACTCGTTCATTTATCCCCGCTTTTTTATATTCATCACTCTTCTTTTTTAAAATTTTATAGATTTGTTCAATGGTTCCAAATGTGGTGATGAGTTGAGTAGCCGTTTTCTCTCCAATCCCCTTCACTCCGATAATATTATCCGAAGGATCTCCTCGTAGCCCTTTATAGTCTGTAAGGAGTGTTGGGGTAAATCCAAAACGAGAAACGACCGCCTTTTCATCATAGAGAATCGTGTCTCGAATACCTTTTTTTAAGGTATAAACCCGAACCTTCTCGTCATCTACAAGCTGGAGAGTATCCATATCTCCTGAAGCGATAATAATGTCGGTTTTCTTATCTTTTTTTAATTCTTCAACGATAGTACCGAGAATATCATCTGCTTCAAATCCAGGTTTAGAATAAATGGGAATGCCCCAAGCCTTAAAAATATCTTTTGATCTTTCAAGTTGAAGAACCAGATTGTCATCCGTTTTGGCTCTCCCTGCTTTGTATTGTTCATAAGCTTCATGTCTGTGAGTGGGTTGAGGAAGATCGTAGCAAGCCACAATATATTCTGGCTTTAGTTCTTCAATGATTTTTATGAGCATGGCTACCACACCATAAAGAGCACCTGTGGGCTCACCTTTGGAGGTGGCGAATTCTGGGAGGGCGTGGTACGCACGATGAATAATCGCATGGGCATCAAGGAGAACTAATCTTTTTTTGTCTGTTTTAGTTTTCATTTGTGATAGATCGAGTATCTGTATTTATGTGGGCAAAAGAAATTTTCTGTGCGTCGAGAGGAATTATTTCATTCACTCTCTCTGGCCATTCAATCAAGATTAAATTTTCTGGTTCTTTTATTATTTCCTCCCAACCCAGATGAAGAAGTTCCGATTCTTTTTCTAATCTGTATGCATCAATATGAATCAAATTTTTAAATCCTTTGTATTCAATTGGATAAATTTTCATGAGAACAAACGTTGGACTCTGCATTGTTTCTTTCACTCCTAATATGTCTCCAACGAACTGGCTGAAAGCTGTTTTTCCCGAACCAAGCTCACCAGAGAGGGCTACCACCGTAGCTCTCTCTCCTTTTTTTAAACCTTCTAAAAAGCCCTCGGCTACAGCCCTTGTTTCCTCTAAACTCTTAGAAATATGCTCCATTCGAGCATTATAACATTTGTCCGATTTAATAATTATATGTAAAAAACCGCAGATTAATCTGCGGTTATGTCTGACTTCTTGAACCACTTGGGCTCGAAGGTTCCGGCTTCCAAAAGAATCATTGGGGCCAGGTTTGGCCTTGGTCCACCAGATTCATTCTGGGACATGTACATGAAGTAATGCTCGCTTCGGTCTACTGGTCCTTGGGTTTCCACCACAATTTGTGGAATGTAGAGTTTCCCCGTCACAACCATTTCTTTAAGAACATCGGGTGAAATTCTCAGAGAAGCGATGATTCGTTCCGCGATTGTTTCTCCATCCGAATCTGGATTTGGCTCAGAGAGAGGTTTGCTGAGATCAGCGAAATTCAACAGTTCTCTGGGAGGAAGTTTTTTCACTGTGTGAATGTGATTTTTCACACAATAGAAGAAAATACTGTCACTACCTACTTTCTGTTTGAGCATCTCTCTGGTGGGAATGTGAATTGAACCCGATTGACAAGCCCAACCTTCTGCCCAAATCTGCCTAAAGGCCCAGAGCCACGGACAAACCCTGATAATCTGTTCTGCCGTGTTAGTTTCTTGAAAACTGCCTGTATACCTTGGTTCTTCAAAACACTTTAATAGCATTGGGGCCTCGCGATTGGGATCATAGGGAACATACTGGTTTTACTCTACTCATTCAAACAAATAAGTAAAGTGGTATCAGAGGTTATGGGTAATTTCTCGGCTCTAATGTAGAATATAACCAAATGATTCAGTTCGATGAAGAGAAAGAAAAAGGACGAGTTGAAGTTCTCCTCAAACAAGAAGAGGAAGCTTTGGCTTCTACTCTCTCTGTTAAATATGGGGTACCTTATCTCGACCTATCGGCTCACCCTATAAACATCGATGCTCTACGTGTGGTAAAAGAAATTGATGCTCGAGGCGCAAACCTCGCTGTATTTAACATCACCGATAAAAAAATTGACGTGGCCGTCCTAGCCCCAACAAATGAAAAAACTCTAGAGCTTATAGAAGACTTCAAAACTCGAGGGTTCACCCCCCAGATGTATATGGTTTCTCATGCCTCACTCAATAAAGTTTGGGAGAGATACAAAGACCTATCTTATTCTTCTGAAACTTCATCCGGAGCGCTCGATATCTCAAACGCAGATATTTTAGACATGATGAAAAAAGTTGAAACTCTGGAAGATGTAAAAAAGCTCATCGACGGAGTGCTTTCGATGAAACGCGCTTATAGAATTTCTAAAATCCTTGAAATAATTCTCGCTGGAGGTATATCGCTCAAAGCTTCTGATATCCACATTGAACCAGAAGAAACCTCGGTTCGTCTTCGCTACAGACTCGATGGAGTGCTTACAGATATTTTAAAATTTGATAAGGAAACGTTTGAACTTCTGCTTTCACGCGTTAAATTGATTTCAAATTTAAAACTTAACACAAAAAGCAAGGCGCAAGACGGACGCTTTTCTATTAAAATTGGTGACGCTGAAATAGAAATTCGTACTTCTCTTCTCCCTGGTCCATATGATGAATCAGTAGTTCTTCGTATCCTTACCCCAGAAGCAATTTCTGTTCCTTTAGAAGATTTAGGTATTCATCCTAAGTTGTTGGAAGTCCTTAAAAAAGAAATCGTCAAACCAAACGGAATGATTCTCACCACCGGACCAACAGGTTCAGGGAAAACTACTACTTTATATGCTTTTCTACGCAAAATTTATACTCCAGATATAAAAGTTATCACCATAGAAAACCCGATTGAGTATCACATCGCTGGTATAGTCCAAACTCAAACCGACGAAGAAGGAGACTACACTTTCGCTTCTGGACTTCGTAGTGCTTTACGCCAAGATCCAGATGTCATCATGGTTGGAGAAATCCGAGACACAGAAACAGCAGAGGTGGCCGTAAATGCAGCTCTCACCGGACACCTCGTGCTTTCAACTCTTCACACAAATAATGCCGCTGGTTCATTCCCTCGCCTTCTTGATTTAGGAGTGAACCCAAAAGTGATTTCTTCGGCTTTAAATATTTCCATCGCCCAAAGATTGGTACGAAAACTTTGTCCTGTTTGTAAAAAAGAAAAGCTACTTGTCGGTACAGAAAAAAGTCTTATAGAAAAAACCCTCACAGAAATTACTGACGCGAGTTATTTAGAGGGTGTTCAAAAAGAAAAAGTCTGGGAACCTGTTGGATGTAAAGAATGCAACGGCTCTGGATTTAAGGGCCGAATCGGTATATACGAAGCGATTTTGATTGATGATGCGATAGAAAAAGCTGTTATCGCTAACCCTAGCGAACGAGACATCGTGCTTGCAGCCAAACCTCAAAAACTTTTGGACCTAATTGAAGATGGAGTATTAAAAATATTAGCTGGAGTAACTTCTGTAGAAGAACTACGTCGAGTGGTTGATCTTTCTAGAATGGAATAACTGCGACAGAGAGATAAATCCTGTCAATCGTTGCAAGCTCCTATTTTCCATGAATAATGGAATAGGGAGAGAGCTCAAAAGCATGAATCTCCAAGCAACACTTAGAACCCAAAAGTTAAAAGTTAAGAGAATCTTTCTAGGATAGCCTCAGAAAGCACGGGGCTCCCAAGAACGTCCTCAAAGAAACCCCCGAAGTGCCTTGCGGCGGTTGTTGCTTAGAGATTTATGATTTGGAGCACAATTTGGAGAACCGATTTGTTCAATAAATATCCTAGCATGGAATAGATTTTATGTCAAGTAAGAAAATCACAGAAAAAAAGAAGGAAAAAACAGAGGGGGAAGAAAAATTTGTGGGCGAAGAACTTCGTCCTTCAAAATGGGATGATTACATTGGACAAAAAGCAATCAAAGAAAACCTCCGCATCCTTCTCCAAGCAGCCGAAGAACGAGGAGTTCCCCCCGAACACATTCTGTTTTATGGCCCTCCTGGACTCGGGAAGACGACTCTCGCTCATTTGATATCGAAAACCACAGGTAGAGCGATGAAGATTACTTCCGGGCCGGCCTTAGAAAAAGTTGGCGACCTTGCTTCTATTTTGACCAACCTTACGCCTGGAGATATTTTGTTTATTGACGAGATTCATCGATTAAACAAAACGATTGAGGAAGTCCTCTACCCTGCGATGGAATCTGGCTCACTTGATATCATCATTGGCAAAGGTCCGTCTGCTCGAACCATCCAACTCGAATTACCCCCATTCACTCTCCTTGCAGCCACAACACGTGTGGCCATGATTTCTTCTCCTCTTCGTTCGCGTTTTTCAGGAGGAGTATTCCGTCTCGAATTTTATACAGACGAAGAAATAGAAAAAATTATAAAAAGGTCGGCCAAAATTCTCGGAGTAGAAACAGACGGCACAGCAGAAAAAGAAATTTCCAAACGAAGTAGATTCACTCCACGCACAGCAAATTATTTTCTCAAACGCGCTCGAGATTATGCACAGGTTCATAAAAAAACCTTGGACAAAGAAACCGTGGAAGAATCACTTAAACTTTTAGGAATAGATGATATTGGGCTTTCCCCATCTGACAGGAAACTTCTTGAAACGATGGCCCATAAATTCAATGGTGGTCCAGTAGGTCTCGGGACATTGGCCGCTGCCCTTTCTGAAGAAGAAGCGACCATAGAAGAATTCAACGAGCCGTATTTAATTCAGATGGGAATGATAGAACGTACTCCACGAGGTCGAACCTTGTCTGAAACTGCATATCATCATCTGGGATTAAAATTACCAAAAAATCTTCAGCGAAAACTTTTATAAAAAAACCGATTCTCATTAGAAAATCGGTTACTGAATCAAATCTAGATCAATTTGAAGACGAAGAATATCTTTCGGATGCATGGTGAAAGGATCAATCCGAATTATTTCATCGAATCCCTGATCAACATCGACCGGCATAGAATGAAACAGCGCGTGATCTCGTTTGTAGGCACCGCAATACACGGCATCATACCAATCTCGGTTTGCTAGACCGTTCGGTCCTTCCTCTTTATCTCTTGTTAGCCGTTGTTTTGTACAAATTTCCTCACTGGTTACAAAATACCAAGCGGTGATTTTTTCCGCTCCGCAAGTTCGCAGAAACTCGGTCAGATTTCGGCGTTCTTCAGGAAATCCGTTCCAACAATCAAGGATTATCTGAACTTTTATTCTTTTGAGAATACTCTGAACCACCTTTTCCATCTTTTTCCAACCGATAACATGATCGTTGGTGTACGGACTTAATCCGGTAGTACCAAAGAGTTCAATAAGAATCTTGTCTCGACTAATCAAAACAAGCTCCGGATCAAGCTCTAAGGCCTTCTCGCAGAACATCGATTTGCCAGCACCACGCGGTCCAACTGTAAGAAATACCTCTTTCATTTGGTCCTCATGTTTGGGAAACTTTCTAATTTGAAATTACCCTAATCTTCAACCAAAAGCAAACTTGAAGCTGGGGGATAAAACCTATAAGCTATGGGCATGTCAGGACACAACAAATGGTCAAAGATAAAAAGGCAAAAGGAAAAAACTGACGCCCAAAAATCAAAGGTTTTTTCTAAAATGGCCAAACTGATTTCTTCCGCTTCAAGAATAACCAAAGGCGATGTTAATTCTCCTTCTCTTAGAGCAGTCATAGAAAAAGCGCGGGAATTTAATATGCCTTCAGATAATATTGACCGAGCGGTTAAAAAGGGCGCTGGGGGTGAGGGAGAACACTTAGATGCAATTACTTATGAATGTTATGGTCCCGGAGGCTCTGCTTTAATTATCGAAGCTTTAACCACGAACAGAAACAAGGCCGCTCAAGAAATAAAACATGTTTTAAGTTTGAACGGTTTTGAATTAGCAACACCTGGCTCCGCTCTTTGGGCTTTTACCAAAGAACCTCACAGCACCGAATGGATTCCGAACTCGACCACCCCTCTTTCGTCAGAAGACGAGTCAACCTTAGAAAAACTTATAAATGATTTAGAAGAAAATGAAGAAGTTCAAGACGTCTACACAAACGCCGACTAACCCCACCGATCTGGCCGAGGCAAAAATTCTGGCCGTTGATCCCGGGTTCGATCGAATCGGTATAGCTGTGCTCTCTAAAAATGGCCAAAAAGAAAAACTGTTTTTTTCTAAATGCATTTTGACTAACAAAAAAGAATCCCAATCTCGAAGATTAAAACAAATTGGTTTAGAAATTAAAAAAATAATCAAAAAATACAAACCCACACAACTAGCTATTGAAAAACTATTTTTTAATCAAAACACATCAACTGCACTCAGGGTGGCAGAGGCTCGAGGAGTAATCTTGTACGAATCTATTAGTGCCAAATTAGAAATATTTGAATACAGCCCACAAGAAATAAAAATTGCAGTAACTGGATACGGCAAAGCAGGGAAAAATGAAGTGGAAACAATGACTCTTCGTCTGCTTTCGATGAAAACCGTCCCAAAATATGACGACGAGGTGGACGCTTGTGCGATAGGAATCACCCATCTAGTTTCTTTTAAACAAAAAAAACGATTATCCACAGATTAACCTTCTCGTCTTGTTTGCAAAATATATAGCTATCTGCTACAAATATGGAGTTAAAAATAAAACGATAAACAATGGATGACATTTTAAAAGATGACTTGGAACTCGACGACCCTTTTACACCAGGTGCTAAACCTGCTGTACCCCTAGATGATGATGACCTCGACCAGAATACTGTTCCTATAGATGATTTAATAGATGAAGAAGATGAGGAAGAGGAAGGGTTCGGCGATGAAGACGAGATGTAGTTAAAGGATTTCTATCTTTAAAAATCGGCGCTTGCCGATTTTTAATATGATATTTTTTTCTACGATTTGGTCAGCAGATTCTACAATTTCACCTGTTTCAGCATCTGAAACCGCTTTTTCATCTACCAGTCTTCTCCACTCACTTTTAGACTCAACCAATTTCTGTTCGAGCAGAATATCGACCAACTTAGATCTTAAAACAACCTCGGTTACCATTAAATCATTTGGTATTTCTCTATTAGAGAAAGTCTTTATGAAATTTTCCTCCGCTTCCTTCGCAGATTTTTCTCCATGATAGAGAGAAACAATTTCCCGAGCAAGTTGCATCTTCGCTTCCTTGGGATGAAGAGAGCCGTCTTCTAGTTTGACCGACATTTCTTTTATTTCTAATGTGGGCGTGTTCGTGCAGAGTTCAAAATAAGGAATGATCTGAGCATCAATCATGCTCATGATTTTCCCATACATATCGTTTGGCTTATCTTCTAGGTAAATACAGTTATTATATGTTTTGCTCATCTTGCGCCCGTCAGTTCCTTCTATAAGCTTTGTTGTTAAAACAAATTTTTCTCGTTTGCCAAAACTTTTTTGAAGGTCTCGTCCGGCCAACATGTTAAATTCTTGATCAGAACCACCCATCTCTCCGTCCACGTCGAGCACGACTGAATCATAACCAACCATAAGAGGATAGAGAAATTCATGGAGTGCAATCGGCTTCCCTTCTCTCATTCTTCTCTCAAACATATCCCGCTGAAGCATTTGTTGAACAGTAAACTTGCTGGCCAGGTTGATGATGTCTGGAAATCTTAATGGTTCTAGCCATTCGTGATTGTAACGTATTTCAACTTTAGATAAATCTAAAACTTTTTGAGCTTGTTCTTTATAATTTTTAAAATTTTCTTCAACTTGTCCTTTTGTTAATGGTTCTCGGAGAGTATCTTGTCCGGAGGGATCACCTATCATCGCAGTAAAGCTCCCGACTACAAAAATAACGTGGTGTCCCGCTTCGCTAAAGGCTTTGAGTTTTCGAAGTGGCACTGAATGTCCTAGGTGAAGTTTTGCCCCTGTCGGGTCAATACCAAAATAAATACGCAAAGAATCACCTGAGTTTAATTTGTTTAAAGCCAAATCACGAGGAATAACGTTGGCCACCCCCCGTGTTAGCAATTCATCAATATCTGATTTCATACAGGTTCAATTTAACATGTTAGAATGGTTTTATGAAGCCTTGGGGACACTTAAAAGGTTGGAAAAACAAATTTTTATTCAGCGGTTCAATCTGTCTGATTGTGCTGGGTTTGTTTTTTTTGTGGGTAGCCTCATTTCGAGTCCCAGACCTCTCTGATTTGGCAACACGCAAAATTGTCCAATCAACCAAGATATACGACCGTACGGGCCAAATTTTACTCTATGACATGGCCCAGAACGTCCGAAGGACCCTCGTTCCTTTTGAAGATATCTCTCCGTATATAAAAAATGCCACTCTGGCCATAGAAGACAAGAATTTTTACACCCACGGAGGAATCGATCCCCAGTCTATTATTCGAGCCATTCTTGTAGATATTTCTAGCCTATCTTCCAAGCAAGGAGGGTCAACCATCACCCAACAAGTAGTGAAGAATTCCATTTTAACGGGTGATAAAAGTATTACTCGGAAACTTAAAGAAATTATATTGGCAATGAAACTTGAGAAAGTTTTAACCAAAGATCAAGTTTTCAATCTCTACTTAAATGAAATTCCTTATGGTGGAAGTGTTTATGGGGTAGAAGAAGCGTCGGAGAGTTTTTTTGGTAAACATGCAAATGAGGTTAGTCTGACAGAAGCGGCTTATCTTGCCTCAATGGAAAACGCGCCCACTTTTTATTCCCCGTATGGCTCAAACAGAGACAAACTCGAGGCAAGAAAAAATTTAGTGCTTAGAGAGATGTTTAATAATAAATTTATCTCTCAAAGTGAAATGGATAAGGCTCAAAAAGAAATCGTAACTTTTAAACCGAAAGAAAATACAGGGGGTATTAAGGCTCCCCACTTTGTTTTTTTTGTTATAGATTATTTGGTAAAAAAATATGGCGAAGACGTGCTTAATACTGGCGGATTAAAAGTAACCACCACACTTGATTATGAAATACAGTCTCAAGCAGAATCTTTAGCCAAACAATACGGCATTAGCAATCAAGAAAAGTTTAATGCGGACAATGATGCGATCGTAGTCATCGACCCAAAAACAGGTGACATACTTTCAATGGTCGGCTCACGAGATTATTTTGATAAAACAATAAACGGAAACTTCAATGTGGCCACGGCACATCGACAGCCTGGTTCAACATTCAAACCTTTTGTTTATTCAACTTTATTTAACAAAGGGTATACACCAGAAACAATTCTTTTTGACGTTCCCACTCAATTCAATCCAACGTGTTCGCCGGACAACACTACAGATGACGCGACGAGATCTGCCGATGGTTGCTACGCTCCCGTAGACTATGACGGGAAGTATAGAGGCCCAATGACCATTAGAGACGCACTCGCTCAGTCCATTAACATTCCAGCGGTTAAAGCGCTTTACCTTGCTGGGATTCAAAACTCTCTTTCTTTGGCAAAAAATATGGGCATAGATAAACTCGCATCATCAGATCAATATGGACTGTCTCTCGTTCTCGGTGGAGGAGAAGTTTCTCCCCTTGATATGACTTCTGCATATTCCGTTTTTGCAAACGATGGTGTTCGTAATCCTTATAATGCTGTTCTTGAAGTTCAAGATGAAAACGAACAGGTACTAGAAGAAGCTTCGTATTCCCCAAGAAGAGTGTTGGACGAAGAAACTGCAAGAAAAATTTCTAATATTTTATCTGACAACACAGCTCGAACACCAGCATACGGAACAAACTCTGTTTTATATATAGCAAATCAAGATGTAGCCGTTAAAACAGGAACCACAAACGATTATAAGGACGCCTGGATTGTTGGTTATACTCCAAACATCACAGTAGGTATGTGGGTAGGAAACAACGAGAATACCCCTATGGACAAAAAGGTTGCCGGATATATCGTTGCTCCTATGTGGAGAGATTTGATGAATGAAATTCTTCCAACAAGACCGATCGAATCATTCGTTTCCCCCATGCCAGAAGAAATAAACACTAAACCTGTTCTTCGTGGGGTATGGCAAGGTGGTATTTCTACTTTAGAAAATAACCCGAATCAGGCAATGGAGATTGTTTCTGGGGGAGTTCATTCGATTTTGTATTGGGTAGACAAAGACAATCCTCGAGGTTCCGTTCCTTTCTTCCCTGGTAATGATTCGCAGTTTAAAAACTGGGAATACTCTGTCCGAGCTTGGGTAACTGGGCAAGGAATAAAAGATTCCCCCGTTTCTCTTTATGTCACACAAAGCGCAAATCAAAACTCAACCACTTCTCCTGTTCAGTAATTATTTATAAAAAATCTTTCTGATGTTTTGATTTGTTCTCGTCCGAACAAGAGATAAAATTTCTTCCTCATGAAGTTTGATTTCATTTTTTTTGATTGGGGAAGTAGAAATTTCCAAAACAAATTCTTTAATATCAACTTCTTCGTCTTTTAATTTAATCCCGGTCGTGAATTCAATGGTTTCTACTATGGCTTCTTTTGCTAAGACATTTCGACCCAATGACTTTCTAAACCGTCCAAGAAGTGAGTCTAAATTCAACATTCATTTTAGGATTTATTCATCGGCATCGTTAGATACATAAAAGTTTTATCTTCCAGCCCAGTAACAACAATGGGTCGAGTTTGCCCACTGAAAGACAGATTCACGGTGTCTGAAGGAATAGATTGAAAACAATCAGTAAGATATCGATGGTTAACATTAATAGTGAGGTCATCTCCTTCGATAATCGCCTCAACAGCATAAACATTCTCTCCCACTGTGTTGTTTTTTGATTCAATCTCAAAAAGTTTTTCTGATGGAGAGATAGTGAGGTGAAGCTGGTTAAGAGAGTCAGAAAAAATTAGTGCCGTTTTGAGAGAACTAACCAAATCCTGTTTAAGAACAATAACTTTTGATGTTGCCTCTTTTGGAATAATCTGTTTGTAATCTGGAAAAACTCCATCAATAATTCTCGAGGTTAGATAAATTTCCCCCCCGCGAAAAGCTATCTGATTTTCTTCTATGGTCAAGGAGATGTCTTCATCAACAGAATCAAATATTCTCACTATTTCTCCTGCATTCTTCTGGGGTATCAAAACATATTTAAAGTTTGGAGTCTTTTTTGTTCTAATTTTCTTCTCCGCGAGTCTAAAAGAATCTGTGGCTGCAAAGATTAGATGATCATCTTCGTAACCTAGATAGATACTTGAAAGCTCCGGCTTCATGCTTCCCACTGCGGCGGCATACAGGACTGATTTAAGGCCCAAAACAAGATCTCTGGCGGGAAGAGAGAAACTTTCTTCGTCTTTAATTTCTGGAATGATTGGAAAATCTTCTGTATTTAGTGTTTTAATCGAAGTTTCTGTTTTATCTGTAGCCACATGAAGGGTTTGTCCTTTAAGATTTATCTTTATTGTTTTTTCTTTGGATAAAGAATTTAAAAATTGATTAAGAATTTGCGCAGGAACAACAACGGAGCCTTCTTCTATTACTTTTACAGAAAGAGAAGTAGAAAGACCCAGATCTAGATTAGTAGCTCGAATAATTAACTCGTTCTTTTTTGCTTCTAAATATAAACCAGAAAGAATCGGGAGTGTTGGGTTTCTCCCAGACACTTTTTCTGCCCTACCCACAGCTTCCATGATTCGATCCTTAATGCATTCTATTTTCATATTAAATACTTATTAATACTATTAGGTCTGTGGATATGTGGAAAACTTTTTTAACCTTACTCAGTAACATATTTTTAAAGAGAGAAAAATAATTTATGTTCATAACTTCTTTTAATTCTTTAAAACTAAATTTCTTTTCCCCCTCAAAAACAAAATTCTCCCCTTTTTTCTCCTTTTTATCCACAAGATTAGTGTTTCTTCTCCACATAGTATTACACAATTAAAAGATTTCTAATTTGCCCAATTTCTTGAGAAAGAGACAGATCTTCTTTTAAATCATTTTTTACTTTCTCACATGAGTGAATCACCGTTGTATGGTCTCTCCCCCCCAACTTCTGACCAATCGAAGGATAAGAAATATTAAAGTCCTCTCGAAGGAGGTACATAATTATTTGCCTAGGTCGAATTACCTCCTTTCTTCTTGTTTTTTCATAAATACTATCTTCCTCGATTGAATAAAAGTCAGAAACAATCTTGACGATGTCTTTTACCGCGACGGTTCTCTTTGGTTTTGCATTTGTTTTTACAAAATTTCTCACATCAGCCAAGCTCACCTCTTTGTTTTTAAGTTGAGAGTGCATGATGAGAGTGTTTAGGGTTCCTTCGAGATCTCGAATGTTTCCATTTACTGTGTGGGCGAGGTAATCCACAACCTCCTGAGACAGGTTTATTCCCTGATTCGTTGCTTTTTTTGTAATAATAGCAATCCTCGATTCCTCATCTGGCGGAGGAATGTCTATTACCATTCCCGCGGAAAAACGAGATTTTAATCTCTCTTCTAATCCCGCAATAAAATGAGGGTTTTTGTCTGAAGAGAGAATAATTTGTTTATTGTTGTCATACAGACTATTAAAAAGATGAAAGAGCTCCTCTTGAAATTTTTGTTTGTCAGTAAAAAACTGAACATCATCCATAATAAGAACATCGTATTTACGATACTTTTCCTTAAAAGAGGTCATTTTTTGAAACTGTAGGGCGTTCATACAGTCCTGGCAGAACCTTTCAGAAGTCATGTAGTAGACCTTTTTTGAAGGGCTAGTTTTCTTGATGTGATTCCCTATGGCCTGCATTAGGTGAGTTTTTCCGTGTCCTGTTGACCCATAAATGAACAATGGGTTGTAGAGTGCGCCGGGGTTTTTTATAACTGCCTGGGCTGCTGCGTGGGCCAATTCATTAAATGGTCCTATAACGAAGGTTTCAAAGGTATAGCGGGGGTTTAGGTTATCGTCTTTGTTTACCGTAATCTCTGGTATAGGAAGCTCGCTCATACCCAGGTGGTTAATGGTAGACCTTTCTTCTCTACGACGAGACTCTTCTTTGTTCACAACATATTCTACGCTGTGAACTGAGCTTTCCAAGGCCCTCAAGGATTTAAGGATGGTGTTGTGGTATCTCTCAAGGAGCCACTCTTTCACAAAAGCATTGGGTACCGACAAGACTATTACTCCCCCATCCTCCTTTACAATTTTTGTGTCTTTAAACCAAGTAGTAAAATTTGCTTTCGAAACACCAAGTTCTATTTCTACAAGCACGCTTTGCCAAAGTTGTTTGTAGTCGATCATAGTTTTTGTATCAAAGTTCTTGTAGTATATCCTTCTGTCTAAAGACCGAAAACTTGTGAAAGAGTATAAAACTGTTTATAATGTGTTAATAACCCTCGATAATATTCATGTCTACAACATACCAACCAAGAAAAAGGAAGAGAGCTCGAGCGCACGGCTTCAGAAAACGAGCAAAAACAACAGGTGGCAAGAGAACTGTCAGAGCTCGCCGAAGGAAAGGACGAGCCCGCTTGACCGCATAACATATGCTTTCTAGAAAGAATAGGATTTCAAGAAAGGTTTTTTCTGAACTTCTCCTAAATTCAAAATACATAAATTCTCCAGAGTTTTCTTTACGCTATGTTGTTGGAGGCACGGTCAGTAGACCACAAATAGGTGTTTCTGTTTCTAAAAAAATTTCCAAATCCGCTGTGGTGAGAAATACCATTCGCCGTCGAACGTATTCAGTTATGGACGAAGCCGTTCAAGAGCTTTCAAGGGGGCTGTATCTATTTGTAGCGAAGCCGGGTTCAGAAAAACTAAAAGGAAAAAAACTAAAAGATGAAATAAAAAAACTTGTGTTAAAATTGAACCAATGACTGCTTTTTATCACTTGGCCATACACGATCCTTTGTATAATGGATTAATCGGGATTTTTAATCTTTTACCTTGGGCGGATGCCGGGGTAGCCATTATTCTTCTTACTTGTATTGTTCGTCTTGTCCTCTTCCCTCTTTCTAGAAAAGCTGTGCATACCCAAATAAAAATGCAGGAAATTAACCCCGCCCTCGTTGCTATAAAAGAAAAATACAAAAATGATTCTCAAGAGCAAGCGAGAAAAACTTTAGAACTTTATAAAGAAAAAGGGGTGAACCCGTTTTCGGGGGTTTTGGTTTTAATTATTCAACTCCCGATCATCTTCGCTCTTTATAGAATCTTTTTGTACGCAGGATTTCCAAACGTAGATAAATCAATCCTTTATTCATTTGTTCATGCTCCAGAGCATATAAACACGGTTTTTCTTGGGTTGGTTAATCTTTCTCAAAAAAGTGTAGCCCTCGCAATCCTTGCGGCCGTCTCAACCTTTTTTCAATTAAAACTAGCGACACCGAAACCTTCTTCAAACAAAACAGATGAATCTTTCGGGGGCAACCTCGCTCAAAGCATGCAAACTCAGATGAAATATTTCTTCCCTATCCTTGTTTTCTTTATTTCTTACAAAATTTCTGGAGTAATCGCTCTTTATTGGTTAACCTCAAACCTGTTTACCATCGGTCAGGAGATCGTGGTTCGCAAGAAACTCGCTACTACTTCAGCTTAAGAGCCCAAAGAGTTAAATCGTTTTTGTTTATAAAGAAAATGTAGTCTTCGTCTGGAGAAAGTATTGGATTTATTAAATCTAAATCAACGCCGAAATCTTTTTTCGGTTCCACCAATACTTCACTGGTTTTTGTCAAAACATTAAATTTCCAGATTTGATCAGAAAAATGAGTAGCACCTTTATACCAGTTATCCGGCTCACCTTGATTTATAGTATCTGTTGGTGTCCCACAGTATAAGATGTTGGTATTTTTTTTACCCCAAACACATTTATCAGCAAAAGTGGTAGGAAGGACTTTACCAGAGGATTTATCCACGAAGTTTTTATAGAAGAAAACCGTTTCTCCACTGGAAACATATGAATAGGCTATATTTTTTCCATCCGAACTTTCTAGAGCAGTCAAAGCATTCAGGGGCCCTAGAATTTTTGTTAATGCCCCGTTTGTTGTATTGAGATTATAAGAAAAGCCAGAAATATCCGTCCCCGCTTTGGTTGTTATGTTTACTGTATTGTTGGTTGGCCAAGAGATTCTCCAGTCATTAAAACCTGAAGTAAAAAGGTTTAAACCCTTTGAACCATCAAACAATGAGGTGATAATAGAACCGGTGTCTTTTAGAATGTAAGCCAATGAGTTTGTTGGGCCAACAGAAACATCATCAATATTCCCGTTTAGCAGGAGAGCCTTCACGGAATACAAAGTATCCGTGGTGGCCACCGCCTGTGGCGGGGTCCCGCTTGCAACGGTGATTGATTTTGGGGCCGTGAGAGCAAGAGAAATATTTTCTATCGTATCAGAATCATTTTTTAAGTCTCGCAAAAGAACAGCAGAACCGTCATTTTTAAAATAAGCCTCTTGAATTTTTGGATAAGTATTATTAGTAATAGAGGTCTTTTCTAGAGTAGTTGGATCCGCGTCTACAATATGTCCTGTTGCTCTGTCTACAAAACGAACAGTAAGGATTTTGTTTTTATTAAAAGCTACCATTCCTGCCACAGGACTGTCTGATACTCGAAAGAGTTTTGATACAGGCTTGCCTTGAGAATTAACTCCCGTAGAAATACTCGAACCACTAGTCGTGCTGGAACCAGAGGTTGAAACATTGTCAGGACTCTGCCCGAAAGGTAATCCCGTGCCTGTGGTTTGGTTTGTTTGGTTTGGAGTTGAGGAGTTAAAAAAGAAAAACCAAGCCAATGCGCCAAGGATTATAATGAGACCAGCTATTAGAGTAATTAAAAGTTTTCTAGACATATTTTAAAAACATACATGCCAATGTGGGCTGTTGTTATCTATTTGTTCATTTACATAAAGTCCTCCTTGAAAATTATATCGCTCCGTTCCTGTTGTGCAGTCTGTCCCTTTTGCTGGAGTTCCGTGGGTTCTTATGAAAATATTCATAGGTTCATTTGAGAGGCTTAAATCCACCACAGTTCCTCCCGGTTTGTGTTGTGTTTTGTTTAAATCAATTTCTGTTGACCTGTTTCCATGAAGCCAGTACTCTGTCCCACCTGTAATTTCAACGACACAACCGCAACCCTTTTTTAACTTTTCCAGACCATTTATTACTGATTGACCCATCGACTCAACAGAAGTGCATCCGACATCTCCTACTTTCGCACAATTGAAATTATTAATAGTTATGTGTAAATTTGTCAAATTTGTGCGATCGGTTGAATCACTGGGCCACGCCACACCCGCACTAGGCCCAGTGACTACTGTTGTAGAAGTAACAACTGTAGTATCAATCGGTGCCCCAACTCTTAACCCAGCGACACTAAAATCAAAAGTAACCAATTTTGGATTTACTGTATAGAGAATAATATAAGCACTCATCGCAAGGAGTAACCCAATGATAGCGTTGTTTATCGTTTCCTTTGCGTCACTCTTACCATCGAATGCATCTGTACTCATATACTTTATACCTCCCATGATGATTCTGATCACAGCCAATGCTCCAGCTATCCCTATAGCCAGTTTTACTACATTTGGAATATATGTCCCCAAGCCAGCGCTTCCTGTTGCATTTGATACCACAGGAAGCGGAGCGAGCATTTGGTAAGAATCGTCGGCATGGATAGGAGTTATGTGGGTAACAAAAAGTAAGGTGATGAAAACTAAAGAAATAAATTTAATAAATGATTTCATTTTAAAAATTATTTTGTTTACCAAACTCTACTCCGAAAGATTTCTCTGCTGTTTGAGAAACTTTGTTTTTATTTGTTAGCTTAACAGAGATATTTGATGAACCAACACCAGAATCAGGCGATCTATAGGTTGTCTGACTCGTGGTTTGACCGGTCGATATGCCGTTCACAAACCAATTATAATCTAAAGTCGAAGAATTTCTGTTTGTTGGGCTAAAGAAGAGGGGCAAGGCAATGAGAGAAACCTCTTTATTAATCAAAGAAATTTTATTACCCACTTCTCTATTAAACAAAGGTCCATAAAGAGGATTATTCTCATAAACGAGTAACCTGGGATTCACTGGGGTTAGATTTATTTCTGCACTTGCGACAAAGGTTGAATAATCAACGGACACATCCACTCTTATTGTTTGAGGTAAAGAAAGAATTGAATCATAAAGATTCAAAGAGTTTTTCCCTGCTCCTGAAGCACTGCCGAGGACTGTCCCATCTTTGGACCATTTATATATTAAAGAAGAGGAGTTAATCATTTTGCCATCCTGATTTAAAACATGAGGTATTGCCACCAGAGTGATAGGGCCTTGGGTGGACCAAAGAGTGAGACCTTTATAAAAAGGTGGCACGTATCCCTTCCCCTGCCATAAAAGATCTACTTCGTTTGGACTGATAGTGAGAGATTCTGAGAATGGACCATTTGTAGAATCAACAGATACCTTTATATTACTATCTGAACCAGTTTGGCCGGTGGTGATGTTTATTGTTTTTATCCCGAGCCCAGTTTTGACCGTTTTTCCATTCACACTCCAAGTGATGATGGAGCTGTTTAAATCTGTACCGGAACTTTCGATGGAAATTGAAACGGGGGTGTTAGGGCCTGGAGTTTCTGGTTGAACAATAAAAGAAATGTCCTTAGAAATGTTATCGGGGTTTACTATTCCCCCATCATTATTT
>JAHFOF010000001.1:0-64358 GCA_023266935.1 bacterium | reverse complement strand
TGATGAAGAGTATCGACAAACAAAATATGAAAAAAGTTCGAAACCGCATACTTATATTATATAGGAAGTTTAGGAAGTTTTTTATCTGCTTTATCCAACATCATGTTCATGAATCCATCTAAACACCATAAAGGTAGAGCATCGAACCCTGGGATTAACTCAAGGAAGAATGCTCCGATCATCCCCCCTATCTTTTTAGAATCAAGTTTTACTCCTCTGATTTTTAAATAAAAAGGCAGAGCCATACCAACTACTATATCTATAAAAGGATTAACAAAAGGACCAACTAATAATACATCTAAAAAAAATTGAGTTAGATCGATAGTAGCAAGGGCCCCTATGACCAAACCCCATTCTGTATTACTAATCCTACTGCCCTGTTGTGGTTGTTGGGTTTGGTTCGGCATTATTTATCGGATTAGGAGGCACAGCGGGCACTTCTTTTTCTGCTTCAAGCTCTTGACGAGCTTTTTTCATCGCGAGTACTTGGGATGGATCGGAGGTGATGATTTGGTCTTCGGTGTATGAAGCGATGTTCTTAATAGCCACATGTTTTAATCCAGCGAAGAATATTCCCTCCCCCACATCTGATTCGAGGAGGAGGTATTTTTCTTCATCCGTGAGGTTAAAAGTTTTTTGTAGGCTATCTATAATTGTCGGAGATTGTTTGAGGAGTATTTGAATCGAAGAGTTTGTGATAATTGGTAATCCATACGGAGATTTTAAGAAGTCGTTCACATCTTGGGTTATTGTGGCTACTCCGAGGTAGTATTTTCTCCCGCGTTTAACTAGACCCATTAAAAAAGACGCCGTGTCGTCTGTTTTCATCATCCACCAAGCTTCATCTATCACGAGCAATCTTTTTTTCAGCTCCTTTCTTATAGCATTCCAAATATAGTGAGTGACGATGTACATTGCGATAGGTTTCAATTCATCTTCCATGTCTCGAAGAGAGAAGACAATAAATTTTCTGTTTATATCTACATTTGTTGGTTTGTTTATAAAACCAGCCCAAGTTCCCTTTGTGTACTTAGTTAATCTTTGAGCCAAAGATTCTCCACCCTCGAGTCCAGAGAGCACGAGTTCAAAGTCTGACATCAAAGGTGGTTCAATCGTTTTAAAATCAGAATCAGCAGTGATGTCTTTCAGGGCATATGTCTCGGTGATGGCTCGGTCGATAATTGCATCTTCTTCTGCCGTTAATCCTCCCATCATCAAACGGAAAAGACCTACGAGGTTAATGATGTTTGAACGGAGGACATTTGCGGCCGATTCCCCTTCTGCGGGAGGGGCGAGGTCAAATGGATTGATGTGATGTTCAGAGTTAAGAGAAATTTTAAAATACCTTCCACCCGTGGCCTCGGCCATATATTCATATTCTCTTTCTGGGTCTATCACGATAACATCTGTATCAAACATTAGTGTGCGGAGAATTTCGAGTTTGGTGGCATAAGATTTTCCTGCACCCGCCTTGGCAAACATCACTGAGTTGTAGTTTTCTAGAGAGAATCGATCGAAGAGAACCAGAGACGAGTTGTGTCTATTTATACCGTATAGAATTCCCTTATCACTAGTGAGGTCGAATGAAGTAAATGGGAAGAGTGATGAGAGGGGCGATGAATTTAGTTTTGAATGAACCTCGAGGAGATCGTTTCCGAGAGGAAGAGTGCTTTGAAAACCTTGTTCTTGTTGAAAGAGGGCCGGTTTGATATAAACCAACTTCGCATCGAGGATTGATTTTATTTCCGTTTCTACTTTGTCTAATTCAGCGTCGTTATCTGCATAGATAGTGATGTATAAACCAACATCAAAAAGTTTTTCCTGAGCTTGTTGAAGTTGATCACGAAGATTTTCGAGATCTTGATAGGCTACATCGAGCATCGGATCACGTACGAGGCCTTTTTCTTCTCTGGTGTGAATTTGGCTTTGAACTTCGGCAACCTTTTTTTGAAATTGTCTAAGGACTTTTGAAGTTTCAACTGGGTGGACGAAGATAGAAACATCAAAAACTTTATCCATATTAATAATCGGAGCAAACCAACTCTCAGAAAGAAACCTCGGATAAGAAATGACGAAGAAACTGCGGAGAACCTTTTCTCCAAGGTTGATTTCTTTTGGAGAAACGGACAAGGCGCTCGGGGCGATAATGTCTTTCAACTCCAAAACACCCGCTTCGAATATTTCTTGGGGCAAGATAGAAGCGATGTCTGGTTTCTTCTCTTCCCTTCCTAATAATTTATCAAATATACTCATATTATTTATGGTGAGCTTGTCGAATCATTTTGCTTTAAGGGGTTTTTCTGTTTCTCCCGGATTAAAGGCTTTGTAGAACAACTCTATCACCTCTTCTGTGCCCAACCTGGCGACTCTAATGCCTGTACGAATAAGGCCCTGCTCTACTACACTCATCCTTTCTTCTAATTGAGTTCGATTTTCTTCGAAAGTGGCTTCGTTTGCCGCGACCTCTTCTTTCTTGGTTTTATTGGCAAAAATGTTACCTATCCCAGGAACCTTCCCTACCGAAAGACTAACTGGGGAATAAGGAACAACGATAAAAAAGTTTTTAGTCATAATATTTGTCGTCTCGGTAAAACTTTTTATGAATTCTATGTATTCTTTGGTTTGAATCTTCATCAAATCATTCATTTGTTTTTTCTCTTGCTCTTCGAGGAGGGCGATGTACGGACGGATGTCGAGCTTTCTTGACTGGATAACGATTTGGACAGAAAAATCTAGGGAGTTTAGAAAATCTTGGAACTGAAAGATAATCGCATTCTTCTCATCTTCTGATTTTAAGGAAAAATTTAGGGAAGAAGCGAGTAGTACTCCACGCATTCCCCCGTCTTTTAACATAAGGATGCCTTCACGGACCTCTTTTATAGGAACAAATTGTTGAGTTGAATTTTTGCTCGAAGCCATGTGTGTATTATACAGTGTCTTTGGTTATCGGATTCTGATTTTCTTTTATATCTAAACTCCAAGACAAATCTTTAAGTTTGGATTCAGATAGTTTGGGCACATAAATCTGAGGTGTTGGTTGACCAGGCTCAACCACTTTTGTTTCTGGCTGTTTTTCTTCTTTTTTCCAAACATAAAGCTTGGAAGAAAGGGTGTAGTGGAAGAAATCCTCGACGACTTGTATAAAAGGTCGCTCGTTCACTCTAAAAAACGAAAGTGCCGCTCCAAATATAAGGACAGGAATAGACAATAGGATAGCCACAAAGGTGGGCAAAAGGATAAAAAAGATAACAGATAGGCCGATCGCCCCGGCGACATAAATAAATTGTTTGAAGGTTAAAGGTCCGAATAGTTTGTCTTCAACCTCTATAAATTGAGGAACTTGGAATCGCATTAGTATTTATTCTACACCAGAATCTACTCGATTGGCTCACGATAAGGGTCTTTACCCTTGTCGTACCCCGTGATGATTGGTTTGAAAGGAACGATTGTTTCTGGAGTAGGAGCCACCGCATTTTGCGGGGTCCCGCCAGAGGCGGTGACTTTTGGTTGGGTTGGTGTTATGGGCGGAAGGTGGTCCATTACCTTGCCCTCCGGTACCACACTCATTTGTGGAAGAACTTCAAGTTCGGTGGTTTTAACTGAAGGAAGACTTTGAAAGTCAGAGATGGAGTTTGAAGTAGATTTTTGCTGTTCAGTCTGGGGCAGAACCTCTTCTATTTCGGTTGGAAGAAATGATTTTATTTCAAAAAAGATTCTTTCATTCAATTCAGCTACTATCACTTTAACTAAAACTAGTTCAATTCCCAAAGATTCAAGGAGATTCTTTTCTAAGTTATCTAGCAAATCTAATCCAACGAGCACAAATATGGTTTCGTTTTCTAAAGCAGCTTTTTGTTCAAGGGAAAAATTATTTTTTTTAGAGATATCTTCAACTATGGGAACCCATTTTTTTTCCATAACAAATTTTCTAATTTGCTCAGGAGAGTCTAATATTTGTTGTTCTAGTATTTTTATATCTTCCATAAATTTTATGAAGTAGATTTTTTCTCAGCTTCTTTTGGTGGAGTTTCTGAGCTTGTAGATTCTTTTTCTGGTTTTTCTTCTTTCAGTTCGCCAGTCGTTTTTAGCACCTCTTCCATCAGTTTCTTGGCATCCTTTTTATCCTTTCTTATGTTGGCTGCCGCTTGAAGAGAGGCACGCTTAACTTTTCCAACAAGAAATACTCGATCAAGGCTGACAGGACCTGGGTTAGATATAGCTTCTGCTCTCGCTTTAGATCTGATTTCTCCTAAACCTTTGATTTCACCCTCTTTAATCCCTTTAACCCTTTCTTCAGATGTTTTTTCTACTTTCTTCACTTTTTCTTCAACACGAGTTCTTTCTTCAGCAGTTTTTGCTTTTGCAGATTCGAGTTGTTGTTCCGCCGCATTTAATTTAGTTCGGGCTGTATCTTTGTCAGACCCAGACGCACTTTGCATATCGACAGATAGTTTGGCCGTCAGGTCTCGAAGGGTTTTTTCATTCTCTAGTGTTTCCTTTAAAACAACATCCTCTCTAATCTTGGCTATCTCTTTTTTCTTATTTTCCTCTTCTTTTTTAGTATTTTCTTCAATCGTTTTTTTATTTCCTTCAAGTCTCCAAACTTCAGCTTGAGCCGCGGCTTCGTTTGGAGTACCCTTGGCCTTTTCCAAATTTTGCTTTGCTCTGTCAACAACAATATCCGAAGGGGCAAGAGATTTTGCAAACTCCTCTTTCTTTTTTGCTTGTTGTTTAACCATCTCATTATAGCCATCCTTACCTCCTGCTTTGCCGGCACCTAAAGTACCACCCAAGTCGGTGCCTCTAAAATCAAAACTCTGTTTTGCTGTTTTTTGTCCGGCCATCAAGCTCAAACGAGCAGCCATTCCCTTTACACCTCCCTGTGCTTCTGCTTTTTTCAATCCCTCACTACTTGCCACAGCGGCACCAAATCCACCAATCGTCCTTCGACCAGCTGATGCAGCAAGGCCAAGTGTCGCACCACCAGCAAACCCAAGTGCAGCACCAGTAAGCTTGCTCACTGCTGGGCCAGCTTTGTTAGCCATGTTTTTTGAAATGAGAAGTGTAGCTATTAGGAAGACAATCACTACAACAAAATTAAACAAAATTCCCATGGTGCTTGACGTGTATGTGCTGGCACTTCCTCCTGTTGCTGTAAGTGCAGAAGAGAAGGAACCTGTGCTTGGGGGTAACCCCTGGAAAATTATTATAGTAATCCAAGTTAACAACATATAAACAGGAGCGAAGAATGCTTGATTGAACAAAGCCTCTTTCCATTGTTTTGCTGCTCCATCGAGTCCAGGGATAATTCCTGAAACAAAAGCAATCGGCGAAAGTATGAGAACAAGAATCAGTACCACATATCGAATAACAAACATCAAAGCGATGGAGAAAAAGACAAAGGCAGCAATCAGAGCGACGATTGACCCCATAACCCCGATGGTTGCGAGATTTGTTGCGTTTGATAGGTCAAGACTACCAGGTGCTTTGAAAATGGAAGCAAGGTTTAATGGTTCCATCAATGCATTCGAAAGTCCTGCATTTAATACTCCACCGTCTCCCGCTGTTCCTCCGGGGACGATAGCATTATAGAAAGTAATGGCGAGTATATTTGATGAGTCTATGACTACTTTTGTAAAGAATAAACTAAAGTTGATTAAAAGAGCGGCAATAATCATACTCACAATCAATTTTCTAGTATCTTTTCCAATTCCTAAAATTAGTTCGATTGAAGCGTAGAGAAGAACAAAAATAAAACCCATGTTTGCCACATCACGAACCGTTGTCCAAGCGATGTCTATGGTTTTTATATCTCCATAATTTTTTGCTACATCTACAACGGTGTATTTGACGACATAGTTTAAAATTATTCCTGAAAGTGCAGTGATTAGAGAAACAAGTTTAAGGACAAAGAGTGCAATAGGAGCAATAAATGTTGCGACAACATCGCCTAAAAATTTTGTCAGAACACCATCTCCAGATGTCGCTACTTTTGCGCCTATAGTGGCTGCAGCACCAGTAACTATTGGTAGTGTTTGCGCATGGATACTTGAGTGATAGAGAATTCCACTTGCTCCGAAAATCATAGAGAAGAAGAGGAGGAAAGTAATTGTATGTGAGAAGAATTTTTTCATACTAGTTGGTGATATAGACAGAATTATCACAAGCCTTTCCTACCACAGGATCAACCATCGGGTCTTTGTCTATGATTGTCACCTTCGCACTTTTTGCTCCAGGAATCTTTTTATCGTCTGTATAAGAACGAATTATCTTTGAGGTGATTACATTTCCATTTTTTGAAATAACTTGATTGGCATTTATTCGTGGATACATCGCGATGTCTGTTTTTGGATACGAAGCTTCATCCCCATCCCATAAAACAGGCACATTTACATTAATGCCGTCGAGAGCCGAAATGGTGTTTTGGAGAAGAAATTCTCCTGAGCCACCACTAATCGTGGCCGTCCAAGTAACGTTTTCTCCTTTCTGAGCATGAGCCACACCCACACTACAAGAAACGTTGAGAGGTTGATATTGAGCGACTAAAACACTACTGCTACAAGTGGCGGTGACGGTTTTCTGGGTGCTTGGATCAGGGTTACCTTCAGCATCAACACCAATGTTAGTTGCTGTGACACTGGCTTTTTTTGTCCCAGGTGTTTTATAAACAACGGAGACGTTCAACCCCTCTGATCCATTTGGTATTTCATCTCCAGACCAAGAATAAGTAGTAGCACCACCAAATGTGCTGTTGGCAATCCAATTTACACTATCTATTCCAACTGTCGCTTTTTGAACAGAAACTCCGCAAGTTACTGGCGACTGAGTTGATGCTGTCCCTCCACCAACGGTGGTTCCTCCCCCGCTCACTTTTCCAGGACTGGTGGTGAACAGTCCTTTTGAACCAAAAACATATTTTTGAAGCACAGTACTCATCAAAGAGCTAACAAGGTCATCAAATTGTTTAGCATTTACAAGCTGATCAAAACCAGAAGGTAGAACTTTATTAAGGGTATCTTTTATGACCACTCCAGGAGTTTTGTCTGGGCCATATTTTAAACAAGCGCCATCTGGGTAGGCTTCACTGTAATAGTCGGTGTCGTTATATGGTGCGGGATAGTTACTAATTTCTCCGTTTTCATATTGAATCAGCAATTCGTTGGGAGGCCAATGATTTGTCTTAAGACAGTCGCCTTTGCTTTTGAATCCACTGCTCCAATCAAGTTTTTTCCCTGCCAGGTCGAGTTTGTTTTGTAAATTGGTATCCAACAAAATCTTTGCATCCATGTATGAACCATATGGATTGTTCGCATTGTCTTGGGTCATCGAAAGCCAACCTTGCCATCCGCCTTCTGAAAAATGATTATAAAAATTTTCTAGATTGTTTTGTATACCAGTGAAGGTACATTGAGGTGTATAGGTCGGAGCATAGTAATGTTTAAGAGAAAGCACTATTTGAGCTTGAAATGGAGCACAAAGATTCCCTGCTCCAACCACTTTTTGAATAAATTCACCAGCATAACCATCCCCAAGTTGTTTAAAATATTGTTGAGAATCAGTAACATATATCGGCCCTCCATCTGCTCCTGTATTTATCCAATTGATTGTTGAATCAACTATCTTTTCTATGGCAAATTTGGCTATATCTATGGCTATTTGGTCAAGTGGGGGGAAGGTTAATCCCCAGAACTTTATACCAACATTCTTCACATCTTGGGTTGGGCTAACTGTTGGGACAAAAAGATTTGATGAAGCCTGGGTTGCTGTAAGGGCTGCCCATGCAGCTTCTGTCACAAAGGCATGTGTTCGTATCGGCATTAAAAACACCGCAAGGAGAGGAATAACTAAAAAAATATTGCATCGCGTAATCATGTTCCGCTGTTAGTAATTATACCATTAGACATAAGAGTTCGATGAATATTTTCGAACAAAGCTATTTCTTCTTGAGAATTTTTTTGTTGAGTGACGAGTGCAGAGTATGCTCCAGCAGGATCTTTTGAAATTGTGCTTAAAGTTTTCGCTGCGTCGGCACTAGATAAATAATTATTTACAAGAGCCACATGATTTTCGACTAAAGAGGCAGGCACCTTTAATAACAAAAGTTCTGATGCTGCTCGACTGTACAAACTACTCATCGAATTGGCGAAAGAGACAAAAGCCACGCTTTTAATGTCGGAGACACCTTTGGTAGAAAGAGCAGAAGCGAGATTTTGATATTTTGTGTGTATGGCGATGACGGAGTCTCCGTAAGCGCTAAGATTATCAACCGTGTCTTCTTCTGGAGTGATTTTGTCGGTTGAGATGTCAGCTATAGTACTAAGGTTAGAAAGATTTTCTGCGTATGAGCCAGCCAAGGCGTTGATATTATCGTCTGTAGCCTGGCCACTCGAAGACAAACTTAAATAATCAGAAAACAATTGACGACCGATGAGGTCGGTTTGGGTTAAGGTTTCTGTTTTTATACTAGAAGGAGTAGAAGTGGAATATGCCGGCGAGATGTCTTGCAAAGAAGTATCGTTGTTTTGAACAGAACCCGTGTTTTTTAGAGCTATCAGGTTCGATGCCTCCTTAGTAGAGTTTATTAATCTATTAGCAGTTGCTCCACCGATCAGAACAACAGAAATAAGAATCGCAAGTTTGAGTTGCAGACGCGACATAGATAAAGTATATCAGATTTTTAAGAACATTTAGGGTATAATCGTGCTTATGAGACTTCGTATTCTCCCTTTTCTAATATTTGCCTTTGTTCCTCTTTCCATCCCCTCTTTTGCTCTCCCTTCTTCTAAGAACACGATCTCTATTCCCGGGATGCTTTCAAATAAAGTAGTACTTTTTCAAGCTTTTCCTTATGAGGTTAAACCCGGAGGCAGTTTAAACCTTTCTGGTTCAGGCTTTAGTACAAAAAGTAATACAGTTTCATTTGGAGGTGGTATAAAAGTGGAAGCCACTTCCACAAACGGTTTTAATCTTAAAGTCATGGTTCCGAATACGCTTTCCGAAGGCACATACAAACTTTCTGTTTCAAATATCCTAGGATCTTCAGAAAACCCAAACATCCCCGTTTCTGTAAAGATAACCTCCAATCCGATTAGTGAGCCAATAATAACCAGTGCAATTTTCAACATCGACACCATTACTTTAAAAGGCAAAGGATTTACTTCAACAAACGGCCTGATTACCACTATGGGTAACCTAAACGGAGCAATCTCTACTACAGGGACAGAACTTTCGTTTAAGGTTTCTGATTTATCAGATTATTTAAAAGTGAAAAATACCAAAAAAACCGCATCATTATCATTACCTATTTGGATATTTATCCAAAACGAACACGGTGTTTCTAAAACCGCCTATTCTGTTAATATAAAAATACAATGAAAAGATTTATCTTGGTATTATTTGCAGTAGTTACTCTCGGCTTTCCTATTGCAACATTTGCTCAAGTTCCTGGCTCACCCTTTGGAGGTTTTGTAAATTTTTCAATACCTTGTACCTGTTCTGGAACCCTATGGGTTTACTTTACCCCACTTTATTTGAGTAATGTGCCTATAACTGGGCCTTTGGTTTATTCACCATTTTCGACAATTCTTTTCGCCCAATATGCTATAGGGGTTCCTTCTACTTGGGAACTCGGAGGTTACATACCAGGAGTTCAGGCGTGTTGGATTGTTTGTGGGCCTGCTTGTTGCCCGCTTCCATCCTTGGGTTTGATGACAAAAGTAGGAACAGGGCTTTAGTAGAATAATCCTTCCGATAATTTTCTCCAGCCTTCCAAACTCAAATCCTCTGCTCGAAGGTTTGGGTCAAAGTTTAATTTTTTAAAAACCTCGAGTACTTTTTCTTTTTTTATTACTACAGATAAGTTTGAAGAAAGTTTTTTGCGCTTTGATTTAAATCCTGCGTGTAATATTCCAAAGAATTCTTTTTCAGGGAAATCTTTAAAAAATTTTTTAGAAATATTTTGTATTAGAAGAATGGCCGAATCGACTTTGGGTGCCGGGCTAAATGAACCCGCTTTGACCATCTGAACATATTTGGGCTCACCGTAAGCTTTGACTGAAATAGACAAAATACTTTCCTTGCCATGAGCTGAGTCGAATGGTTTTTTATTTTTGGCCACAATCCTTTCTACTACTTCTTTTTGGAGCATCAAAACCATTATTTCTGGTTGATGTTTAGTTTCAAGAAATTTTCGAATCAAAACACCAGTGATGTTATAAGGAATATTGGCGATTAGTTTATAGTTTTTAATTTGTAACTTGTAATCAAGAATATCATCATGGACTAGAATTAATTTCTTGTTTTTTATTTCTTTTTTGAACTTTTCTTTCAATGTTTCTACAAGCTGGGCATCTTTTTCTACAGCGATTATCTTTCTAGCAAAAAACAAAAGCTTTTTGGTTAGCATTCCCTTTCCCGGACCGACTTCGAGAATAATGTCATCTGCTGTGACATCTCCTGCGTCAATGATTACATCCACCGCAGATTCTGAGGTGAGAAAATGTTGGCCCAAGGATTTTTTTGCGTACATCATGTTATTTATAATGAATATGTTGAACTAATCAAATGATATATCAAGTAATGGTTTTTCTTTCCAGCTATCTTCGCCTTCAAATGTTTCCTCTTCAGTCAATTCTTCGGGGATATCGAAGATAAATTCTGAAGGAATGTTCACCTGTCTCGAGCCGAAAACAGTTCGAAGTTGAGCATACGAGAGAAATATTTTTTTCTTGGCTCTGGTGAGAGCTACATAGAACAACCTTCTTTCTTCCTCGGCTTCTTCCGGGGTGATATTTTCTTTTGTGATTTTTTGATGAGGGAACAAACCATCTTCAAGGCCGGCGATGAAAATCGTACCAAATTCTAGACCCTTTGAAGCGTGAACTGTCATTAACCTTACAGCATTTTTCTCTTCTCTTAACTCATCCTGGTCACTATTTAAGGCCGAATCTGACAGAAGCTCTTCTATCCCCTGGCCAAGAGATAAGCTGTCATATCTCTTCGCAAAGGCTATCAATTCATAAGCGTTTTCGAGTCTATCTAATTCTTCTCCCTTCTTTTCTTTCCATTCATCCTCTAGACCAGATTCTTTAAGAATAAACTGGATCGTTTCACTCGGATTTTTTTCTTCTGCGCAGGATTTTATTTTTTTGAGCAACTTATAAAAATCTTTTATTTTTTCTTGAGTGGAGTTTGAAACATCTACCTCAGCACCAGAGAATAATTTGGCTACAGAACTTTTACCGATCCCTCGTGTGGGAACATTGATTATTCTTTTTATATCAGAGAGACTTTCGGGATTTAATCCTGCTCGAAGATAAGATAAAATATCTTTTATTTCTTTTCTTTCAAAAAATCTCGTACCAAGAAGCTGGTATGAAATACGATGCCCCATAAATGCTTCTTCCAATACTCGAGACTGAAAGTTGGCTCTGTATAAAACGGCGATGTCCCTAGGCTCGGCACCCTCGTCTATCATCTGTTCAACCTTAGAGGCGATAAATTCTGCTTCGGCCGATTCGTCGAATCCTTGAAAGATGCCAATCTTTTCTCCAGTGCCCTGAGAAGTAAACAAAGTTTTCTTTCTGCGAATTTTGTTTTTCTCTATTATTACATTTGCTGCATCAAGAATTGTTTTGGTCGAGCGATAATTTTCTTCGAGTAAAATAATTTTGGCTTCAGGATAATCTTTTTCAAAATCAAGAATATTTTTTATGTCTGCTCCTCGCCAAGAGTAAATATTTTGATCTATATCCCCCACCACACAGAAATTTCTTTTTGGCCCAACGAGAAGTTTACAGATCTCATACTGTACTCCGCTAGTATCTTGATATTCATCTACATGAATGTAGTCCCAAGTTTTTTGATAATAATGTCGAACATCTAAATCAGCACGAAGTAATCGGGCGGTTTTTAGAAGCAAATCATCAAAGTCCAATGCTCCATCACGTTTTAAAATTTTTTCGTATTCTTTCCAAACCATTTCAACCACATCAGAAAAATATCCCCTCTCACTTCGGTTCTCGTAATCTTCCGCAGTTAATCCTCGTCCTTTTTCTTTAGAGATAATAGATAAGACACGATTAGGATCATGAGTTTTGACATCAAGTCCGCACTTTTCAAGAGCTTCCTTTATGGCTTTTTTACTATCGTCTCTATCAAAGATAGTGAAATGTCGTCTTAAACCCAATTTTGAAGATTGTTCTTTGATGATGTGAACTCCCAAAGAATGAAAGGTAGAAACGAAAGGTCTTTCATTCATCGAAACCGGTCTGTTTAATACCTTGTCCTCATCGAGCATTTTTTCCACCCTTTCTTTCATTTCTCGAGCAGCTTTGTTGGTAAAAGTGATAGCCAAAATTTTTGATGGAGCTACTCCGTTTTGAACAAGATGCTTTATTCTTTCAGCAATAGTCTTAGTTTTACCCGCACCGGCTCCCGCGAGGATTAAAAGAGGACCTTCGGTTGTAGAAATGGCTTCTTTTTGCTTATCATTTAACATTATTCTCACACTATAGCATGGGGGATATGTCGATTGCGGGGTTTGGGGGTAGGCGTATAATGAATGGGTAATTCAGATTAATCCGGTCAGCCCAAAAAGGGCTATACAGAGCCACTGTTTGAAACCATACAAATTTAACTCTCGTTTATTAATAAGAAAATAAGACCAAAAGGTGTTTTTATTGCTCTCCTGGGGGCTATTTTAATTGCTGTTCCTGTTTTTGCTACAGCCAAAAACACTATTTTTTCGAGAATCCCAGACGTTGTTGAGGCCAAAAATTCTCAAACCATGGCTCTCCTTGAGGCTCATTTAAATATTGATCCAAGTATTACCCCAAGTGCTCCGTTGGCTATTGTGGATGACAGCGCGATATCTTCTGAGGGAGACGTGGGGACATCATTTATCGATGCAGGCAAGGCTGGCACAGGTCAAATCAGTATTTATGTTGTAAGAAAGGGAGACACACTTGCAAGCATAGCTAAAATGTTTAGTGTTTCTTCGAATACCATTGTTTGGGCGAATAGTTTAAGGGGTGGAGTGATAAGTGAAGGTGATCAGCTCGTTATTCTCCCTGTTTCTGGTATCAAACATACAGTAAAGAAGGGAGATACTATCCAATCTATAGCCAAGCTTTATAAAGCAGACACGAACGACATTCTTTCTTATAACGACATCACGATTGATACGAAATTAAACATCGGGGATGTGGTTATCGTTCCAGATGGAGAATTGGCTACCGTTTCTCCGTCATCCTCTGGGTCGTCTAAAGAACCTTTATTGTTAAACGTGAACAATTTTCCTTCATTCGCTGGGTATTATCAGAGACCAATCAATGGGGGTCATAAATCTCAAGGTTTGCATGGATACAACGCTGTTGACCTCGCGGCTCCTGTGGGCACACCTATTTATGCATCGGCGGATGGTGTAGTTATCGTTTCGAAAGTGGGTGGATACAACGGTGGATATGGAACATATGTGGTTATCAGTCACACTAACGGAACACAAACCGTATATGGGCATATGTCTAAGGATATAGTTAGGGTTGGTCAGCATGTTGAACAAGGCCAAATCATCGGTGCTGTTGGTAACACTGGTAAATCTACCGGTCCTCATGTCCACTTCGAAATCCGTGGAGCAAAGAATCCTTTCTAGTTAAACGTCGAATTTCTTTGGTCTATATTCTACCGCTTCTAAGATATGGTCACGAGTGACTTCTTTGGAATTATCTAAATCGGCTATGGTGCGAGCGACCTTAATCATACGGTGATACACACGGGGAGAAAATCCAAGTCGTTCAGAAGCAAGGTTCAAGGCAGAACGAGCATCATTATCTAAATTTACCATCGTAACCAAATCTCGTGCACCCATGTCAGAATTTTTTGAAAGTTTTTTGTTTTTATCAAATCTAATTCTTTGTAGGGTGCGAGCGTTTTCTACTTTTCTTTTAAAATAGTCACTTTTTTCTCCTAAACTTTCTCCACTCAAATCATTTGTGTTCACCCTGTCTACCTCAAGCCAAATATCTATACGATCAATGATTGGCCCAGACATTTTCCTTCTGTATCTCTGTAGAGAAGTTGGGGTGCAGATGCACTGCTTTCCTCTGAACCCATAATTTCCACATGGACACGGATTCATCGCTGCGATCAGGAGAACATCTGCAGGAAAATGAGCCGTACCCTTTGCTCGGGCGACCGAAATAGTTTTTTCCTCAAGCGGTTGGCGTAAACTTTCTATGACTCGTCGTTCGAATTCTGGAAATTCATCCATAAAAAGTACTCCTCTATGTGCGAGGGTGATTTCTCCAGGCTTCGGAGTTGCTCCTCCACCGACGAGCGAGACATATGATGCAGTATGGTGCGGAGAACGAAACGGAGGTTCGGTAATGAATTCAGAAAGTATGCCGGCTACAGAGTGAATCGACGTAGCCTCGAGCATTTCATCGAAAGTTAATTCGGGCAGTATCCCCGCGAAAGCTTTGGCCAACATCGTTTTTCCTGTTCCTGGAGGGCCATACATGGCCACATTATGACCACCGGCTGCAGCGATGAGTAATCCCCTTTTTGCTCTTTCTTGTCCACGGACATCAGAGAAATCAACTTGTGTATTATTTCCCCTTCTATTTATTTTGGTGGTTTCTGATTTTTTAATTAATTTCTCTTTGGTTAAATGTTTAATGAGAGTTACAAGAGAATCCGCTCCGAATACTTCTATCCCTTCTATTAAAGATGCTTCCTCGACATTTTCAATCGGTACATACAATTCTTTTACCCCAGTTTTTTTTGCAAATCTGGCTACGGGGAGAATTCCTCGTACTGAACGAAGTTTGCCATCGAGTGAAAGTTCTCCAAGAAACAATTTTTTCTCAGGATCAAAATTTATTTCTTCTGACGCGAGTAAATACGAAAGGGCGATAGCTACATCGAATGCTGGACCCTCTTTTTTCTCGCTCGCTGGGGCAAGGGAAATAACTATTTTTTGATTTTTAGACTTAGGAGAAGTGAATCCAGAATTTTTAATCGCTGCACTTACTCTGTCTCGTGCTTCCTCGACTGCCTTATCAGGTAAACCAACAACGGCAAAGGCGTATAATCCTCGAGAGATGTCTGTCTCAACAGAAATAGGGGTGACTGAGAGGAGTTGGGTTTGAGCGCTATAAACTTTTGAAAAGCTCATCCCGTTAAAATTATTTCATGTGATCTTTGCAGGTCGTGGCAGCTGGGTTGGCTTCGAGTCGGTCCTTATCTATTTCTTCTCCGCAAATCTCGCAAGCACCATAAGTTCCCTTCTCGATTCTTTCTAGAGCAGCGTTTATATCTCGAAGTCTTGGTTCGAGGGTGTTCACTACTGCATTGTTGGTTTCGTATCCGTCCACAGCATCACCAGCAGTATTTTCTTCAAAAGCAGCTGTGTCATGTTCGTTTGGAATAGCTTCCCAATCTCCGGGTTGATCAGGATTTTCTCTGGCCACATCTATCAGATCTTCTTCAAGAGTAGCTTTTTCTGCTAGAAGTTTTTCTTTGAAATATTTTGCATCTTTTATCATACGAGTATTGTATCAAAACGTTCGGGTGTCGCCTAGCGAGAGAGTTTATCTGCATTTAGTTTGATTACCAGAGTTCTAAGGCTGGATTCGTTGTCTGTGATAATGAGGATGTTGTTGTCGAAGAAAGAATACAGCATTACTGTCTTCCCGCTTGTGTCTTTTAAGGTTCGAGCATCTTTGTTTTGGATGGTTGAATCTATGAAAGGTGTATCTGATGGGAAGTTCAAAGAGATATCTTCAGAAACAAACAGTGGAAGCAAATCTTCTGACATGTTTTTCTCCCAACCAAGCATGCCTGCATAAGTATTTTCAAATGAATCGGATTTAAAAATAATAAAAGTATGAGGCGTCGAGCTTGCATCCGATGTGTCTCCTATCACTCCAAACATAAACATCGGATTAAGGGCACGAATAAGACTCGAAGGTGCTTTGGTATTCAAAATATCAAAAAATTCTGTGGTTTTAATTAGTCTGGTAGTCGTCGCGTAATCTTTTATGAGTTGTACCTGTTTCAAAGTTGCATTTTTTACCTCAGTATTTTTCTCTAAATTAAAAGCAGAGAAAAAAGTTTCTCGAGCGAGTCCAGAGACATTTATTTCTGAAGAAGTTTCGGTTGAAATAAATTTATTTGGAATAACTATGACTGTAGGAAGGGCAGTTTTTTCTTTATAACCACTATAGGCATACCACATCCCTACTCCACCAAGGGCAATGAGAATAAATGTTCCAACAATAAGAAGAATTATTTTTTCTCTAGATTTTTTCTCCAACTCTTCTTGAGGAGTTGGTTGTGGTGCGAATTCGTTTCCACCGCCTTGCTTGGTTAATTCAGCTCGGCGAATAGACATGACCGATTCACCTTGATTTTTCAAGGCTTCAGCCACATCTCCTTGGAAGGTGCGGATTTGTTTTAAAGGGGAATTTTCCTCAGGGTTCATAACCCTATATTACCTGATTTAACAGATCTTTCACGAGGACGCCTATCTTCTAAACCCATTAAATATTTTTTTGGATTGGCATCGAGATCGAAGAAATCGTCAGCGGATTCAATCAATTTGGCTGATGAAGATTTGCCGAAAGCTACAACTTCTACTTGAGTGCCGTGAGTGTTTTGTAAATATTCTACCAGCGAAACGAAGTCACCATCACCAGAAGCGATAACCACAGTATCTAAATGTCCCGCGAGTTTGACTGCATCCATGGCCAGATCGATGTCCCAGTTAGCTTTCTTGGCTCCACCGATGAAAATTTGGAGAGGTTTAGTGCGAGTTTCTATCCCAACCTTTGAAAGAGCGTCGAAAAAGTTTTTCTCTTCACCTGTTTCGGTAGTGGCTACATAAGCGATGGCTCGAACGAGAGTTCGTCCATCGAGGACATCTTTTAAAATCGCGCCGAAGTTCGCCTTCGCATGATAAAGATTCTTCGCACTATGATAAATGTTTTGAGTGTCTATGAATACGCCGACACGTTGGGCTTTATGTTTAATGATTGTCATTATTTAAATAGGTTCTAGCTTTTAGGTGCTAGCTTATAGCTTTTGAATTTAGAATCAAAGCTAATCACTAGAAGCTGACAGCTTGAAGCTGTTTCTTATTTCTTCAGACCGATTTTCTTTTGGAGAGCCAAGGCTGTTTTAGGGCTTTTCTTCTCAAGGTATTTCATATGCGCCTGTCGGTCAGCAACCATCGCGAGTAATCCTCGGCGAGAGTGGTTGTCCTTGTTGTTCTTCTTTAAATGAGCAGCGAGCTCTTCTATGCGCTTCGAAAGTATTGAAATTTGTACAGCTGCAGAACCCGTATCCTTATCGTGGATCTGGGCTTCTTTGATAACTTTGGCTTTTTTGGTCTTTGAAATCACCGAATAATGATAGCATACAAGCCATTTTTAATCAAGTGAGGTATAATATTGTGCGACATGGCAACTACTACAGAACTTGAACGATTGAAGCGAGAATTCCTCGAATATACAGAAATAGAGAGAGGACGCAGTTTGAAAACGGTAGAAAACTATGACCACTACCTCACTCGGTTTCTTGGGTTTGCAAAGGTCAAGGATCCTAAAAACATCACTCAGGATTTGATTCGAGAGTTTAGGTTGTGGTTGAACAGACAAGGCACGCGAGAGCGCAGTTCTTATTCTGGAGAAAACACACTGAAGAAAAAAACCCAAAACTATTACCTCATCGCTTTGCGGGCATTCTTGAAATATTTGGCCAAGAGGGGTGAAAAGGTCATCTCTCCAGAAGTGATTGAATTGGCCAAAGTTGGAGAGAGGCAGATTGATTTAATCACTCATGAAGAACTTCTTCGACTTCTCGAAGTGCCAGATACTGCGACTCTCCAAGGGTTGAGAGACAAAGCCATCGTAGAAACTCTTTTTTCCACCGGTCTGCGTGTGTCTGAACTCTGTTCCCTACCCAGAGATATCAATCTAAAGAGTGATGAATTTTCTGTTCGAGGTAAGGGTGAGAAAGTGCGAGTAGTTTTCTTATCTGATGAATCAAAAGATGCTATAAAAAAATATTTGGAAAAAAGAAAAGATATGGACGATGCTTTGTTTGTGAATGAGAGTGAAGAACCAACTCGACTCACTTCCCGCTCGGTTGAACGCATTATAAAAAAATTGGCGATTAAAGCAGGAATATCTAAACGAGTCACTCCCCATGTGGTCAGGCATATGTTCGCCACAGACTTACTCTCTAACGGCGCAGACCTTCGTTCAGTCCAGATGCTTTTGGGCCACGCAAACATCGCTACTACTCAAATCTATACCCACGTGACCGACAAAGCTCTACGAGATACGCATAAGAAGTTTCATTCAAGGGGAAATAATTCTTGACAAAAAACACCAATCGTGTATACTAAACGAGTAAATAGAAGTTCGCCGAAAGGCGGACTTCTTTAGTAGAATGATTAGAAATTTAACGAGTATACGAGTATAAATTTCTTACATCCCGCCAAGGCGGGATTAAGATTTTCTAATCGCTCTGCTCAAGAAAATCATTAATATGTTTGATCTAAAAGTCATCAATTCAGTACTCGGTGAGCTCGAAGAAGTTCGAGGTATTCCTCGTGCGAAAATTTTAGAAGCTATAGAAGCTGCACTCGCAACTGCTTACAAAAAGGAATACGGCAAGCGTGGACAGATTATTCGAACCACTTTTGATGTGAAGAATGGTGCGGTTGAATTTTTTCAAGTGAAAGAAGTTGTAGATAAATCCACTGTAGTCTTCGACGAAGATGCAGAACTTGAAGAAGGAGACGAGCGAGCGATTTATGACCCAGAAAAACATATTCTCCTTGAAGATGCGAAGAAAATTAAAAGAGACGCGCAAGTTGGTGAAGAAATCATCTTCCCTATTGAATCCAAGGGTGACTATGGTCGCATCGCTGCTCAAACTGCGAAGCAAGTGATTATGCAAAAGATTCGTGAAGCAGAAAAAACCTCTGTGGTCGCCGAATTCGGTAAACGAGAAGGTGAGATTGTTTCTGGTACGGTCCAAAGAATCGAACGAGGCAACATCTTCGTAGACATGGGACGAGCCACGGGCCTTCTGCCTTATGAAGAACAAATTCCCGGAGAACACTTCGCCCAAGGTGAGCGAGTCCGCGCATACCTCTATCGCGTAGAAGAATCTCCTCGTGGAGTATTCCTCCGACTTTCTCGTTCGCATCCAAAGTTTTTGGAAAAGCTTTTTGAAGCTGAAGCTCCTGAATTACAAAACGGTGCAGTCACCATCAAAGCGATTGCCAGAGAAGCAGGATATCGTTCAAAAATCGCTGCAGAGGCCAAAGATAGTCACATCGACCCGGTCGGTTCACTCGTTGGACAACGCGGAGTTAGAGTTTCGACAGTGATGAGCGAACTCCGTGGAGAAAAGATTGATGTGATCGAATGGAATGAAGACCCTAAAAAGTTTATCGAAGAAGCTTTGTCTCCAGCGAAAGTAATGAGCATCGATCTTAAAGAAGATGAATCAGGAAAAACCGCTGTGGTAAATGTTTCCGAAGACCAGCAATCTCTTGCGATTGGCAAGGGCGGTCAAAACGTTCGTCTCGCTGCGAAGCTCACGGGTTGGAAAATCGATGTTCAATCTGCGAAAGGAGAAGAGTTGGCTTCCTCAGAGGCAATTAGTGAAGTAAAATAAGGCTTTTCTGACCTTACCAACCAGTCTTATCTAATTTGGTTCTCTAAGGAGAAATATGTTAAAATGTAAAAGTTAATACGGGAACGGCAGACAATAAAAGTTAATTAATATACTCAAAATGTCACGCAAAAGAATCGCCCTAGCAATCCTCATGATGTCAACGTTAATTACCCTTCCTGTTTTCGCTCAAACAACAAACACTACAGAACAACCAACCAAACCAAGGGTTGAAGTAAAAACTCTTCGAGACAATCTAAAAAAAGATATTGAACAAAAGAAACAAGAAATAGCAGATAAGAGGAGTGAAGTGAAAGATAAGGTGGCTGAACTTCGAAGCAGAGAACTAAACAACAAAGTTCGACAAGATATAAAAGTTTTCACTGCCACTGCTGACAGATTAGATAAAATTGTTACCAGAATAGAATCAAGAGTAACCAAAATAAAAGCGGCCGGAGGAACAACTACGGACATTGAAGCTCAACTCACTTTGGGCAAAGCATCTCTCGCTCTCGGACGATCAGACATTGCTGCTTTCTCTGCTATAGACCTCACTAGTGCTACATCAAGTACTACCGTGAGAACTCTTCTGGATAGTATTAAAGCTGATGCACAGAAAGCGAAAACAGACTTGAAGGCTACTCAAGAATATTTGATAAAGGCCACTACTTTAATACAAGGAGTAGAGAAGAAAGTGAAAGTGAAGGATAATGATAGCGAAGAAGCAACCACTACTAAAAGCACTAACTAAACCAACATGGATACAAACATGAATAACGGTGAGGGTTCAATAGGACCAGTTATCGCAACCATCATCATCCTGGCGGTAGTAGTCCTTGGGGGATTGTATTTTTGGGGACAGAGAAGCACAGATACCACCACGGATATCTATGGCAACCAGGTTTCTCCTACTGCAGAACCAACGGTAGATACTTCAAATATCGACACCCAATCAACTTCTGATAATCCAGCTTCAATCCAGAGTGACCTAAAGAATACAGATACGAACAATCTCGGTTCACAGATCAATGCCTCATAAACACTTCGATCAACTAAAGACCAAAAAGCTTCCCGATTCGGAAGTAGAAATCACTGGAGAGATAGCACTCTCCTTTTTGGTCGAATGTAGAAAAGAAGCTCTGAAAGAATTAAACAATCGCTCAGAAGTAGCCGGGTTTCGCCCAGGCAAGATTCCTGAAGATGTTTTGGTAAAAAAAGTAGGTGAACTCGGAGTACTCGAAGAATCTGCTGAGATTGCCTTGGGTAGAGAATATCCAAACATCATCAAAGAATTAAAGATTCCTGCTGTTGGACGACCAACGGTCTCCATCACCAAACTAGCCGAAAACATTCCTCTAGAATTCAAGATGGTTGTGGCCATTGAACCAGAATTTAAACTTCCAGACTACAAAAAAATCGCAGAAAAAATAAATGCAGAAATTTTAGAAACAAAAGTAGAAGATGGTGAAGTGACAGAAGTGGTCGAAGAGGTAAAAAAGCAAAATATAAAAGTAGAACTTAAAGAAGGAGAAACAATCGAAACAAAAATTAAAGAAAATTTACTGAAAGAAAAGGAAATAAAAAACAAAGAGAAGAAAAGATTGTCTATTATCGACACTTTGATTAAAGAAACAGAGATAGAAGTGCCAAAAATACTCATTGAATCAGAATTGCTGAAGATGATGGGACAATTTAAAGATGATGTCGCTCATGCGGGAATGAAATGGGAAGATTATTTAAAGAATATTAAAAAAACTGAAGAGAATATCCGAGAAGAGTGGAAGGAAAACGCAGTGAAACGGGCGAAAGCAGAATTAATCGTTTCAAAAATTGCAGTTGAAGAGAAAATAGAACCAACTGAAGCTGAACTAAATCATGAAGTCACTCACCTACTCGAACATTATAAGGATGCCGATCCTCTTCGGGCCCGAATTTATGTGTTCACTATGATGCGCAACGAAAAAGTTTTTGAGTTTCTGGAAGGTTTGAAATAGCTTGATTCCTTTATTGGTTTAATATAATCTATCCGCATGAGTTATCTTATCCCTACAGTCATAGAGAAGAGCCAAAATGGTGAAAGAGCGTACGACATCTACTCTCGTCTACTTAAGGAACGCATTATTTTCCTTGCCGGTCCCATAGATGATGATTCAGCAAACATTGTCATAGCCCAACTTCTATTTCTCCAATCTGAAGATCCAAAGAAAGATATTTCTCTCTACATAAATTCTCCAGGTGGGGTTATCACTGCGGGGTTGGCTATTATTGATACAATGAATCATCTTAAATGTGATATCTCTACTGTGTGTGTTGGGCTCGCAGCATCAATGGGCGCAGTTATTCTTTCTGCAGGGGCAAAAGGCAAGAGATTCATCCTTCCAAACGCAGAAGTAATGATTCACCAACCATCAGGAGGTGCAGAGGGTATGGCCTCAGATATAGAAATAAGTGCTAAGAGGATTCTCCGAAGAAAAGAGGTTCTTAATAAAATACTGGCTAAAAATACTGGTCAAACGTTACAAAGGATAGAAAAGGATGGTGACAGAGATTTCTTCATGGACTCCGAAGAAGCCAAAAAATACGGCATAATTGACAAGATTTTGTAGAAATAGTACACTTCGGGTGTTCCAATTTATATTAAATTTGAAACGTTAACTTTCCGCCTGACTTTTTCTGCTTTTTCCCTCCCCTGCCTGACGGTTCCGAAACACCCAAATGTCACTTAAATTAGCCTTTTTGCTAGCTTTGCTTGCTGCATCAGCCGGGATTGGTCTCGGTTATTTGTTGCGTGTCATTATCTCTTTGGGCAAGAAGGGTTCAATGGAGTTGGACATCAAACAGATGGAGCTCAAAGCTCGTGAGGAAGCCCAAGAAGTTATTTCTAATGCAGAAACTAAAGCAGGGGAAATTTTAAAGAAAGCTGAAGACACTGTTGCTGAACGAGAGGATAGAGCGAAGAAAAACGAAGATCGTTTAATAAAAAAAGAAGAATTTTTGGACAACAGGCAGGTCGATATAGACAAAGAAGTTGAATATGTGAAAGAGAAAGTCAGTGAAATCAAAGCTATCAGAGAAAAAGCCGATGAATTAATCCAAAAAAGAAACGAAGAGTTGGCTAAAGTGGCCGGACTTTCTCCAAAGGAAGCTCGTGAAGAACTTTTAAATATGATAGAGAAACAATCTGAAGAAGATATTCTTATCCGAATGCAAAAGCTGGAGACTCAAAGTGAAGAAAAAATAGAAGAGAAAGCTCGTCACATGCTTGCGACCACGATTCAACGTCTCGCCTCTTCTGTGACTGGAGAAGTGATGGCTACTTCAGTTCCTCTTGCTTCTGACGAGCTGAAAGGCAAAATAATCGGCAAGGAAGGAAGAAACATCAAAGCCTTTGAACGAGCCACGGGAGTAGAAGTTATTGTGGATGATACTCCTGGCTCTATTACCCTTTCCTCCTTCGACCCTGTCCGTAGAGCAGTGGCCAAGATGTCTTTGGAGAATTTAATTACAGACGGACGAATTCAACCGGCGAAAATAGAAGAGTTTGTAGAAAAAGCTCGAGCCGAGGTTAATAAAATCATAAAGGAAAAAGGTGAAGCTGCTGCTTTTGAGTGTGGAGTCTATAACCTTGACCCGAAACTCCTAGCAATTCTCGGGCGACTTCATTTTCGTACCTCATATGGTCAAAATGTTTTGGCCCACTCTGTAGAGATGACTCACCTTGCGGGTATGTTGGCCGAAGAACTAGGAGCGAATGTAACTATTGCCAAGACAGGTGCCCTTCTTCACGATATAGGTAAAGCCCTTGATCACGAGGTCTCAGGGACACACGTAGAAATTGGTCGTCGAATACTCCAAAAGTTTAATGTTGATGAACAAGTGATAAAGGCCATGCAAGCTCATCATGGTGAATATCCTTATGAAACTATCGAATCCATCATTGTGCAAACAGCTGATGCTATCTCTGGCGGACGACCAGGAGCCAGACGAGATACTGTAGAACACTATCTAAAGCGTCTAGAAGACCTAGAAGCCATCGCTTTGTCCTTTAATGGTGTTGAGAAGGCCTATGCCCTCCAGGCAGGTCGAGAAATAAGGGTTTTTGTTACTCCAGAGAAGGTCACAGACCTAGAAGCGAAGAACTTGGCTCGAGAAATAGCCATCCGAATAGAAAAAGACCTCAAGTATCCAGGAGAGATAAAAGTGAATGTTATCCGTGAAGCACGGGCAATAGAGTTTGCTCGATAACCCGGACCTACTGGCGAGAAAATACGGCTTAGGATATAATTATTATTGTCTTACACCCCTTGACCGGGCGCTAAGAACTTTAGAAATAATTTGACGAGAATTAAAATGAACAAGACAGACATCGCAAACGCAGTGCACGGCAAACTTGGCAGCACGAAAGTGCAAGCAGAAGAAGTCGTAGACACAGTGATCGAATCTATCGTCCAAACTTTGAAGAAGGGCGGTGAAGTCTCGATTGCAGGTCTCGGAATCTTCTCGACCAAAGTTCGCGCTGCAAGGCAAGCTAGGAATCCCCGCACAGGCGAATCTATCTCGGTCCCTTCGATGCGAGTACCGAAGTTCCGCCCGGCGAAAGCTCTCAAGGACGCAGTAAAATAAAATTTATGAATCACTAGAATAGATTTTGTTTCGTCCACTCACAAAAATCCCGACCAATGTCGGGATTTTTGTTTATGAAACTACCTTACACCATATTTTTCTTTTACCCTTTCACTTTCTTTCTCCTCTTCTGATTCATTCTTCATTCTTGCTTCTCTCCCGAGCCCCATTAATTCTTCTAGTTTGAGTGTGTATAACTCGAGAACTTTCTTTTCGAGGTAATCATTTGTATTGAGAGTTGGATCTTCTAGTACTTCAGACAAGAGAATTTCAAGTATGAAACCTATATGAGGACCAGCAGGAGCGTCTGTTAGTTTCATTATCTCCCCTCCGCCAATCTTGAGCTGTTTAACAGATATCGGATCACGCATCACCTCTTCTATCATCGATTTATATTTTCGAAGACGATAGGGTGTCTCCTTTGGACGACCAGTCCCTATTCTATCTGCCGTGCGAACATCTATGAGATCCCAAATTAGTTCAGGGGTGACATTTTTAACCATCCTGCGGACAGCCGAAAGTGATATCTCTTCGGTGTCAGAGAAGAACATGTGCCAACGAACCAATTTAACCACTTTATCTATGATTTCCTTGGGGAATTTGAGGTCGACCAAAATGTTTTTAGCAACTTTCGCACCCACTACTTCATGTCCATAAAAAGTCCACTGACCATTTAGCCATTTTTTCGTGTGTGGTTTGGCTATGTCATGAAGAAGAGCTGATAAGCGAACATGCAATGGCATGTTTTTCTTGGCTGAATGATCGAGTGAACGAAGAAGATGTTCCCAAATGGTATAAGCATGAGCCTTGTTTTGTTCAACACCTATCCCCTTTTCAAATTCTGGAGAGATAAATTTTAAAAGTTTGAGCCGAGCACATAAATCAAGAGCAATAGCCGGAGAATCAGACATTATTATTTTTATAAACTCATCCCGAATTCGTTCTTTGCTAATGTGTTCGAGGAGGTAAGCATTTTTTTCTATAGCTTCTTGAGTTTCGTGTTCAATGACAAAGTCTAAAGTTGAAGCAAAGCGTAATGCGCGAAGCATTCGAAGAGCATCTTCATGAAATCTTTCTTCGGGCTTTCCTACTGTGCGAATCATTTTCTTTTCGATATCTTTTTTCCCATCAAAAGGATCAATTAATCTTTCGTTTTGAACATCATAAGCAAGTGCATTAATCGTGAAGTCTCGACGAGCGAGGTCTTGTCCAAGTGTTTTACCCCATTCAACCTTATCTGGTCGACGAAAATCAGAATATCCAGATTCAATTCTGTATGGAGTGATCTCAACAATCTTTAAGGCCTCATTTTCTTCTTCTTCATTTACTACTCCGACCGTGCCGAATTCATTTTCATAAAATGTTTTTGAAAACAGAGAAATAATTTGTTCTGGGGTAGCATTTGTATTTAAATCCCAATCCTTTGGTTCCCTGCCGATGATTATGTCTCGAACGCATCCTCCCACAACAAAATTCTCGAACCCAGCATCCGAGAGAATTTTAGAAACATTTTTAATCGACTTGGGGATAACTAATTTATCCATTGTATTTAGTATACGGTACGCACAAGAAATTTTGTGCGGGATGGGGGAATCGGACTCCCGACTACAGTTTGGAAAACTGTCGTTTTACCACTAAACTAATCCCGCATTGGTATTCTTTCGGGGCGCCGAGAATCGAACTCGGACCACATGCTCCCAAAGCAAGTATACTACCACTATACTACGCCCCGTTTGTCCTATTCACTTTCGGGCTGCCGGGAATCGAACCCGGGTCCCACGAACCCGAATCGTGAATAATACCTCTATAATACAGCCCGCTAGATAAGTATCCTAACACGAGGAAAACTAATTACCAATTTCACTCGATTAATACTCGATTTTTTGAGCGATATAAGTTATTATCATTTAGTTCGCGACCATGGTTTAGTGGTAGAACACGTCCTTGCCAAGGATGAGATGGGAGTTCGATTCTCCCTGGTCGCACCCTCGGCCGTAGCCTGTTGGCGAGGCATGCCCCTGTAGCTTAATGGATAAAGTACTTGTCTTCGGAACAAGTGATGTGGGTTCGATTCCTGCCAGGGGCACCTAGATGATAATGTTTTCAAGCATCTCAACTCTTGCTTTTCTGTTAGTCTGATCGATTTTTACCGTGATGATGTCTAATTGCCAATCCACATTATCCAAACGTTTTTCGAGTATATAAGTTTGAATGGCTCTGGATAATCTTTTTAACTTCTGTGGATGAACATTTTCTTCAGGACGGTAGTTATCTGTTACATGAGTAACATTATTTGGTAAAGTTGCACATGAAACTGATTTTACCTCCACAAAACGAATAGTCCCCTTCTTTTTAGCTATAATATCTAGTTCCCCCCATTTTCTAAGATAGTTTCTTTCTATAACTTCAAATCCGTGTCTAATCAAATAATCACAAGCGATGTTTTCGCCAATATCGCCCAATTTTCGTTTTTCGGTGCGATTATCTAGTTTCATGAATAACAAATAGTTAAATGTTTCACGTGAAGACAATTTATTAAAATATGGCTCAAATTAGAGACAATTAGACTATATATTATTAGAGACATGTCTTTAATACACACATTCCACACACTTATCCACAGTTTTAAAATTTTGTGTCATAATTGTGCCTATAACAAAGAGTTTTTAGCACTTTTTATATTTTAACATCAAAAGTTAAGGGACGAATGAGAGACATTTAATCAATTTATAAACAAAAACGCCGGCGGGGCGATCCGCGGGCGTGTGTCGAGCCATCGCATTTTGCGAGGTCCCGCCAAAGGCGGTGACAATGCTCGAATAAAAGTAAGTCCCAGAACGAACTCGAGTGGCGAAAGCTAAACGCTATCGCAAATTTAAAGGTTGAGGAAAGGTAGCCTCCACCAAACACGGGTTCAAACCAGGCACTCCTTTCGGGGGAGTCGGCCGACTCCCAAAAATATAGGTGTCGACATTTGTACCAATGCTGTTATCGGATCTTGCGTTCCAGAGGGGAATACTTTCACCGAATTGCGTCTGTGAATAGTATATACCCATAAAGGACAATGTACTAAATAAAAACTGTGGATAACGAAATTATTTTGTCCTTTTATTATATGGCTCTATTTAAGGGTTATTTTGATAGGGCAGTGGTCTGAACCTAAAATGTTGTCAAGTATTTTTATATCTTTAATTTTTTTTAGCATTTCTGGAGAAGCAAAAAAATAATCAATTCTCCATCCAACATTTCTTTCTCGAGCAAAAGTTTTCATATCCCAGTATGTATAAGCCTCAATTTTCTTTGGATAAAAATGTCTAAAAACATCTGTCCAACCATGAGAAATTAGTTTGTCCATCCAAGCTCGCTCAATGGGTAAAAACCCAACATGAGTTTCGTTCTCTTTCGGTCTGGCGAGATCGATGGCTGTATGTGCCACATTTACATCTCCGCAAAACACAATATTAGGTTGTTTTTTATGTAATTTGTCCACAAATTCAAGAAAATGATCATAAAAATCAAGCTTATAGTGTAATCTCTCCGGAGCACCTCCACCATTAGGGAAATAGATATTAATAAGAGAAAAGTCCTTATAATGAGCCACGATTAAGCGTCCTTCTTGGTCCATCTCTTTTATCCCAAGGTCATTCACGACTCCTTGTGGTTCTTCTTTAGAATATATGGCTACACCACTGTAGCCCTTCTTTATGACAGGGAAGTGAAAATAAGAGTGATAACCAACAGGAGAGCGAGCTTCTTCGGGAAGTTGTTCTGGCAAGCTTTTCGTTTCCTGAATGCACAAAATGTCAGGTTTTTCTTCGAGAATTTGATCGAAAGCACCTTTTTTGTGCACTGCTCGTAGGCCGTTTACGTTCCAGCTAATGATAGAAAAATCTTTTGCCATAAACTAATGCTACCACAATGAGACTATATACATGATATAATTTGAAAAGTTAAATAGAAACTTATCTTTTCTTTAAATCTATGGATCAAAAACAAAAAGTTGAAGGAGGACTGCTCGGGCTTCTTATCCTTGTTTTGTTTATCGGCGGATATTTTTGGTATACCAGCACAAAGATTTATGTTGCCCCAACCCTCATTTCTGCCCCTGCACCAATAGTTAACTCTGCACCAGTAAGCGATGTTGTCGTTAATCAGTCGAGTCAGAGCACCTCAACTTCTGCCCTGAACCTTCCCACGGGATTTCCTAACACCATTCCTGTTGAACTTTCAAACATTTTTGAAAGCTATAATACCGAATACAGGAACGCAGGGTATGTTCAATATACAGTTGGTTACACAAGTCAGAAAACAGTTGTTCAAAAATGGAAAGAATATAGTGATTTTATGATTAAAGATGGTTTTCAACTTAAAAAAGAAGAAAGTGTTCAAGCCCAAGGAACTTTATATGGAGAAAAAGGAGGGCAGGAACTCTCTGTTCTTGTTTCAGTTCAGAATAAGCAAACCACCGTTCACATAATGGTCGTTCAGAAGAAATAAAGACGTTAGTTGGTCTAGTTTGCTATAATAGTGAGAATGACAAAACCGATATTGGTTGCAAATTGGAAAAACCGTCCAGATTCACTTGGGAAAGCGAATGAAATACTTAAGGGTTTCTCTAAAAAATCCGATGTTTATAAAAAACTCAACACTTTCATTGCTCCACCGCTTGCATATTTTGAGTCTGTATCCAAAAAAACAAAAACTTTCTCAAAATTAGCTTCCCAAGACATTTCTATAGGCAAAAAGACCACGACTGGAGCAGTAGAGGTAGATATTCTACAGGGTTTCGGTGTTCGGCTTTCTATTATTGGTCACTCTGACCGCAGAGCCCTTGGGGAAACCAATGAAGAAGTGACAGAAAAAATAAAAGTAGCTTTAAAAGCGGGGATTACCCCTTTGGTTTGTGTGGGGGAGAATGAAAGGGATAGAGAAGGAGAATTTTTAGAATTCATTAGACACCAAATTCGACTATCTCTTGGTGGTATAAAGAAAAAAGAAAATGCAACAAAGCTAGTTGTGGCTTATGAACCAGTTTGGGCTATAGACAAAGGAGCGAAATATGCGATGGCCCCAGAAGATTTAGCCCAAATGATTATTTTTATTAGAAAAGTTTTGACGGACATCTATGATAGAAAAACGGCCGACAAGATTCCTATCCTTTATGGAGGTTCAGTAGAAAAAAGTGGAGTTGAAGGTTTGGTACGAACAGGTATTAATGGTTTTTTGGTTGGTCAGGCGTCACTCGATCCAGAAAATTTTGGAAAAATTGCCCAAGCTTTATTAAAAAAATAATATGGACTTCAAAACTATCCTTGAAGCAGGAAATATTGAAGGTAAAACAGTCTTGGTCCGTGTGGATTGGAACGTCCCTATAGAAAATGGCAAAGTAGTAGATGATTTTCGTATCAAAAAGACCTTACCGACAATTGAATATTTACAAAAAGCAGGTGCGAAAATAATTTTAATTAGTCATCATGATTCAGAATCAGAAAATCTGCAGACTGTATACGAATATGTCAAAGGTTTTCTCCCGCTGACTTTCATAGAACCAAGTGATTTAATGCTACTTCCAAATTTGCGAATGGAGAAAGGAGAAAAAGAAAATTTGCGCGACTTGGCGGTCAAACTGGCCTCCGGAGTAGATTTGTTTGTGAACGAAGCTTTCTCAGAATCACACAGAGAATATGCTTCTATTGTTGGTTTGCCCAAACTTTTGCCCTCATTTGCGGGGCTCCAATTTAATGAGGAAGTAAAACGACTTTCTAATGCTTTTTATCCGAAACACCCCTTCCTTTTTATTCTTGGAGGAGCGAAGTTTGAAACCAAACTTTCATTAATAGATAAATTTTTAAATATTGCTGACGATATTTTTATTGGGGGAGCACTGGCGAATAATTTTTTTAAAGCGATGGGTCAAGATGTGGGAGATTCATTAGTATCAGATGGAGATTTTGGGTTAAAAGAAAAAATTCAGGAAGGGAAAATCATTTTGCCGATAGACACTGTTTTAGATGGGACACGAATAGAAGATGCAGGACCAAAGACGATTGAAAATTTAAAATTAAGAATTGAAAGTTCAAAATTTATTTTATGGAACGGTCCTCTCGGAGAATTTGAGAAAAGTTATAAAACTGGGACACTTGAATTAGCTAAATTAATCGCGAACTCTGAAGCAGAAACGATTGTTGGTGGGGGAGATACACTTTCAGCTATAAAGGAACTTGGTTTGTTGGATAAATTTAGTTTTGTTTCTACTGGAGGAGGGGCGATGTTAGATTTTCTGGCCACCGGCACACTCGTGGGTATAGAAGCTCTTAAGAGGATATAGCTGAGCGGATTTTATTTGCGGTGGTTTCTGCTTCGGTCGAGTCTTTATATTTTTTAGTGGGCCAAAAACCACCAAGACCATCGTCTTTAAATCTGGGGATTAATTGAACATGGAAATGAGGAACGTGGAGACCAATTACTGTAAGGGCAACAACGTTGGCATCAAGAGCCTGTTTAATTTTTGGGCGAAGATTTTTGGAAACGATGAATACTTTTGATAGAAGTTCGTCGGGTGTTTCTTCCATCGAAACATAATGTTTTTTAGGGATAATCAACGCGTGACCTATGTTTACTGGTTCAATATCCAGAAAAGCAAAAACATCTTCATCCTCATAAATTTTATGAGAAGGGATGTCGCCCTTGGCAATCTTACAAAAAATACAATTTGGATCGTGCATTTTATTTAGAAAGAGGTAATGAAACTAGTACGATTGATAATTAACCAGTTTTTCATACGCATCAAAGAGAGAAATGGTTTCATAACTCTTGGCCCACAGTTCCCATTGCTTGTTCAAATATATTCTCCAATTACGACTTGAAAAGTTTGAGTCATTCTGATGATAAGCCAAGCATCCTTGATAGCTGAAATGAGCTTTAATGAAGGAAATACAAGAATTAGACAGAGTGTTATTACCATCCACACATCCGTTGCAAGTGTTACCTTGTCTATCTGCTGTTCGACCTTGTGTATCGACGGTATCATATTTGGGAGTATGACAACTCGACATACTGGAGATATAGTCCTGACACTGTGTGTCGAGGTTTCTCACACCTGGTTCGTTCCTCGGCGAAACACAGTTGGATTGAAGTGGGGGAGTGAAAGAATAATCTGGAAGATTTTGAATATATCCTGTACAGAGATTTTCCTTAAAACTCACAATTTTATAAGGAGTGACAACCCCAATCGAACCAGTTGTCACCACGGCTGATTCACTTGGTTTCAAAACAATGTTTTCTAATTGGTTATTTCCTGTTGGGGAAAGAATATGAACTCCTGTGGGGATGACTACTGAATCTGAAACATATCTTTGAACTGATCCGCCCAGAACGTAGGTTCTGTCTCCCTTCGCATTTTGAAGTGCCCAGCCAGTAAGGGTGATTGGTTTATCACTATTGTTAGTCAAGGTGATATATTCATCAGCTGGTTGATACGAATATGGAGCATTGCCACTATAGATAGATATCGTGTTTGAGAAGGATGAGTTTTTCACCACATTATTTGTATTTGGCTCATTCGTATTAGGAGATTGATATTCTGTGGGGTATGTCTTTCCAGATAAACTGGGCAAATTTGTTGTTGGTCCGGGAGGAGTTTTGGGCAAAATAAAGAGGAGAAATATGGCCAATAATCCGAGAGCCATAATAAGGCCTTCTATGAAACCTCCTTGATGCTTTTTTCTCATAAATCTATTCTAGCATGGTAAACTAGCCCCATGAACTTCCCTGAAATCTTCGAAGCTCTTCTGTCTGAACGAGGTCTCGTGGGGGAATCTAGAGACGAATTTCTTCAACCTGATTATAAAAAACTTCATAACCCACTACTTTTGCCTGATATGGGGAAAGCGAGAGATAGGGTTATAGAAGTAATGAAGAATGATAAACACATCGTCGTATTTTCAGATTATGATGCGGACGGAATTCCTGGGGCGGTAGTACTTTCAGACTTTTTTAATCGGGCGAATTATAAAAATATTTCGTTCTATATTCCTCATAGACACGACGAAGGATTTGGTTTGAATACTGAAGCTGTAGATGAGATCGCAGAACGAGGCACGAAACTTATTATCACAGTTGATTGCGGTACGGCTGATATCAAAGAAGTGGCTCATGCGAATAAGAAAAAGATGGATGTGATAATTACTGACCACCACGAGCCCTCCCTTCTGACGGGCAAGCAGGAAAATTTGCCCAAAGCCTATGCGATAGTCAATCCAAAATTAAAAAATTCCAAGTATCCATTTAAAGAATTATGCGGAGCAGCTCTCGCTTATAAACTTGTTCAAGCGATTTTGGAAAAGGAAAATTTTGGGATTAAAGAAGGTCAAGAAAAATGGTCTTTGGATATGGTGGGTATAGCCACCCTTTCGGACATGGTGCCTCTCGTTGATGAAAATAGAATTCTGGCCAAATTTGGTTTGGATGTTTTGAGGAAATCTCCTCGACCAGGATTGGTAAGGCTTTTAAATAAATTAAATATTGAGCAGAAATTTTTAACCGAAGATGATGTGGCCTTTATGATTACTCCACGTATAAATGCGGCGTCGAGGATGGGGAAACCAGAAGATGCTTTCAAACTACTCTCTACTACTAATCTATTAGAAGCGGACAGACTCGCTGATCACCTTGAGAAAATAAACAATGAACGCAAGGGAACTGTGGCTGCGTTGGTAAAAGAGGCCAAGAAACATTTATCCGAACGTGTGGAAATAAAAAAAGTAATTGTCGTTGGCAATCCAGAATGGCGACCATCACTCGCTGGACTCGTGGCCAACTCACTTGTCGAAGAATATAACCGTCCAGTGTTCGTGTGGGGGAGGGACGGAGATAATATCCTCAAAGGTTCGTGTAGAACAACAGATGATATAGATTTGCACATGCTTATGAGTGAAGTGCCTGGATTATTTTTAGAATTCGGCGGACATGCAGGTGCAGGGGGGTTTTCTGTAACCCTTGAACAACTTACAACTCTTGAAAAACAATTATCACTCGCTGTAGATAAAGTTAGAGAAAATTCAAAGAGAGAAGTGCAGAGAGAAAACAAAAATATAATCATAGAACTTAGTCATATCGGAGAAACACTTTGGGAAACAATTTCCGCTTTCGGTCCGTTCGGCACAGGGAATCCAAAACCAATTTTTGAAATCCCAAAAGCAAAAATTAAATCAGCCAAACAATTTGGTAAAGAAAACAATCACCTCGAATTAACCTTCTCAACCGAAGAAGGAAAAAACATTAAAGCTATTTCCTTTTTTTCTTCCCCCACTTCCTATTCTGTGCTTCCTACACCAGGCATCTCTTGCACCATTACTGCCCATCTTGAAAAATCATATTTTAGAAATCGCCCGGAGCTTCGATTAAGGATTATTGAAATAAAGCCTTAAAATAAGGTTATAATCTGACGAGGCAAGGCCTTGGCATGAATCATTTGACAAACTACTAATTTAGGTATATACTATATACAGTTAAAAGTTCATTTAAATCAGTTGCAATTCGCCATAGCCTTAGGGATGTAAATTTTATTTCTCTAGTGCTATGGCGACACTCGGTTGCCAAGCTCCTACAACCTCGGATAGAGGGATGACTTCAGCTTTGAGCTGGGGAGAACACAATGGCCAAGTACAACGATGTAACCGCTGGGCAGACGGAAGCTTGCATCAACCGTATGGGCGGTTGGGAGAACTTCCTTCGCTTTATCGGTGGTCAGGGCGAGATCGTCTTCAAGACCCTCCTCACCCTTCTCCGCACGGTGAGGATGCCTGCCCAACCGGCAGTCACCACCTCGAAGCAGTATTTTGCAGAAGCTGGGGCCAAGTGGTTCGGGAACAATTTTGAGAGCCAGTTCCTTGGCCTCGAAGTTCCCGTCACCGATGTGGCCGAGCTTGCTGTAAGGAAGCTCGAGCAGTCGTCACTCGATGCTCCCATCCTCACCGAGCTGGGGGACAAGGCGGAAACATCGGTATCCCAATTCAAGCAGTTCCTTGCGGACAACCGCGGGAGCACCGAGTGGTTCATCTTTTACCTTCGTGGTAAGGATGGTCGACTCTGGGCTGTGCGCGCGGACTGGAGCGCCGGCCGCGACGGTTGGGGCTTGCGCGCGAACTCCGTCGGGAATCCGCACGGGTGGGGTGCGGGCGACCGTGTGGTTTCTCGCAACTGATGTTCCCTTGAAATCCCGCCATGGGCGGGATGATGGACGAATGGGCATTCCGAAAGGGTGCCCATTTTCATATATAATAAAAACAAGTCTGCTGGCATTCCCGACCAAGGTTTGGGGTGGCAGATAGTGTCGATATTTTTTCGACCAAAAAACAAAAATAGTTGGTGTGAGATACTCTGGCATTATGATGCCGAATAAAATTCAACCCCGAGAGTATTCAAGGGATGGTGGCATAGATGGTTTCTCACACGAAACGACTCTGGGCTGTGAACGCGAACTGGAACGCCAACAACGACGGTTGGAACTTGAACGCGAACTCCGTCGAGAATCCGAACAGGTGGAATGCAGACAACCATGTGGTTTCTCGTTACTATTGTAGTTTCTCCTATCGAAAGGTAGGAGTTTTTGTTAATGATTTTCTCCATCCACCAAACTCTTTTCCGATTTCTTCGAGTTTTATCAGAATTTCACTATACTGCTTGCTTGAAATCAGTTTATTCTCCCAAGCAACTTCCATAAAAAATTTTAATTTATCTATTATTAAAATAATTGATTCTGTATATGAAATTTTCTCGAATAATTTGGCAAATTTAAATATAAAAACGAGTTCTAGAATATCAAGAAACAAAATATCTATTTTTTCACCGATACCAAATCGCTCCGGTTTAGGAAATTTTCTATAAAGATTTAACCAAATTGAATATATATTTTTTGTTCTAAAAAGTACCGCAGGTACTTTTGCGGGGGGGGGTACTGATAGTATTAGATTGATACATATGTATGAGAATATCATATCAATCGAAAATCTATTGGATGCTTGGCGGGAGTTTTTAAAAGGTAAACGCAAAAGAAAAGATGTAATGTTGTTTGCTGACAACCTTTCTTCAAACATCTTCCAACTACATGAAGATTTAGTAAATAAATCCTATATCCATAGCTCCTACCACGCCTTCAATATCTCAGACCCAAAACCAAGAAATATTCACAAAGCTTTAGTCCGAGACAGATTACTTCATCATTGCTTATATAGAGTTTTGTATCCATATTTCGACAAAAAGTTTATCCATGATTCATATTCCTGCAGACTAAACAAAGGAACACATAGAGCGATAAACAGATTTAGAGTATTTGGACATAAAGTATCCAAAAATAATACTAAGCAATGTTGGATTCTGAAGTGTGACATCAGGAAATTCTTTGCCAGTATTGATCATCGAATACTCCTAACCATATTGAGGAAACATATTAAAGACCTAGACACCATCTGGCTTTTGGAAAGAATCATTAGAAGCTTTAGTTCAGAAAAGGAAAATACAGGCCTACCATTAGGAAATTTAACCTCTCAACTTCTAGTGAATATCCATATGAATGAATTTGATCAATATCTGAAGCATAAATTAAAGGTGAAATATTATATTCGATATGCCGATGATTTTGTGACTATGTCTCAAGATAAGAAATATTTGGAGAATTTGTTGGTGGAAATAAATAAATTTTTAAATAATAAATTAAAACTACAACTGCACCCGGATAAGGTTTTTATTAAAACTCTTGCTTCAGGAGTGGATTTTCTGGGTTGGGTGAACTTTTTTAACCACAGAGTATTGAGGACTTCGACTAAGAAGAGGATGTTTAAGAATCTGAAGAAAGAAGATGTTAAGCCGGAAACCATTGAGTCTTATTTAGGATTACTTAAGCACGGAGATGCTTATAAAATTACAAAATTAGTTAATGATATACTTTCATAATGATAATTATCTTCACAGACGGATCTTCGAAAGGGAATCCTGGACCCGGAGGCTGGGGGGCGGTTATTCAGCATGGTGATGAGGTGAAAGAAATAGGGGGTCGAGACGAACACACGACGAATAATAAAATGGAGCTTATGGCCTGTATTAAAGCCCTAGAATCGTTGCCTGTAGGTGTGGAAGTCACTCTGTATTCTGATGCGACTTATGTGGTGAAGGGTATCACCGAATGGATACATGGTTGGATGAAAAATAATTGGCGCACAAGTCAAAAGAAACCAGTAGAGAACAAAGATTTATGGATGGATTTGTATGAAGCGAGCGTGGATAAAAAGATTCATTGGAGCTTGGTTGAAGGTCACGCGGGTGTTCAAGCGAACGAGAGGTGTGATGAGATAGCCACCAGCTTTGCTGATGGAGCCAAACCATATTTGTACAATGGACCCAAGCACGAATATAAAATTTCTTTACGAGCATAAGCATTTAAGCATCTTTGTTTTCATTTGGAGTTTTATTTTTGGAATCTTTGTTTCATCGATTATTCAAATACGACCGATTTGGTCGCTTTTATTTTTTATTATTTCCCTCGGTATTTATTTTTCAGAAAAAATCTGGAATAAAAATGTATCAAAATTAGTTTTTATAATAATTTTAGGACTAGTCGCTTTTAGTTTTGGGATTTTACGTTTTGATATAAAGGATTTTCATGAAGTTGATGCAGAGTTTGAACAAAGCGTTGGTACAAAAATAAATTTAAATGGTGTAGTCGTGACTGAACCAGAGAAAAGAGAAAAAGATACGAGGTTTGTGATTGAGGTTGAACGACCCACCTTTGCCAAGGCTTCGGAGGGCAAAGAAAGAATTTTAGTCAGTACAGATTTATATTCAGAGATTAAATATGGTGATGAAATAAGGATTTCAGGAAAATTAGAAAAGCCAGGAATAATTGATAGTGATGCGGGGCGAAGTTTTGATTATGGGCAGTATTTATCTAAAGATGATATTTATTACACGATGAGTTTTGCTCAAACTAGCATCGATTCATATAACAAGGCGAATCCAATTATATCCTCTCTACTATGGGTCAAAGGTAGTTTTGTGGCTAAAATGAAGAGTATTTTAGAAGAGCCCAAAGCATCTCTCCTCGCGGGGTTACTTGTTTCAGGTAAACAGGCCTTGCCTAAATCTATTTTGGATGAATTCAAAAACGCGGGAGTGATTCATATTGTAGTTCTTTCTGGATACAACATTATGATAGTCGCAGAATTTTTCCGTAGGATTTTAAGTTTTCTTTCTCTCCGAATCGCTTCGAGTATTTCAATTTTCGGTGTCATTTTGTTTGTTTTGATGACCGGCGCGAGTGCGACCATCGTTCGAGCGGGGATTATGGCTCTCATAGCTATCTCGGGCAAGATGTTTGGGCGAAGTTATTCTGTTTCTCGTGCTTTGCTCGTCGCAGGATTTATGATGCTTATTCAAAATCCTAAAATTTTAGTTTTTGATCCATCGTTTCAACTTTCAATGCTCGCCACTATCGCGATGATTTATGTTTCTCCAGTAGTTGATAAATATTTAACTAAAATCACAGAGAGGTGGGGGATGAGACAGATTCTTTCAGCCACAATTTCTACTCAAATATTTGTTTTACCGTTTCTCTTATACAGTATGGGTAGTGTTTCTGTCGTTTCTCTCCTTTCTAATATTTTGATTTTAGCCTTTGTCCCATTCACCATGCTCATTGGATTTGTTTCTACAACTCTTTCCTATGTCTCAACGATTATCTCGCTTCCATTCACACTTGTTGCTCACATTTTTCTCTCTTGGATACTCGGCGTGGCCCATATACTCGGCAATCTTTCTTGGGCCAGTCTAAAAATTTCCTCGTTCCCAATATGGGGAATGGTATTGGTTTATGTTTTCTATGGAGTTATTTTAGTGCGTTTGCGAGGTTATGTTCACAAGTCTGCCAATTTAAATTAACGAAGAAATCTTCAATATAATTTTTCTTGCCACTAGGTTGATAATCTGCGACGAATGAATGTTCCCACATATCCAAAGCGAGAATCACCTCACAATTCTGGAGTTGACCGAGGTGTTGCTCATCTACCCATGCGTTTATGAGCACTTTTTCTTTCTTATCAAAATAGAGAATCGCCCAACCGACTCCACGAGTGGTGGCTATAGTTTTAAATCGAGTGAGCCACACATCGAATGAGCCCCAAATGTATTCAATCGATTTATACAGTTCTCCATCTTTTGAAATCTCTTTTGGTCCACCTTCAAAATGAGAGAAATAAATCTCATGATTCCTCATCCCGTTGTATTCAAAAGAAAATCGACGAGTGATTTCTGAAACAGAATATTTACCCCCTTCATCATCCACCTTAGAATACATATCTATCATCGAGTTAATCAGGTTCGTGTTCTTCACATAGCCAGCATAAAGTTTTAGATGCTCCTCGATCATCTTCGTTGAGATGCCTTTTAATTTTGGGATAGAAAATTTCTTTTCTTCAAATTGTTTTATCATCCTAATATTCTATCATTTATAATAAAGAGGTGAAATTTCTTAAAAACTATTGGAGAGAATCCATCCTTGTTGGGCTCCTGCTCGCCAATGTTTTCGTTTGGGGGAGTGTGCGGGCAGACCAACCTTCAAACCTGCTCCATGTGTATTTTTTAGACATTGGCCAAGGCGATTCTATATTCATAGACTCTCCAACGCATAAACGGATACTCCTAGACGGAGGACCGAATTCAAAGGTGCTCACAGAATTGGGTAAGGTTTTGCCCTTTGGAGACAGACGGATAGATGTGGTGATTGAGTCTCACCCCGACGCAGACCACATCGGAGGATTGGTAGATGTTTTAGAACAATACGAAGTGGGCGTGTTCATGGAGCCCGGTGTTGAATCACCAAATAAAATTGATAATATAATTCATGAATTAATTGGTGAGAAAAATATCAGTGATGTCCTCGCACGAAGGGGGATGACGGTTGATTTGGGTGATGGTGTACGACTTGAAATACTTTTCCCCAATCAAGATGTCTCAAATTGGGAGACTAATGACGCGTCTGTAGTGGCTAAATTAATTTATGGAGACGAATCATTTTTGTTAACCGGAGATTCTACGAAGAAAGCCGAATATATTTTACTTGGTTTGGATAAAACAATTTTAAAATCAAATGTTCTGAAAGCTGGGCACCATGGTTCGCACACATCCTCATCATTTCCTTATGTTGAAGCAGTTGCTCCAGAATATGCAGTGATTTCTGTGGGCAAGGATAATACTTATGGTCATCCACACAAAGATGTCTTAGATATTTTCAACAAACTAAATATAAAAATTGTTTCAACCGAGTCAGCCGGCGGTCTTGCTGGCTTAGGTACTATTGAATTTGAAACCGACGGTGAAACTATAGAGATTAAATAATCCCAGCTTTTTTCAAGACAGAGTGAGCACCGCGTTTCTGAATAGTTTTGATGGCCTTGGTTGAAAGGGTGAGAGTGATGGTTTTCTTTAATTCTGGTACATAAATGCGCTTCTTTTGGAGGTTTGGATATTTGCGAACCATACCTGTTGGGTTGAACTGGGTAGCACGAGTTCGGTTGGAGTAACCTCCACCCATGATTGAACCTTTTTTAGTGATTGGGCAAATCTTCGCCATATATTTATTAGGGGTTTATCGTAGCACACATGTTATAATTCGTCTATGCAAGTAGAATTTATCTTTCAAATCGCGATTCTTATTATGTCTGTGGTGATTCATGAAGTTTCGCACGGTCTTGTGGCAGACAAACTGGGTGATCCAACGGCCAAACTCGCTGGACGGCTGACCCTCAACCCCCTTAAACACCTAGACCTATTCGGTTCGGTCATCGTACCAGCCCTCTCATATTTCCTAGGGGGATTTATTTTTGGTTGGGCGAAACCAGTTCCTTATAATCCGTATAATCTTCGTCCAGGGAGATGGAGCGAAGCGAGTGTTGCCCTCGCTGGTCCGGCTTCAAACTTTATTCTTGCTGTTATCTTCGGTTTATTTGTGAGATATGGGATAGGCCACGGATTTAATGAGGCCACCCTTCACATTTCCTCCCTCATAGTTTTCGTGAACATTCTATTAATGGTCTTTAACCTGATGCCCATACCTCCGCTCGATGGTTCAAAAATTCTTTTTGCCTTCTTCCCAGAGAAAACCTTTCAAATACGGGGGTTTTTTGAACGATACGGTCTTATCCTTGTCTTTTTCTTCATTTTCTTTATCTGGCAATTCGTCGCTCCAGTTATAGATGTTTTGTTTAGAATTATCACCGGTATTGCTTTAATCTAGAGTTTTTAGTATTGTTAGCGCACCTCATTAGAGGCCAGTTTTGTCTATAGTATGTCCACAATAAACCAATTAATAAGACGAAGAAGGAACAAACTCACTCGCAAATCCAAGGCGGTGGCCCTTACTCGTGGGTTTAATACTATTACAAACCGTCCTACCTACTTTAATTCTCCTTTTAAACGAGGGGTATGCACCAAGGTAACCACCAAGACTCCGAAGAAACCTAACTCCGCTATTCGCAAGATCGCTCGTGTTCGTCTTACGAACGGCCTAGAAGTGACAGCCTATATTCCTGGTATTGGTCATGGTCTTCAAGAACACTCCGTGGTTATGCTTCGAGGGGGAAGAGTGAAGGATGTTGGTCTTCGATACACTATTGTCCGAGGAGTTTTGGATGCAACCGGCGTCGAGACTCGCCGACAATCAAGAAGCCAGTACGGAATGAAGAAACCTAAGGCAAAATAGTTCGATAAACTCACTATATATAATTTTATGCGACGCAAACTTAAAGCCAAACCAAAATTAACCCCAGATTCAGTTTATAATTCTGAAAAGATCGCGAAGTTTATTAATTATTTAATGCTCGAAGGCAAGAAGACTACTGCTCGTGCTGTGGTTTATCGTTCCCTCGACGCCATTAAAGAACTTGCGAAAGTTAAAGATCCTTTGGAAGTTTTCGAAGAAGCTTTGAAGAACACTGGACCTACTATGGAAGTTCGTTCTCGTCGTGTTGGAGGTGCGAACTATCAAATTCCTCGTGAAGTTCGTCCTGAAAGACGACAATTCCTTTCGATGAAGTGGATTATAGAAGCAGCAAGAGCCAAGAAGGGCAAACCGATGCATATGAAACTCGCCGAAGAGTTTATTTCTGCTTCAAAGAATGAAGGAGATGCAGTTCGTAAGAGAGAAAATACTCACAAGATGGCTGAATCAAACAAAGCCTTCGCGCATTTTGCGTGGTAGCACCTACATCTGTTTTTGTGTAATAATATATGTATGGCAAAAGATTGGACTACACTATATAAAAAATATAAAGGGCAATGGGTTGCTCTTGCAGAAGACGAAGAGACAGTTCTTGGTTTTGGAAAAACCTTAAAAGAAGCTCTATTAAAAGCACAGAAGAAAACTGAAAAAACTCCATTTCTCACTCGCATACCTGAAAATTTGTCAGCATTTGTGGGTTCTTTTTAACTATGAAATTTAGGTATGCAAAATACGGAAGTACTCTACGACCAGTCATACCAATAAAACTCAAGTTAAGAGATAAAGAGATAGGCTATGAAGTTCTCGTGGACTCTGGAGCAGATCTCTGCATTTTTGATGCAGAAATAGGCAGAGCTATTGGAATAGATATTGAAAAGGGTAAGAAAAATGAAGTGTTTGGTATTGGAGGTAAAGCTTCTTTGTACTTTCTTCATAAAGTTAAAATTGAAGTTGGCGGTTGGTCCTATGATATAGAGGCCGGGTTTATGCCTGATGTAGCTGGTCGGGTGATGCCCTGGGGGGTGGTTGGGCAAAGGAGATTCTTTGATATTTTTATAGTTAAGTTCGATCTCTTGAAAGAAGAGGTCGAGTTAAAACAAAGAGATTTTAAATAAACAAAGCTTTCACTCACTTCGCTTGGTAAACAGAAGACTCCCGAGAGGGAGTTTTTACGTGTTATAATTTAATTATAGTAGCTTAATATAAAAATGATGGGAACTGAAGAAATACCAAAACCTGAAAAACAGTTATACGAGTCTGACGAAAAAAAGGCATCAGCATTATCTCTTTGGGCTAGGTTAACCGAAGACGAGTCAGTTATTCAAGAGGTCGAGAAAGGTATATATTCTGAAAAATTTGAAGAGATGTTGCGCGCTATGAAAGAGGGTACAAGAGAAATAGTGGGTGGCCCGTCATTGAATGATGCTCGTGAATTGGATGAACTCTTAACATTTATAGAAGAAAAAAGAGCCCCCTGACTATAATTAGAAAAATCTCCCGAAAGAGAGTTTTTGTTTGATTATTCCCTTTGGATCCTGTATTCTAGTCCTACTTAAGCAGGTACTGCTTTTTATTTTTAGCCCAAAATTAACCTTATATGGAACGAGACTATCCTTTAGAACGAGTACGAAACTTTGGAATCATCGCGCATATTGATGCTGGGAAGACAACTACTTCTGAACGTGTGCTTTTTTATACTGGTTCTCAACACAAAATCGGTGAAGTGCACGAAGGAGACACTACTACTGACTGGATGGAGCAAGAACGAGAGAGGGGCATCACCATCACCGCTGCCGCCATCACTTGTTTCTGGGGTCCAACATATCTTCCTGAAGCTGATAGACAGAATAAAGAAAAAAAATATCGTTTTAATATTATTGACACTCCTGGGCACATCGACTTTACCGTAGAAGTTAAACGCTCTCTGCGTGTACTCGACGGTGCGGTTGTGGTTTTCGATGGAGTAGCTGGCGTTGAGCCTCAATCTGAAACCAACTGGCGCTACGCAGAAGAGGCTCAAGTACCTCGAATTTGTTTTATCAATAAACTTGACCGAACCGGTGCATCGTTCGAACGTTCATACAAATCAATTCTCGACAGACTTTCAAAAAAAGCAGTAAGATTCCAAATCCCAATTGGCGAAGAAGAAAAACATGATGGGATTGTAGACCTTTTGAAAATGAAAGCGTATTACTTCGAAGGCAATATGGGTAATCAAGTCATTGAGAAAGAAATCCCAGATAATTTAAAAGCTGATGCAGAAAAATATCGAAGAGAATTGGTTGAACGAATAGTAGAAAACGATGAAGGTCTGATGAATGCTTATTTGGAAGGGAAAGAAATTTCAATCGAAGCACTCAAAGAAACTCTGCGCAAAGCGGTGATCGCCAACAAAATTTTCCCAGTCATGGCTGGTTCTGCGTTAAAAAACAAGGGTGTTCAGCTCGTGCTCGATGCTGTGGTTGACTATCTCCCATCTCCACTCGACATCCCTCCTATTAAAGCGATTGACGCGAACACAGGCGAAGAAGTTTTTCGACACGCTTCTGATTCAGAACCATTTTCAGCACTCGCATTTAAACTCCAAGCTGATCCATTCGTCGGACAACTTACTTTCTTTCGTGTTTATTCAGGAACGATTGAATCTGGAAGCTATATTTATAATGCAACTACAGGAAACAAAGAGAGACTTGGTCGAATCGTTCGTCTCCAAGCAGATAAACGTGAGGAAGTGAAAAAAGTTTTCGCCGGAGAGATCGCAGCTGCAGTAGGTTTGAAGGATGCAAAGACTTCACACACTTTTGCTGATGAGAACAATCCAATAATTCTTGATCAAATCACTTTTCCTGAACCAGTTATTTCTCTTCGCATCGAACCGAAGACCAAGGCTGACCAAGAGAAAATGGGTATGGCGCTCAAACGACTTTCGGATGAAGACCCAACCTTTAAAATTAAATCAGATCAAGAGACGGGCGAGACAGTTATCATGGGCATGGGAGAACTCCATCTAGAAATTATCGTTGATCGTATGAAACGCGAGTTTAGTGTAGAAGCAAATGTAGGCAAACCTCAAGTAGCTTATAAGGAAACTATCACTGGTGAAGCCGAAGTAGAAAACAAATACATTAAACAAACAGGAGGTAAGGGTCAGTACGGTCACGTCAAGATAAAAATTAAACCTCTTCCAAAATATGATCCAGAAGAAAAAGTTCCCAAGAATGCTCATCGAGAAGAAGGGTTTGAATTCATCGATGCGATCAAAGGAGGTGTTATTCCCCAAGAATTTATTCCTGCAGTTGAAAAGGGGGTGAAGGAAGCGATGGAACGTGGAATTCTCGCTGGCTACAAGATGGTGGATATTTCTTGTGAACTCAATTTCGGTTCGTATCACGATGTGGACTCTTCGGAAATCGCTTACAAAATCGCAGCCTCACAAGCTTTTCAAGAAGCGGCTAAAAAATCTAAACCAGTTATCCTCGAACCAATTATGAAAGTAGAAGTTGTTGTCCCAGAAAAGTTCATGGGAGACATCACTGGAAACCTTTCTTCAAAACGTGGACAGATCGAAGCGATGGAAGATAGAAACGAATTAAAGGTGATTAAAGCGATGGTTCCTCTTTCTGAAATGTTCGGCTATGTCACCAATCTTCGAAGCATGACCGAAGGTCGAGGTTCTTCTACTATGGAATTTGATCATTATGCTATCGTTCCTCCAAACGTTGCCACAACTATTATTGAACAGAGAACAGGAGTGAAGGCCTAATCCGGAGAGTCTCCTCGGAAGAATAAAAAATCTCCAATCGGGGATTTTTTATTAATGTTATAATTTATAAATTAAAAAATAGTTAAATTTTATGGAAGAACCAAAAACATGGGCAGAGTCACAGCAAATGTTGCACGAAAATGCGAACGAACAGCAAGTAGTAAGCTCTGTTGTGAGAGAAAACGCCTTTAACAATTTATCTAACGAAGAAAGAGAATTACTGAAAACTACAGATCTAAAATTAGAAATCAGCGAACCAACATACTTAAAAAACGGAGATGTTCAGAAAGAAGCCGTGATAACTGGAGAAATAGATGGTAAGAAAATTATTTTAAAAAATATATTTGCAAGATCGGGTTCAAAATTGGGTTTTACAGATTTGGATAGCGCAGGCAATGTTATACCTGAATTACAAATAAACAGCTTGTCACCTACTCATGAAGATGTGATCACTGGTGAAGTTGATGGGGTAGCCATTTCCTACGAAGAAGCAAAAGAATTGTGGACTAAATACAATAGGATTGCCTACATCAATAACAATATGGATAGAGTGGTCGATTATGTAAAGACAGCAAAGGAATAATTTTATTGACTATTTTCTTGCTTTGGGGCAGATTTAAATAAGACGTTCACGGTTTCTCATACCTTCAACTCTCGGAACGTATGAAAAAGGGCAAGATTATCGAGCTCGTATTTCGATACGAGCGTGATAGGAGCCAAGACAACTTTCATTGGCAATCTGTACTTCATTTGCATGGGATGGTGACGAAGTACGTGGTTGCTCATGCCTCAGATATGCAACCAAGCGACGGTCGAACGAAGTTTCGCTGTAGAATCGAACTCGTACTCTACAGGTCCAAAGACAAAAAGTTCAGGATTGTGGCAGTGAGTCTCCTTGAACCCATTCGTAAGACCAAATACGAATCTCGAGACCTCGTCACTAACAATCAATGATACACCCCGCACCCGCGGGGCTTTTTTATGGCTAAAATTATGGGTATTTTAGGATTTAGATAAATGAAATGATAAAACCGCTTGACAAAAGACCCGAAAGGTGTATTATGGAAGATAGAAGCGGGTGTGGCTCGACATCCGTGTAATTGAGCGAAGATCATCGAGCAAAAGAAAAGCGGAGCAAACCAAAGAGGAATCGCGGAGCCTAGTAGGGTTCTGCAGAACCCCAAAAGCATCAGTACCGCCGGATGGAAAGGGAACATTCGTTCCAGACCTCCCATTCGTGATTGTAGTTAAAAATTGGAACTAGCTTTAGCCCGGGCCCCAGGCAGAAAGCGAAAATCAAGAGGGCATTGGTACGACCCCCGTGGTTGTCGGCCAAGCGCTTGGCACATCGCGGGAGCGTGACTCGGGCGCGGTAGACGGTACGCAACCCGTCGCCGCCCCGGGCTCACGCGAGCTCTTTCGTTTCAATCATTTGCTTCAAAGCAACCCCGACACCAAATGGTAGTCGGGTTTTTCTTTTTATAAGGGCTTACTAGTTGACTATTTTCACTCTTTTGCGTAAGATAGTGCCTACGCGTTAGGTGCATTTTTGTTCGGCCTTTTTTAGTCTAAAAATCTAAAAAATCCAATAAACACAACACTTTTCGCAGAATTTCCGTTCTGAGTCGAAGAGAGCCGTTCTCGCGCGCTCCCTTCGCTTCAAAACTTACATTACTTAATTAAATACAATAATTTACTAATTTTATGGCAGGAGAATTTAATCGTACAAAGCCACACATCAACGTTGGTACCATCGGACACGTTGACCACGGCAAGACGACTCTCACCGCAGCAATTTTGAATGTGCTTCACCGCGCAGGCAAGGAAGCGACGGTTAAGAGCGTGGATGATATAGATAAGACACCTGAAGAAAAGGCCCGAGGTATTACTATCTCCCTTTCTCACTCTGAATACAATTCAGACACAAGACACTACGCACACGTAGACGCTCCTGGACACGCTGACTACATCAAAAACATGATTACTGGTGCCGCTCAAATGGACGGTGCTATCCTCGTGGTTGCAGCTACAGACGGAGTGATGCCTCAAACTCGTGAACACATCCTTCTTGCAAAGCAGGTTGGAGTACCAAAGATTATTGTTTTCCTCAACAAATGTGACATGGTTCCTGATAAAGAACTCATCGACCTTGTTGAAGAAGAAGTTCGTGATCTTCTAAAGAAATACGAATTCGATGGAGAAAATGCTCCAGTTATCCGAGGTTCAGCTCTCAAAGCTCTTGAAGCCAAGGACAACACAGACGAATGGTCAATGAAGATTCTTGATTTGGTTAATGCTCTCGATACTTATTTCCCAATTCCAGTTCGAGATTTGGACAAACCATTCCTCATGCCGATTGAAGACATCTTCTCAATCGAAGGTCGAGGAACTGTGGTTACTGGCCGTATCGAAAGAGGTCGAGTAAAGGTTGGTGAAGAAGTAGAAATCGTTGGTATCAAAGACACTTCGAAGACAGTGGTGACTGGTATTGAAATGTTCAACAAGAACCTTCAAGAAGGTCAAGCAGGAGACAATGCAGGTATTCTTCTTCGCGGTGCGAAGAAAGAAGACCTCCACCGAGGTCAGGTTATTGCCAAGACCGGTTCAGTTACTCCTCATACTGAATTCACAGCTGAAGTCTATATTCTTAAAAAAGAGGAAGGTGGTCGACACACCCCATTCTTCACTGGATATAAACCACAGTTCTATATCCGAACAACAGATGTGACTGGAGAAGTAACTTTGGCTGCAGGAGTAGAGATGGTTATGCCAGGAGACACAGTCACTTTCCAAGTGAAGCTTGTAGCCCCAGTTGCTCTCGAAGACCAACAGCGCTTCGCTATCCGTGAAGGAGGCAAGACTGTGGGTGCGGGTGTGGTTACCAAGATCGTCAAATAAGATCTAATTAAACCGAAGTACCTTACAATGGCCAAAATTGCCACAAAAACCAAAACTCCTAAAATTGAAGGAGAAAAGGTAAAAAAAGTATCTAAACCTAAAGCATCAGCCGAAGTGGAGACATCGTTACTCCGCATCCGTGTTCGTGCCTACGAGTCAAAGATACTCGATCTTTCGGTGAAGCAAATTATCGACACTGCTCTGCGCTATGATGCGCAGATTCAAGGGCCGATTCCTTTGCCCACTGCGATTAAGAAATATACGGTGAACCGTGCGGCATTCGTCTACAAAAATGCGCGAGAACAATTTGAGATGCGAATCCACAACAGGTTGATCGATATCATTAATCCCACACCAAAGATTATCGAAGCTCTCACAAACTTGTCTTTGCCTTCGGGCGTGAACATTGATGTGAAGTTAGTTTAAGTTCGAACTGTCGGTTCATTGCCGATGAAACAAATGAAATTTCTTCTTGCTAAAAAAGTGAATATGACCCAAATTTTCGACGAAGTCGGGAAGTCTTTCGCTGTGACTGTCCTCTCGGCTACTCCTTCGAAGATTACTCAAGTGAAAACTATCACTCGAGATGGTTATAAAGCACATCAAATTGGATTCGGTGAGAAGAAAGAAAAAAACATCAACAAAGCTTTGACCGGACACCTGAAGGGCGAAAAGTTTGCTCATATGAAAGAGTACAGATTGGATGAAAGAGATACAGAAATGAATGTGGGGGATGTAATAGATTCTTCAATCTTTAAAGAAGGAGAGAAAGTGACTGTGACGGCTATCTCTAAAGGTCGAGGTTTCCAAGGAGTAGTGAAGCGACATGGTTTCGGAGGAGGTCGTCGTTCACACGGGCAAAAACACTCTGAACGAGAACCGGGATCTATTGGAGGAGGAGCGCGAGCTGGAGGTCGTGTGGCTAAAGGTATGCGCATGGCTGGTCGAATGGGTAACGATCGTGTGACCTTCAAGAATTTAAAGATCATGAAGATTCTGCCCGAAACAAATGAAATTCTAATCATGGGAGCTGTTCCTGGACGACGCGGAACTTTGGTTGAAATCAAGTCAAAATAAAATGGAAGCTAAAATTTACAGCACAAAAGGAAAAGAAAGTGGAAGCATCAAACTTCCTGAAAAGCTTTTTAACTTGCGTTGGAATTCTGATTTGGTTCACCAGGTTTCCACCTCTCTTACTTCGAGCATTAGAAAAGCCGTTGCTCATACGAAGAACCGCGCAGAAGTACGTGGAGGAGGCAAAAAGCCGTGGCAACAGAAAGGAACCGGACAAGCCAGACACGGTTCTCGTCGTTCGCCTATTTGGGTTGGTGGAGGTATCACTCATGGGCCAAGGAACGAAAAAAGTTTTGAACGCAAAGTTTCAAAATCAATGAAAGCCAAGGCACTTTATACTATCCTCTCTAGAAAATTCAGAGATGGAGAAGTGTTGTTCATCGATTCAATTAATTTTTCTGAACCAAAAACAAAAATTGCCAAGCAAACTTTTGTAGATCTATCAAAGATTAAAGGTTTTGAAAATATTTTTTCTAAAAAAAGAAATTCAGCCATTGTTGCTCTGGCCCATAAAAATAAAGAAGTAGAGAGAGCGATGTCAAACCTGGGGAATTATGAAGTACTCGAAGCTCGAAACCTTCATCCTCTTGCTCTGCTCAAATATAAATATGTGGTAATAGAAAATCCTGAAGCTTCGCTCAAAGTGTTGCCTGGCCAAACTTCAAAATAGTTCGATGAGCTCACTATAAATAATCATGACTAATCTTAATTTAAAAAATCCAACAGTCCTCCTCCGACCTCGTGTGACCGAGAAGGCTGCTTTAAAAGCGAATGCAGAAAACACATATGTGTTTGAAGTGACCAAAGAAGCTACAAAAAAATCGATTATTGCTTCGATTAGAGATCAATACAAAGTCACTCCTATTCGTGTCCATCTATTGGCTATTCCAACAAAAAAAGTGTTTCGTCGAGGTAAAAGCGGTGTTACTGGCGGGGGCAAGAAAGCCTATGTTTACTTGAAAAAGGGAGACAAAATTGAAGTAATGTAGATAATATAAATTGTATGAAGCGACACAAACCAACATCACCATCTCAGAGACAGAACTCATCGATTGATTTTAGTAAGTTCATCACTACAAATGAACCTACTAAATCTTTAACCAAAGGTTTTCGCCGAGCGAATGGTCGAAACAATACAGGCCGAATCACCACTCGACACAAAGGAGGTGGACACAAACGACTCTTTCGTGAAATTGATTTCGTTTACAACAAAATCAATGTGCCCTTCACGGTGAAAACAGTTGAATATGATCCAAACAGAAGTGGATTTATTGGTTTGGTCGCTTATAAAGATGGTGAAAGACGCTATGTGTTGCTTCATAAATCTGCCCGAGTGGGAGATACATATGTAGTTTCAGAAACAGCACCTTTGACTGCCGGAAATCGCCTTCCTCTAAAAAATATTCCTGTTGGAACCTTTGTTTATAATGTGGAACTCAAACCAAAGGGCGGAGCGAAAATTGCTCGAAGTGGTGGAAATTATGTAGAAGTTTCTGCTAAAGATGGAGGTTATGTGGATTTGAAAATGCCTTCAACCGAAGTTCGCAAGGTTCTTGAAACAGCGTGGGCCTCTGTTGGAGAAGTTTCAAATGATGAAAACAGACTGATCAATCTTGGGAAAGCCGGAAGAAACAGATGGCTTGGAGTTCGTCCAACGGTTCGAGGAACAGCTCAGAACCCAGTAGACCACCCACACGGAGGAGGAGAAGGTCGTCAGGGTCGTGGTCGCCGACGTGCTATTTCTGTATATGGGAAGCCAACAGGCAAGGGTCAGAAATCTCGCCGAAGCAAGAAATACTCAAACAAACACATTGTCCGCCGAAGAAAAGTTGGCAAGAAATAGTTCGACAAGCTTACTACAAGTAAAATCAAAAAACTCCCGAAGGAGTTTTTTGATTGACAGACTTAATCCTAAATGTAGGATGTGGATAGATACTTCTTTCTGGGGGATTAATGCTCAAAGGTAAGAGAGTGCTGACAGATAACTTCTTCGGCACAGTGTTGAATGACGCAGAGAGGGAGAATGTTCTGATTCTCCAAGTCATTCGTGAGAGGATTGTTCAGCACAATAACCGTGACGTATTTGATCGGATGGTGGGAATGTCACCAGTCTATATTCGGTGGGTTGTGACCAATCGCATTGTGGCAGTTCCGTGGGCTATTTCTGGAGTTGCCAATGTGTGCAGGTTACTTCCCAAAAAACTCCACGCCTCTAGACTCAAGAAAGAGCGCTGACAACCCGACATGAAAGTCGGGTTTTTTATCTACCAAAGTTCTTAAACAAGAGACCGAATTTGAAAACAATATGTATAAAGGAACTGTATTAGTAGAAAAAATCAAGGTTGAAAAATAATTGACAAAATTCTGTTTTTCTATAAAGTGGTGCAGGTAAGGTCAAAGACAGCAGGCGTGGGTAGTTTCTAGGTACAAGCTTTAAGCTTCTAGGAAACCCAAGAGGTCCTGCCGAGACTAACTCTCAATGTTTTACATTGTCGGCGCCTTACAGGGGTGTTTTTTTATTAGTTAAGCTAGCAGCTAAAACCTAGTCGCTAGAAGCTATTTATCAGATGGCAATATCACGAATCAAGAAAGGAGAAATTGTAGATAAACTAAAGAGCGCGCTCAAAGGAGCCAAGTCTCTAGTTTTCGTGAACTTCCACGGACTCAAAGTTTCTGAAGCTTCAGCCATGCGCCGAGCCTTAAAGGGTGACGGTGTCTCATATACTGTGGCCAAGAAATCTTTGACCAAACGAGTGCTCGCCGATGAAAAGTTTGGTGGTGAACAACCCGAACTCTCAGGCGAACTCGCAGTCGCATGGTCAGAAGACCTCGTTGCACCAGCTCGCGGAGTATATGGTTTCCAGAAAAAATTTCCAGAAGGATTAAACATTCTTGGTGGAGTTTTCGAAGGACGATACATGACCAAGAGAGAGATGGAAGACATCGCTCTCATTCCTACGCTCGAAGTTTTGCGAGGTAAGTTTGTGAATATCATCAATTCTCCAATTCAGCGCTTCGCAGTCGCGCTTAGTCAGATTGCTCAAACTAAAAATTAATCATTAAAAATATGTCAGACGAAACAAAAGCAGTACCAGCTAAATTCGAAAAGATAGTGAAGGAAATCGAAGAGATGTCCGTCCTAGAGTTAAACGAATTGGTCAAGGTATTCGAAGACAAATTCGGCGTATCAGCTACAGCTGTTGCAGCCGCAGGCCCAGCAGTAGCCGGTCCAGCAGAGGATGAGAAGTCAACAGCAGATGTTGAACTTACTGATGGTGGAGCAGCGAAGATTGCAGTCATCAAGGTAGTGAAGGAAGTCCTCGGACTCGGTTTGAAAGAAGCCAAGGACCTCGTCGATGCAGCTCCTTCGATGCTCAAGGCAGGCATGAAGAAAGAAGAAGCAGCAGAACTCAAGAAGAAAATCGAGGAAGCAGGGGGGAAGGTTACATTAAAATAAGCCATAAATCGTTGAATTAGCAAAGCCATCCTCGGGTGGTTTTTGCTTTTTTATAAGTGTAGAATGGGCGCATGACTAAATCAGTATCTAGCATATTCGGAGGGGAGGCCAAGGTGAAGATTATTCGTATGTTTGTTTTTAATCCTGATAGCACCTATGAGTTTAGAACTGTAACTGATCGTACGAAAGAAAGAACTAATACTGTTCGAAGAAGTTTAAACGAATTAATTAAAGCCAAACTTTTAAAGAAGCGTTCTCGAGGATATTCATTGAATAAAGATTATCCGCATCTTAAACCTCTCCAAGATTTTCTAATTGATGTAGGCCCCATTTCTGATAAAGAAATAGTTAAACGATTAGCAAAGGTCGGAGTAGTAAAACTTATTTTAGTTTCAGGCATTTTTCTTCATGATAATGAAGCACGAGTGGATCTTTTAATAGTAGGGGATCATTTGAAGAAACCCAAGATTACCAAAGCCATTTCAGGGATAGAAGCTGAATTAGGTAAAGAGATTCGCTATGCCGCGTTTGAAACAGCAGATTTCCACTATAGATTTGGGATGTATGACAAGCTTATTTTAGACATACTAGACTCTCAAAATCACAAAATCCTCAATAAATTAGGCATTTAAATTTGTTTCTCTATCCACAGTCCACACGGTTAAGCCATTTTTTAGAAATAAAGAGGTATATAATAAATACGTTCCCTATATAGTGGTATTTAAAAGCTTAAAGTATTTTTCAGTTAAGAACATATGATTCTAAACACATGGCAACAAGTGTTGACTCTTTCTTTCCAGAATCTCTGGTTGGGAGTAGTGAACTTTGTGCCGAACCTTGTTATCGCCCTTATCATCGTCATCCTCGGATGGCTTATCGGTGCACTCTTCGGCCGAGCAATCTGGCAAGTTTTCCGTTCACTTCGTGTGGACGAGGCACTTCGCCGAGCAGGATTTGAGAGTTTCCTAAGACGAGGTGGAGTAAATCTCGATTCAGGTGCTTTCATCGGTGGTTTGGTCAAGTGGTTTGTGATATTGGTTTTCCTTGTGGCAGCCTTTGATATCTTAGGCCTCACACAAGTTAACCTTTTCCTTCAACAAGTAGTTATCGCGTATCTTCCTCGTGTTATCGTCGCAGCCCTCATCCTATTGGTTGGAGGTGTTGTGGGTGATGTCACAGAAAGAATCGTGGTTACTGCAGCAAAGACTGCTGAAGTTCGTTCTGCGCATTTCGCAGGAACTTTGGCCAAGTGGGCAGTTTGGATTTTCGCAGTACTCGTCGCTCTTTCTCAGCTTGGTATTGCAGCAGCATTCAGCCAAACTCTCTTCACTGGTATAGTGATTGCTATCTCTCTCGCTCTTGGCCTTTCATTTGGTCTCGGGGGACAGGAAGCAGCTGGCCGATTCATCGAACGACTTCGTGGAGAAATGGGTGGAAAGAATTAAGAGAGTATTCGCTAGATAATACTCAAATTAGTTTGGAAAAGGGCTCTAAACAGAGCCCTTTTCTGTGTCTAATAAAATGCTTGACATTTTACATCAAGTGTGCTAGCGTGGTAAGTAGATAGGCAAAAACGCCTACCGCTCTACACACATTGCCCAGGAGGGCATCATGACCCCGAGTGCGCAGAAACATCAGAAGAAGGCAAGGATCACCCGTAGGGGAAAGACGTCCAAGCCAAAGCCGGAAGATCGTCCGCTTGCGCAACTCGTCGTCGCGATCAAGAACATGAAGTACATCCTTGGCATCTTGAAGTTGCTCGGCGGGTTCCGGCTTCCCTCTGGCCCCGACAACAGCATCAAGAGGCTCGTTCTGTTCTGCAATGCGCAGGTGGACAAGGTCCGAGCGAAGCAGAAGACAGATGACGGCCAGATCCTTCGCGTCATTTCTATGGCGCAGAGCATCACGGATGAGCTGTATGACAAGTTCGAGGGGTTCCTTTCAGGAACCTTTGATCATCAGGACAACGTGATGCAAGTGATCCGAAAAACGGCACCGGAGGTGCTGGAAGCCAAGGCCGACGAGATTTTCTCTCTGCAGACACGGCTTCGCGACCTTCTGGACCCGAAGTCGAACGCCACCTACGAGGATCTCGTTGTGGCTTACAACGAGATCAATCAGTACCTCATTGCTCTTCAGAGCGAGGTCAAGCAAGTCGTCGCTCTGCAGGAGCAGGTGATGGACGAAGGTTTCGCTGAGGACCTGTCCAAGGAACTCGAGGACATCGCTGCCTAGTATAGTCAGCGAGCAGTAGGTTAGAGACTTTTCTTAAAAGTCTGGCCGCCCAAAACATCGGGCGGCTTTTGTTTATATAAATAAATTCTCCATTTGACTTTTTAAATCAAGTGTGCTACTCTACAAAGTAGATAAGTAGTATCCAGTGTTCGTTCCAAGTCTCCTTTTTCCCTTCAACACCACGGAGAGTATCAAATGTTTGATCGAATCGCTTCGGCTCGACCGGGCGAGAGCCACCCCATTCCTCTTGGGATGATCGATGATCTCACGGTGAAATTCATTTCACCGAGTTTGAGATCAATTCCTCCGGGCATTCGCTCGATTGAGCGCAGAACTGAGCAGGAACTTCTTGCTCGTCGTCGCGAGAACGGAGTAGGACGCGGTGTTCAGGCCATGAACAACATGCAGAAGATTCAGGTGGCGATGCTCCGAGTTGGGCTCACCGCGAACGGTCTGCATCTCGTGGATGGGCACAGTTTCAATCTGGTTTGTCAGGGCAAGCCCACCAGGCATGCAACGGTGCTTCAGTACCGTCGGCTCGCTGAGGGTGAGACGGCGCCGGAGATTCCGATCGAGGCACGAGCCGGTCTTCGAACTCTGGCGACTGACGCGGTCTGGACCTGTCACACATGGCTGAACCCGAATGGGTTGGTATGTGTTGACCTGGTTCAACGTCAGCCCGGCGTCGAACCGTTGGGGGCTCTCGTCACACGAAAGGGCGAGTTGATAATCGTCAAGACCGACCGGCTCATTGCTGAGGAAGAAGAAGACGCGAGGATCGCGACAGTTCTTCTCGAGGAACTCGAGGGGATCTAGCGACAAAAGGGACTGTACTAGTCCAAAGCCAGGATTCATTCCTGGCTTTTTCATTGAATTTATTGACAATATGCCTTGATTTCTATACTATATCTCGACAGCTCGTCTTGAGCTTCTTTATTTCTAATGACCAGATCTAGTAAAAAAGGTCCATATGTTGACCCACGAATCTTGAAAAAGATTGAGGGCAAGAAACCCGGTACTACCGGTGTTATTAAGACTTGGTCCAGAGCATGCCAGATAGCTCCAGAAATGGTCGGATTTACCTTCGGAGTACACAACGGCAAAGATCACATAGAAGTATTTATCACCGAGGATATGGTTGGACACCGGCTCGGTGAATTTTCTTTAACTCGCAAGTTCACCAAACACGGAGGTAAGATGCAGAAGGATCTCGAACAAAAGAAAAAAGAAGCAGAAATCAGTGCTGCTCAAGCAGCCAAGGGTGCCACTGAAAGTAAAAAATAATTTATATGACTGACGCTCGAGCTACACTTTCAAACTACAGACAATCTCCCCGCAAAGTTCGAGGTGTGGCGGATTTAATTCGAGGCAAGTCGATTGAAGATGCTCAAAACATCCTCGCGTTCGTGCCAAAGCGTTCAGCTGGTCCAGTTCAGAAACTTCTCGCTTCAGCTATTGCAAATGCCAAATCACTCTCTATTCCTCTTGAAAATTTGTTTGTGAAGGAAGTGAGTGTTAATGGAGGCAAGATTCTTTATCGAAGATTGCCCATGTCTAGAGGTCGAGCGTTTGTTATTCGAAAGCGTACTAGTCATGTTGATGTAGTTCTCGGAGAAAAAACTCCGAAAGTTAAAAAGTCGAAAGCTAAAAGCCAGAAACTAAAACCTAAAAGCTAATTTTATGTCACACACAGTTCACCCATATTCACATAGATTAGGAATTCTCAGAGACTGGAAAAGTCGATGGTTTTCTCCTAAAGGCAAATACCAAGAGAATCTTCGGGGAGATATTTTAATACGCAAATTCTTGGAAAAAAAGTTAAAGGGATTTTATGTGGCTGATTTGGAAATTGAGAGAAGCGAAAAGGCTCTTCGTATTATCGTTTCTACTTCACGCCCAGGTATGATTATTGGTCGAAGCGGAGATGGTTCTCAAAAGCTTCTCATTGATATAAAAAAACTTTTGGCCAAGCATAAACTGTTGAATCCAAAAGTTGAAGTGAAGCTTGATATTAAAGAAATCAAATCTCCAGAATCAAATGCGACAATTGTTGCTCAAATGGTGGTTGAAGGTCTAGAAAAGCGTTTACCTTTCCGACGTGTGGCCAAGTCTACTCTTGAAAAGGTGATGGCGAACAGAGATGTTTTAGGAGTTCGTCTTTTCCTTGCAGGACGACTCGGAGGAGCAACCATGAGCCGTACAGAGGATCGTCACCTCGGACGAATCCCGCTCCAAACTTTCCGCGCTGATGTGGATTATTGTTCAACCAAAGCAGTTATGCCTTATGGGACACTCGGAGTGAAGGTTTGGATTTATAAAGGAGACATCTTTGAGAAGGACGCTCCAACTCAAAAATAGTTCGACAAGCTCACTATAAATAATTATTATCAAATACTATGCTGGCTCCAAAAAAAGTTAAATATCGAAAGTGGCAAACGATGAGGAAAAATCCTCTGAAGGTGGGGCCAGCTACTCGTGGGGTGACGGTGGCTTTTGGTTCGTTTGGATTAAAAGCTCTCGATCAAGCTCGTATCAGATCAAATCAAATTGAAGCTGCTCGAAAAGTCCTTTCTCGTTCAATGGGCAAATCTGGTCGTCTTTGGATTCGCATCTTCCCTGATATGCCTTATACTGCGAAGCCAGCTGAAGTGAAATTGGGGAAGGGTAAAGGAGACCTCCAGGGCTATGTAGCCCCAGTTCGAGCGGGGCGCATCATTTTCGAAGTAGATGGTCCAGATGCAGCTGTGTGTAGAGAAGCTCTTCGTAAGGCAGGCACGAAGCTTCCAGTAAAGACAAAAATCGTTCCCCGAATGTAAATATATGAAAAAAACCTCATTCATCGGACAATCAGCGGTAGAACTTAAAAAAGCTCTTATAGAAAAGAGAACAGCTCTTCGAGAGTTTCGATTTGGCACGGCTGGTTCGAAGATGAAAAATGTGAAAGAAGGAATCAAACACAAAAAAGATATTGCTCGCATTATGACCGAGCTTCATAAACTCAAGTAATATGAAAAAAGAAGAAACAAAAATTAAAAAAGGCAAAGTTCTCTCTGGCGTTGTGACATCTGACAAGATGAAAGACACCGTGGTAGTTTCAGTTGAAAGATATGAGAAACATCCAAAGTACGATAAGTTCATCAAGTATAGGAAAAAATTTAAAGCTCACGATGCAGGAAACACTAAAAAGATTGGTGATAAGGTAAAAATTATCGAGACCAAACCCATATCAAAGGATAAGCACTTTATGATAGTATAAGCCACCATGATTCAACCTCGCACAATCGTTCAAATAGCTGACAACTCCGGAGGTAAAATCGGGCGTATTTTTAAAGTGCTCGGAGCTTCAAAGAAAAGAACAGCGGGAATCGGAGACATCGTAGTGCTTTCTGTGCAAAAAGCCGAGCCTCGAAAAACGGTGAAAAAGAAGGATATTTTGTATGCCGTGGTAGTTCGACAACGAGCCCCTTTTCGTCGAGCAGATGGTTCGTATCTTAGATTTGATGAGAACGCGGTAGTGATTTTGGACAAAGCGAAGAGCGAACCACAGGCGGGACGTGTTTTTGGACCGATTCCTCGAGAAATTGGTGAAAAAGGTTTCCAAAAAATTATTTCCTTGGCTCCAGAGGTTGTTTAATATAAATATATGCACGTAAAAAAAGGCGACAATGTGGTAATACTCTCAGGCAAGGACAAAGGTAAGTCCGGCAAGATTTTGAAATCTATTCCTAAAGAAATGAAAGTTGTGGTTGAAGGAATAAATATCAAAAAGATTCATGAGAAAGCCAAAAAGAAAGATGGCAAAGGTCAAATCATAGAGAAAGCCATGCCGATTTATGCTTCGACAGTAAAATTGGCAAAATAGTTCGATGAACTCACTATAAATAAAATGGAAAACTTAAAAACAAAAATCAATAATGCGTTCAAGGTTCTAAAAGAATCTCAGGGTTATAAGAATAAAATGCAGACACCTCGAATCCAAAAGGTGGTTATTTCTGTTGGAGTCGGATCACTCAAAGATAAAAACAAGATGAAAGTGATTGCAGACAGACTGGCTCGCATCACTGGACAAAAAGCTGCTCCTCGTGGAGCCAAGGTAGCTATCGCTAACTTTAAATCAAGACAAGGTGATGTGGTCGGATATCAAGTCACCCTTCGAGGCAACAGAATGTATGATTTTCTGGAAAAGTTGATTCATATTTCTCTCCCTAGAACCAAAGATTTTCGTGGTATTTCTATAAACTCTGCAGATGAGATGGGGAATTATACTTTGGGTATCAAAGAGCATAATATCTTCCCAGAAACAGCCGATGAGGAATTGAAGGATGTTTTCGGTCTTGCTATCACGGTAGTGACTACAGCCAAATCAAAGAAAGAAGTCCAAGCCTTTCTTGAACATCTAGGTTTCCCGTTCAAGAAATAGCCCGTAAGTCTCCATTTAAGCCTTATTTGACAACCCCTCTCTATCTTGATAAGCTAAATGCCTAGCTTTTTCAAAGCTTTTTTCGTAAATATGGCCAAAACTTCAGTAGTCGCAAGATCAAAAAAGACCCCAAAGTTCAAGACTCGGGCTACTAATCGTTGCTTCAAATGTGGTCGAGGGCGGGGCTATATGAGGGATTTTGACCTTTGTCGAATATGCTTTAGAGAAATGGCGAATGAAGGCAAAATTCCTGGTGTGAAGAAAGCATCTTGGTAGATTAAATTTTCAAATGGATCCAATCGCAAACATGATTATAGGGATAAAGAATGCAGGTAATGCCGGCAGGGATCATGTCGTACTTTCATATTCAAAGATTAAAGAAAATATAGCCAATGTTCTAAAAAAAGAAGGATTTATTAAGGGTGCCGAAAAGAAAGTTGTAGGAGGCAAACCATCACTCATCGTCAGCCTTCTTATGGAGAATCGAATCCCAAAGGTTAAGGGTGTGGCTCGCATTTCTAAAACTTCAAAAAGAATCTACAAGAAAGCTTCAGAGATTCGTTTGGTGAAGAATGGATACGGAGCAGTAGTCCTTTCTACACCGAAAGGAATCCTTAGTGGCCGAGACGCCCGCAAAGAAAAGGTCGGAGGAGAAATTCTATTCACCATTTGGTAATTCGACAGGCTCACTATAAATAAACATATGTCACGCATAGGAAAACAAATCATCACGCTTCCAGAAAAAACAGAGATTGTTCTCTCCGCTGGTTCGGTGTTGGTCAAAGGTCCTTTGGGTGAACTTTCTAAAAGTGTGCATCCGATGATAGAGATAAAGGTGAATGGCAATGAAGTGACGATACATCCAAAAAAGGAAACCCTCGAGTCCAGAGCACTTTGGGGTACCTATGCTTCTCATTTGAAAAACATGGTTTCTGGAGTGAATAAAGCTTTTGAGAAAAAACTTATTCTCGAAGGTATTGGTTATAAATCAGAAGTAAAGGGTGATTCAATCGTCTTTGCTCTCGGTTTTTCTCACCCAGTCAATATCGAGATTCCCAAAGGACTACAGGTAACTGCAGAAAAAAACAACATCACTATCTCAGGTTCGAATAAAGAAGTAGTAGGAGAATTTGCAGCGAAGCTTCGTTCACTAAAAAAACCTGAACCTTATAAAGGCAAGGGAATGAGATACAGTGATGAAGTTATCAAACGAAAACAGGGTAAAAAATCAGCATAGTTCGACAATCTCACTATAAATAAAATGTCTACAAAAACTCTAAAACGAAACAGAAACCACAAAAAAATCCGAGCGAAGATTTCTGGTACTTCGGATTGTCCAAGACTTTCTGTTTTTAAATCAAACATTGCTCTGTATGCTCAACTCATTGATGATGATAAGGGAGTAACTTTGGCCGCTGCTCAAGGTAAAGATCCAAAAAAAGTTGGAGCAGAGATAGCCAAGCTTGGTTTGTCTAAAAAAGTTGGTCGAGTGGTTTTCGACAGAGGGGGTTATATTTATACAGGCAAGGTTGAATCATTAGCCAACGCCGCTCGAGAGGGTGGACTTAAATTCTAAACATGGACGAACCAATAATCATAAACGATAGCATAGCTGAAACAGTAGTTGGAGCTCCTGCGGTTGTTCCTGCTCCTAATACTCGCCCTCAATCTAGGGATACAAGAGGTGATAGCCGTGGGGGAAGGAAACCAAACCGCCGAGGACCTCGACGCGATACTAGAACTAAACCTGAATTTGATCAGAAAATTGTGAGTCTTCGTCGAGTGACTCGTGTGACTTCAGGAGGACGTCGATTCGCTTTCTCTGTTTGTGTTGTCGCAGGAAACAGAAAGGGCAGTGTGGGAGTTGGTTTAGGTAAGGCCGGAGATACTCCTTTGGCTATAGAAAAAGCGTTTCGTGATGCGAAGAAGAATATGATAACGGTGAATACCACAAAAGGCATGTCTGTGCCTCATGATATTGAAGCCAAATTTAGCGCTTCACGAGTTATTATTCGTCCTGCTCCTGGTAAGGGTATCCTCGCAGGAAGCTCTGTTCGAACAGTACTTGAACTTGCTGGTCTTCGAGAAGTTTCAGCCAAACTGCTTTCAAGAAGCAAGAATAGCATGAACAATGCCCTTGCTGCGGTCTCTGCTCTTCGTCAATTAGAGAGAACCAAAATAAGAAATTCAAAATAATTTTATGCAACTCCATACTCTAAAAGCGAAAACAAAACGAGTGCTCTCAAAACAAGTTGGACGAGGAGGTACTCGAGGAAAAACTTCTGGTCGAGGAACCAAAGGGCAGAATGCTCGTGCTGGACATAAAAATCGTCCGGAGCTTCGAGACTTTATCAAGAGATTTCCCAAGCTCCGAGGTAGAGGAGTTTCTTCTTTCAAATCAATTCAATCGAAACCTTTTGTTCTTAATCTAGGGTTTATAGATAAAAATTATAAATCTGGAGAAATGGTGAACAAGATTTCTCTTTTAGAAAAGAAAATTATTTCGGCCAAAGACGCTTCTGTTCTAGGAGTTAAAATTCTAGGCACAGGCGAACTAACTAAACCCCTATCGTTTGAGAAGGTGATTGTTTCTAAGAGTGCTGAAGCCAAAATTCTCAAAATCGGGGGTAGTATAAAATAACATGAAAGAGTTTAGAGACAAGTTAAGATTGATTTTCGGAGACAGAGTCATCCGAAAGGGCATTCTCATCACCCTCGGACTTCTTGTTGTTTCAAGGATTCTGGCCATCATTCCTATTCCTGGGATTGATTCGGCCCATCTTCAAACACTCTTTTCAGGCAACCAATTTCTCAGTCTTTTGAATGTTTTTTCTGGCGGTGGTTTGTCTAATCTCTCCATAGTCATGCTCGGAGTAGGACCATACATCACAGGTTCTATCATCATGCAACTTCTTACTTTGATGATCCCGAAACTAAAAGCCATGTACCAAGAAGAAGGGGACGCTGGTCGTCGTCGCTTTGCCCAATATTCTCGACTTTTAACCGTTCCCCTCGCTCTCCTTCAGGGATTTGCTTTTATTACTCTTTTCCAAAAACAAGGAGTCTTGGCCGGCCTTACCCCTTCACATCTTTTTCTTGACTTGATTGTAATCACAGCTGGTTCATTGCTTCTAGTTTGGGTTGGAGAATTAATTTCGGAATTTGGTATTGGTAATGGTATTTCTCTTATTATCTTTGCTGGTATTGTTTCCAGACTCCCAACGAACATTGGCCAATTAATCTTCACTTTTGATATTGTTCAACTTCCGATTTATTTGGTCTCACTTGTTCTCATCCTCGCTGTTATCTTCGGTGTCGTGTTTGTTTCTGAAGCCGAGAGACCCATCCCAGTAACATATGCTAAACAAATTAGAGGCAATACTGCTTCGGGCGGTGTTTCTACTTATCTTCCTCTTCGAGTGAATCAGGCGGGAGTGATTCCTATTATCTTTGCCCTTTCGATTCTTTTGTTCCCACAAATGATTCTACAGTTTCTTACTTCAGCGAAAGTAGTTGCAGTTGCTCATATAGCCACATCTCTCCTTGCTCTTCTTACTAATCAACTATTCTATGGAATAGCTTACTTTATTTTGGTGGTTCTCTTCACTTACTTCTATACTGCGATTACCTTTGATCCAGACCAGATAGCAACAAATCTGCAGAAATCCGGTGCCTTTATACCTGGTATTCGTCCTGGAGAATCAACCTCTATGTATCTTTCTAAAGTGCTGACCCGATTAACCCTTGTCGGAGCTCTTTTCCTTGGACTTATCGCTGTCCTTCCACTTATTCTTCGAGCGACAACAGGTATTCAGTCTCTGGCTATCGGTGGTACGGCCCTGCTCATCGTTGTTTCTGTAGTGATTGATTTGGTAAAGAAAGTTGACGCTCAAGTTTCTGCTCGAGAATATTAAGGTAGAATAGAAGAGTGAATCCACAAACAGTTATTTTTATAGGACGTTCAGGATGTGGCAAAGGAACTCAAGCCGGGTTGTTTAAGGATTGGCTTCATAAAGAAGATCACGAGAAGAAACAAATTCTTTATGTTGAAACAGGAGATAAATTTAGAAAATTCATAGAAGGAGAAAGTTTTTCTTCCAAGCTTTCTAAAGAAGATTACAGCACAGACAAACGACAGCCAGATTTCCTTGGGTGCTATATGTGGGCCGGCATGCTCGTCGAGGAACTTGAAGAAAACATGCATATTGTTTTCGACGGTGCTCCTCGTTCACTAGAAGAAGCCTATATGGTCACGACCGCATTTGAATTTTATAAACGAAACAAACCAACAATAATTTATATTGATGTTTCTCGTGAGTGGTCAGAAGAAAGATTATTGGCCAGAGGCAGATCGGACGACAAGACCATCGCCAAAATTATCAAAAGGTTGAATTGGTTTGATGCGGATGTTTCTCCAGCCATAGAATATTTCAAAAAAACTCCGATGTATAACTATATTCGAGTGAATGGTGAACAAACGATTGAAAATGTGCATAGAGATATCATGAAAGCATATGATAAAGCTTAAAACAGAAGAAGAAATAAAAACGATGAAAGAAGGAGGGAAAAGGCACGCAGAAATTTTGCGTGAGCTAGCCAAGCTTTGTACTCCAGGCACATCCACTCTTATCTTAGAAGAAGAAGCTCTGCGACTAATAAAAGAGAGTGGAGATAAACCAGCTTTCCTTGGTTATACTCCTGCAGGAGCCAAAAGAGCCTTCCCAGCGGCTTTGTGTGTTTCTATTAATGATGAAATTGTTCACGGCATACCAAACGAAGCTGAAAGGATTTTAAATGGTGGAGATATCGTATCAATTGATTTAGGGCTTATACACAAGGGTTTAATCACCGATTCGGCGATTACTGTGGGTGTTGGAGCGATAGACGACGAGGCGAGGAAATTAATAGAAGCCACTAGACGTGCTTTAGAAGCGGGGATTAGGGAAGCTTTGCCTAACAATACCGTTGGAGATATAGGCGAAGCTATTTCAGAAATAGTTGATGAAACCAAATTTTCTTTGGCCGAAGACCTTGCTGGACATGGAGTCGGATACGCAGTACATGAAGATCCGTTTGTTCCAAACTTTGGAGTGAGCGGTGATGGAGAAAAATTAATTCCTGGAATGGTTATAGCCATAGAGCCGATGTTGAATACAGGTTCGGGGAAAATAAAACTTTCTAAGGATGGTTATACGATTAAAACAAAGGACGGTTCTCGCTCAGCCCACTTTGAACACACTGTGGCTATCACCGAGGAAGGACACATTGTGCTCACAGCTTAATCTGCTATAATCATTTTTCAATAACAATTAATTTATGCATCCAAAAAAAGAAAGAACATTTGTCGCAGTAAAGCACGATGGAGTACAAAGAGGATTGGTCGGAGAAATTATTAAACGTATTGAACAAACTGGGTTGAAAATTGTGGCCA
>JAHFOF010000012.1 GCA_023266935.1 bacterium | reverse complement strand
AAGTTGATCCGCACTCATTTCAAGAGAAAAGATACCGACTGGTACTTGGTGTTCGCTGGCTGTTCGTCTGGCAATATCTAAAGCAAGAGCCGTTTTACCGACCGATGGTCGTGCTGCAATGATGATTAGATCAGAATTTTGGAATCCACCGAGAATATCGTCGAGGGATTTAAAACCAGTATGAACCCCTCGAAGAACATGATCTGGACTGGATAGTTTCTCAAATCTCTCATAGGCATCAACGAGCAAAGGTTTAAGGTCTTTAAAATTTTGTGATGAAGTGAAATGTTGAGTGATGTCGAATACTTTCTTCTCAGCTTGATCGAGGATTTCTTCCAATTCACCAGCTTCATTAAATCCAAGATGAGAGAGATACTCTGAAGCGTTGATTAACTCACGCATCATGAATTTTTTCTGAACTATTTCAGCATAGTGCTTCACATTAGCCGAAGAGGGAACCATCGAGGTTAATTCAGAAAGAAAGACTGTTCCGCCTATTCGTTCGAGGATATCTTTTTCTTTTAATCTCGAAGAAAGTGAAAGCATATCAATCGGTTGATGCTTCCCAAACAATTCAAGCATAGTTTCAAATATCGTTCTGTTTTTTTCAAAATAAAATGAATCGGCGTTCACTATATCCATTACTTCGTAGATAGAATCTGGGCGAAGCATAATCGAACCGAGGAGAGCCATTTCTGCTTCAAGAGATTGGGGCGGAATGCGAAGTTTAGATTTGTCTACGTCTGTCATACGCTTATGCTACCAGTCACAAGCAATCCCGCAAACTAGCCACGGAGTATAAGTCGGTGTGTAAGGTGGGGATAAAAAAACCTATATTTTACCGAATATTTGACCCTTGTCAGTATCTTTAACAGAGTAGCCAATATCTTCAATTTGTTGTCTAAGTTTATCTGATTCTTCAAAATTCTTCTCCTTTCGAGCATTATCTCTTTTGATTAAAAGTTCTTTGAGTAATTCTGGAATTTCAGGTTTTCCCGCATAAAGTTTCAGACCAAATACTTTATCAAAATCAATAATGGTTGCGAATTTATCGGCAGGTTCAATGGATTCATCTTTAACCAAAGACCAAAGTATGGCAATGCTTTCAGGAATACTTAAATCGTTTTCAATTGAATTATTAAATTTGCTTTTATATTCCTTGTTAACTTTTCCAAGTTCAACAGGTCTGTTTGAGCTTTGAATACAAAAAGACATAAAGTTCCTTAATTTTTCTAAAGCATTTTGAGCCGCTTGCAACCCTTCCCAAGTAAAATTAGTGGGAGTCCTATAATGAGAAAGTAAAAGAAAATACCGATAGGCGAGGGGAGAGAACCCATTTTCTTCTATTGATTTTAGAGTAATAAAATTGTTTTCTGATTTTGCCATCTTGGTATCAGACATATTCACAAACCCGTTGTGTAACCAATAGTGGGCATAATCACATCCACAAGCATTTTCTGATTGAACGATTTCATTGTTGTGATGAATAGGTGCGAGGTCTATGCCACCTGTGTGAATATCAAACGTATTGCCTAGATATTTAGTGCTCATAGCCGAACATTCAATGTGCCATCCAGGAAATCCTTGGCCCCAAGGACTTGGATAACCGAGGTTAGAATTGAATTTCCAGAGGGCAAAATCTCGTTGGTTTTTCTTTTCTTTATTTTCTTCTATTCTAGATTCACTTTCTTCACCTCTGTTTAATCCACCCAATTTGCCATAGTTTGTAGTTTTTGAAGTATCAAAATAAACACCATCAGAAGTTTTATAAACAAACCTTTTGTCTTCAAGTTTTTTAATCAACTCGATGTCTTCGGTAATATGTTCAGAGGCTTTGGGCAAAACATTTGGAATTTTGATATTCAGTTTGTTTATATCTTCTTTAAATTTTTTTGTATAAAATTCAGACAATTCTTTCATTGATTCCAAAGATATTTCTTTACCTTCTCGTTTTAAACCTTTAATCATTTTGTCCTCTCCTTCATCGTTGTCTCCACCAATTCCCACATCAGTAATATTCATCACTTGTTTGACCTCGTAACCTTCATATTCGAAGACTCTACGGACAATATCTGCAGTCAGAAAGGCACGAAGATTCCCTATATGAACAAAATCATAAACCGTTGGGCCACAGTGATACATACTCACAAAACCTTGTTTTATGGGTATAAATTCTTCTAATTTATTTCCTAAAGTATTGTGTAGCTGAATCATTTTAAAGCAAGGATACCAACCCAAATTAGAGCGATGCCTACTAAAATGGTGGCGATAACTGTGATAACTGTAAGCATTTTCATCGACTCATTTTGTTTTGTAGAGAGAAGAGAATTATTAGTTTCTCTCAATTCATGTACAGTTTCAAATAAAACCTCTAGTTTGGTTCTAGATTTCTCAAACCTTTCTGCCATTTCTTTGGATAATTCACTAAATTTTTTACCAAAAATTTCACCTCCTTCAACGGCTAGGGCATCGAATACTTCTGGATAAATGGCTGTGATTTTACGAAAATCTATTAGATGCCTAGAAGCTTCTGATAAATCAAAGATGGTGTCTTTTTCGTGTCCAGAAAACATCTTCTTCTCAACATCTCTAACCCAATGATCTACAGAAGAAAGTTTGCGTTCAAAATTACCAAGCAATTCGCTCAAAAGGCCAAAAAATATTCCATTTTCACTTTCTTCGGTGGGTCTAAATTTTTCTATTACCTCTACTCGTTCATAGCGTGTAGTAATAACAACATTTTTAGTTAAAATAAAATCCACTTCATAAGCGGCGTCATCATTTTTTGATTCTCCGTATGCGGGAAAATGAAGAACCAAATAAGCATGATCTTTGCCGAATTCGATTTTGTGTTTGAGAGAAGGGGAGAGAAGATCCTCGACAGTTTGTAAATCAAGGCCAGCAGTTTTCGCTGCTTCCATGACCTCATCTTGACTTGGTGATTCCAGGTCTATCCAAAATGCTCCTTTGTGGTTATATACGCTTTTCATCCCTCTAATTATACATTATTTATTGACCTTGGTAGTCTGGGGTGCGATAATTAACCGAATGGAATTTTTAAAGAAGCACGCATCGTCTGTCGTTCTAGGCATGATTGTCCTTTCGGTCGTTTTCTTTTTAGGGTTTAATTCTGGTAAACAGAGTGTATATAATTCAGCCGATATTGTTAGTACTCTAGAAAATAAGACCACCAGCCAACCATCGGCAGTAGATTTTGGACAATTTTGGAAAGCTTGGAACATTTTAAACGACAAATATGTTGCGACGGCCACTTCTACCAAAATTATCGGAGACCAAGAAAAAGTTTACGGAGCTATTCAAGGTATGGTTGCTTCCTTGGGTGACCCTTATACTGTTTTCTTTCCACCAGTAGAATCAAAAGCCTTTGCTTCAGAAGTTCGAGGAAATTTTGAAGGAGTGGGTATGGAAGTAGTAGCCAAGGATGGTGCTCTCGTAGTTATTGCTCCTCTCAAAGGTAGTCCTGCAGAAAAAGCTGGGATTTTGCCTGGAGATAGAATAATAAAAATTGATGATAAAAATGCAGCAAATCTCACTACAGAAGGAGCTGTGGATTTAATTAGAGG